>JAGGIK010000009.1 GCA_024103515.1 Snodgrassella sp. | reverse complement strand
CTAGATTGGCTTATGCAGCGGTCTAAAGCGGAAGGTGTCAAATCGTATTGCTTGATCAATTGACTGCGCGATTTTCCTTGCTGATCAAGTTTAATCATTTGTGCTTTAAAATCAGCACTAAAATAGCGTCGTACGCGTTTTTGATAATTCAATATCTTGTTCTTTTTAGCGTTAAGTTTACCTTACCCCCTAAAAAAGTTATATCAATTAATATATCCTATCCAGCTGAAAATTTAATACTAGGTCGAATATTTTAGCGTTGATCTTCAAACTTAACCTATTCTTATGATCAAAATGAGCAATGAGTCAGGGCTCTTTCTTCTGTAATTATTTAATGTTATAAATTAACCCAATAGATTATTTATAAGTATTGTTAAACTTGCTTCTATTGCCTCTACAAGTTTAGACATCACCATTATTTTTATACTAATGACAAAATATTAACATTCAATGAAGGAATATTATACAGTAACGACGCAATATCAGAACCTGATTAACATTAAAAACTGATATCTGAAATAATTCCGCGAGAGATGGTAAGGAAAGATGATTGGTGGGTGATGACGGAGTCGAACCGCCGACATTCTGCTTGTAAGGCAGACGCTCTACCAACTGAGCTAATCACCCTAGTAAAACAATATAACAATTTTGGCGCGGCGGACGGGGCTCGAACCCGCGACCCCCGGCGTGACAGGCCGGTACTCTAACCAACTGAGCTACCACCGCGCATATCCTATGCAATGCATAATAACAGAAATTAGTGGGTGATGATCAAATTAAACCGCTGATTGATGCTTGTAAAGCAGATACTCTACCATCAACAGAACTCATCACTCTCTACTGTTGAGGCGCGTATTTAATCATAGAGTAAAGAACTGAGCAAGCTTTTTTTTACCACAAAGCACAATTATTTTATAATTCACTATTTTAAAACATGAAATATTTCATAATCAGTAATTAAATTTTTATAGCCTAGCGTCAAATTATAATATTAGACAAACTGTCCCACACCAACAAAAACCATTCTCGCAACTGTATAGATACAAATAAGCTGTTATCAAATCTCCTTTTTAATGGTTTATGCAACATTAAATCAATAAGTACATGGATGCCGAAAAATATTTTGCTATATCCTAATGCACATCTATGCTCACCTCGTTTTATAGTATCAAACTCAACATCATTTTTTTTGTAAAGTGTTACCAAACAAAATCGCCATTAATCATCAATTACTAATTAGTATAAGGATACTAGACTCTAATGGTAAATTGACATATAGCAGCCGATTGCGTTTATCAATACAGATTTAACGAAAAACCCCGGAGACTCGATATAGCTGTAACACATATCGACGCATGTATTCAATTAAAATGCTTTAATAGACCACATCAGTATTTATCTTTATATCATGTATTTTGCCATCTGATCGATCGATGGGCATGGTGAATAGAAAAACACAAACAGGATCTTAGTCATTTCAAAAAACCTGGAATTTACCACGAAATTTAGGTAACCAGTAAATTTCCAGTTATTGCTCGCAATCTGGTGGGTAATACATGTAAAACTTGCTCGGAGGAATCGTACATGAACCTGCCTCATGATGATGAAACCGATGACACTCCACTTTAATAGCCGATAGAAACATCACAATAATATAGAATCACGCAACGATGCCGATATCAAATGTAATTAATAAAGTGGCAGCGTTCAACTGTACTTTTTGCGCGTAACCATATTTAAAAATCATTATGCCCAAATATGACATAGATAGATACAATAACTTTAACTACAGTGATCAAAACTTGCCTAAGATTATTTCAACTGTAACTGCAAAATCCATTAATGGCTTAGCATTGAGAAGAAAGTCGATAATGCGGACCAACTATAGAGTGAAATTGATCGACGAACCTGTAGTAACCCATCCGTTAAGCTGAATAAACATTCGCTATATCCAGGCGTAGGTCATTGTAATATCATTACAGCCAAAATAACTATTCTCTATCTGAAAAACCACACACAACCTAGTATTGACCACAATAAAGAAACCATCTAGTTGTTGTTGAATATTAACTCCAGCCATGGACTCATTTGTATCCTTGACTAAATATACCCAACCACCAATCAAAACCATCGCTACTACACCAGCTAGAGACATTTTCAACACCGCTACAAGCAATTTCTCCATTACTATCAAGGTAAAAATAGCCCGTGGAATAGCCAAATTTACATAAACACAATAGATGTATAATCAAACTAATAGCAATAATTCCTGCCCAATGCAGCCTACCTTTAACCTGTATAAATATCGAATCAACTTAAATATTTATCACCCAGAGAAATTAAAACTGACTCAGTTAATTAAATTATATTTTGCAATTTATGACTAAAGTAATATTAGTCGTTTTATATTCACTTCTTATTATGAATCATTTAAATTTTGTGCAGAACTATTTTATTTATAATAATTCAAAGGCTAAATTTGCCCAAAATAGTTATCAATACAGCATATCAAAACCAAAATAATGATTATCTCATTTAATACTTTCACCACCACTTTTCATAATCATCATTAAAATTTTAATCAATTTTCATAATTTGTATTATAATTACATGAATTTAATAAAATTATTAATATATTTTATAAGATTAATTAAAATATTATCTTTTGATATATTTACTATAAAAAGCAAGTTATTTAAAAATAAATGACCTTGGCTTATTTTTTTTACATAAAAATTAATATTTTTTAATAAAAAAAGCAAATTTGATTAATTCAATATTAAATTCATTTAAAATTAAACAAATTTTTACTATTTGTTTAAACAATCATAATTGCATTAGTAATAATATTAATTATTTTAACTTTAAGAATGTATTTATCTTTATATTAACTGGTTAGTGTTAGTATATTGCGTGGAGAGTAATTGTATTATGGATTATAAGGATGCCAATTCCCAAGTTTATAATGGTAAAAAAATCCTTTCAAAAGCGATAGCCAGCATTTTTGGTTTATTTATATTTCAGGCACAGGCCTCAAGCAAAACTTTTGCCGACATACCTTTACATCTGCAAAGTAAATCAACTACTACAACAGCTTTCAATATTAAGCCAAATATCACTTTCTATATTGATGATTCAGGCAGTATGAATGATCCTATGGGCTGGAGCTGTAGATATTATACTTACACTTGCAAAAGCCTTGATCCCAATACAAAAAAATGTAATAACTGGGGTGTTGCTTCTCCTTGGAGTGCGGAAAATGACAGAGTAGACGGGATACCTGATCTGGGCAATTTATATGATCTCATTGATGATTCTGATCTGCCAGTAGAACAACACAAGAGTATTTATTACGGTTTTTGCGAAAGAACCAAAGATGAGAATGGCAAAGACATAAACAAAATGACAATGGTTAAACACGTATTGTCTGATATATTAGATAAATATAAGGACGATTTTTATTTTAGCCTTCAACCAATGACTCGCTGGGCTCCTCTGGAAAAAGATCCAAAAAATCCCAATGGGCCGTACATATATCCAAACTATAATCAATTCTATGACACTTCAACTAAAGATGGATACGAATTTATCAGAGATCATATTATTGGGAATAAAACTTACAATATTGAAGGACTCATTCCCTACGGTGGCACGCCTACCGCACTACGTTTGAATGCCGTGGTCAGAAATACAATAATCAATAAACTGCAATATCGCTGCCAAAAATCCTATTTGATTTTGCTAACTGACGGTCTTGATGTAGGTACCGTTCCAATAACGGACTCCACATACTACGCTGGTGTACTGGGATATGGATATGATGGCTATTTTGATGGTGATCAGATAAGATCAAATATTGCCGTGAATATCCCCCTTCTATTAAATTATTATACAACTACTTTAGCTAATAAAAGCTTTGGTAAATACAGCTATACTAAAGATTTTGTTACGCAGGATGGTGCTGCTTATATTACTACTACAAATAAAATTAATGATAAAAGACTTTATGATAATGCTGGTCAGCCATGGGATGGCCCTAATCCATTAGCAGGAGAGTCCGGCCATTCCAAAAATTTCACCCAGACAGCACAGACATTCACCATAGGGGTAGGCCTTGGTAACAAGGCACTAACTCCTATGCAGAAAACTGCTCACGAATATCTGCTCAACGGAGCTTCCCCCAAACCGAGTTATGATCCAATAACCAATCCAAATGCTAAATTCTTTTTTAATGCAAATTCAAAACATGATATTCTTGATGCCTTTGAAAATATATTTCAACAAATCAGCGGAGAAACAAAAACCACAACAACCAATGTTACGTCTAGAGCACCTACTGTTGCCATAACAGGTGGCTCATCAGGGAATTCTACGGTTACCGCACAGATAGAGACCGGTTCTTGGAGTAGTAAGATCTGTATTCATGCAAAAAATGACATAGATCATACTTCATGTGACAGACAGCCTACTTATGCTAACCGCCAGTTATTATTAAATGATGGACAACAAACTTATTTATATTCCGAATCACTTAGAGGACTAGATAATGATTATTTTAAAATACCAAATAGTGATAACAATACCTCCGAGTGGCTGGAGGGATTATTAAGCTGGTACAGTCGCTCAAAACCAGATGAGCAAATCAAAAAGTATGGCTTTGTACTGGATTATCGCCAGCGCAACAAACTAGATGCAAACACTATTGATAAAACCCGTCGTAACATAGGCAATATACTGGATAACCCGATTCGATCCATCGGCGATCATTTGTCCATCGGTGCTGATAAAATGAATTATCAGAAATATATGATTACATCAGCTAATGACGGTATGGTTTATGTGTTTGGTGCAACTGATGACCCACAACACCCATATGATCTGAAGTTTAACTATATGCCAATGGCTATTGAGCGCCAGAGTAATAATGGTAGTGATCTGGTGGCTCATTATTATAAAGATCTGACTGACGAAAAGTATGGCAGAGATTCAGATCATCCTCACCGCTATTTATTAAACGGTGGATTCTCAGTGTATGAAACCGAAAAAAGAAAAGATACATCAAGCACAATCTTTATGGTTTCCAATATGGGGCAAGCCGGACGTGGTGCTTTTGCTATTAATATTGGTGGGAATGACTTAATTTCCGGAAAACCGATAGCTGCAGACAATATGAATAGCAATAACTGGTATAAAGATATATTTTTGTTTCAGACACCTTCCGGTGATAAAAATCAATTTGGTTATACAATTGGCACACCTATAGCTTCGCGTATCCGAGTTAACAAAGATATAAAAGCATCAATGACATCTATCACTGATCATATCAGAATGGCTGCCTTCATTAATAATGGCTACAACTATTCTGACAATATGGCCCATCCGGAAGCACAATCGCCTGAATCTGCTTTATATATTTACGATGCATTAGGCATAGATGTAGGTACTTCTGGTTATGAGAGAACTGGAATGGCTGCTGGTGAACAAATTGCCAAACTGGTAGGTCCAGGCGGTTCGGGCGGTCTTTCCAGCCCAGTTGCTTATGATCTGGACAACGATGGCGTTGCTGATCTGGTTTATGCCGGCGATTATGGCGGAAATTTATTCAGGTTCGATCTGCGTAATCCAGATCCAGCCAAATGGATTGCCACCAAAATATTCTCTGCAGACGCTCCGATAATTGCTGCTCCCGCTATATACGAGGCTGAAAGCATTACCAATCAGAACAATGCAAACACTCATAAAAAACTGGTTATAGTATTTGGTACTGGCAGCAATATATACCAGTCTGATTTGAACAGCAAAGATAGACAAGCTATTTATGGTATCTACGATGATCCAGATGAAATCAATGATGCTTTGATCACTAAGGATTCGCTATTACAGCAGGTAATGATATTTAATGGAAATAAAGGTAAGTTAAGTAGTTACCCGTTTTCTCAACAAAAATATAAGGGCTGGTATTTCAAATTGCATGAAGATGGAGAACGTGTCGTGGCTCCAGTAGAGCAGCTTTTATACACTGGTATCGTAACAACCCGTTCTTATTCAGTAACCGGCGATAATAAACCAAAAGATCCCTGTGCTGCGACAACCATCAACGAACGAACGGATGTCTATACTCGTACAACTCAGTTTAATGCCCGCACCGGCGGCGCTTTAACTAGAAATGATCCATATCTTGATCTTGATCCTGAATTATCAAGCAGTGTCGGGGAGCAAGGATTAATAGCCTATACTTTTATTAACGGAGGTAATGAAAAAGTTTCTTCTAATTCAGGCACATTTAAGCCTCTTACATCTCCCAATCCTACTAAACAGCAGCCTGATAAATGCTTCCAATCACCGCCTATAGGATATGATAACAAAGGTAACAAATTGCAAATTGGCGGTGTCAAGATGTGTTCAACCACCCTTAAACGCCTGTCATGGAGGGAAATTAGAACTCATTATATCTAATTAAAATTATTGCTGATAACTTCCTAAAACCACAAGCGGCTGGTTGCACCTGTGAGTTAGATTCAGGCAAAACCAGCGGCTTGCGATTAATATTTAAATTATTCTCGTGTGCCCGCTAAATTCTTAGTAGATGGGTTACACTAATTCATACATTTTTTTAGGCGGTAAGATAAACTTGACTCTAAAAAGAGCAAGATAATGAATCAAGAAAAACGCGTATAACGCAATTTTAGTGCTGATTTCCAAACACAAATGGTTAAACTTAATCAGCAGGAAAAATCGCGCAGTGAGTTGGTCAAGCAATACGATTTGACACTTTTCGCTTTAGACCGCTGCATAAGCCAATCATGCAAAAGTGGTTCTTTTCAGACCAAAGAAACCGCACGCCAGAACAAAATGAACTGATCGCTTGGCGCAAAGAACTCAAGCAGCTGCGGTTGGAATACCATATCCTACAGCTGGCTGCACTGATCATGGCACAAACTCAAAAGCCTGAAAGTAAACCAGCATTGTTATGCGCTAGCGGCATGATGTCGCGGCTTAGCGATAGCCCGACATTATGCCTATTATCAGTGCCAAACCACTAAACCGAAATCGGTCGCCCATGACGCCAATACAATAATGACTATTGTTAAACACAGCGATCCATCTTATGAAACCAGAGGCATTGGTTTGGCCTGATAACCAACAGGTATCCGTGTTTATCGGCGTGACATTGCCCGACTGATAAAGTCGCTAGCATGAAGACCAAAGTATACGTTTAAACCTTATCGAGCATATCAGATGGCACGCAATAGTGCAGCAACAGCTAAGCATATAACATCAGTTGGATGTCGGTGCCTAGCAGCAGATTATCGTGACAGACCTAAGCTATATTCGTGTTAACCATTGCTGGAATGATTTGTGTGTACGACTGAATTTATCGAACCGACAGATTGCCGGTTATCTTGTTGGACAACATAAAACAGCAGATTGAGTGATGTCTGCACTAAGTCAGATTAAGCAACCGCTGTCTTCATTCCATCTATTTCATTCAGATAGAGCAAAGGCATTTGCTAAACAATTGCTTGGTAAACAAGTGTATTAATACATTTAATCTACAGCGTTCACTCAGTAAAAAGGGATGTCGGTATGACAATGCAGTGGCAGAAGCAACATTTAACAGTATAAAAACTGAATTGGTTAAAGGGGAAAAATTCATGATAACCGAAGAATGACAACAAGCCTTTGCAGCTTAGGCTTATTGCTACAATCATCAACGGTGATATTCATCATTAGACTATTTGCCTGCGTTAGCATTTAACAAACAGCTACCCCTTAATTTTGTTGTTTAGATATGTGTTGATATTCCAGTACTTTTGGCCAGCTATAAGGTACTTATCAAGATCTTTTTTATTATTTTGTATTTACTTTCTGATGAATAGCTTTAATCAAAGTTTGGTAATGCAACAAATTTGTTTAACAGCGTAAATGATTTGTTCAAATATAACTCCTAAGTTATTTCTAAATCTCGCAAAAGGATATAAAACGACATTTTACTTTCAACTTTTCATTTATTGTAACTGAGGTTTATTGGTATATTTCATTTTATAGAAAAAATTTTTTCACCAAATTCAATAATGAAATCAACTTATTAATATTGCCTTTTTGTTATAAAATTAACTATTTTTTTCGATTTTTTGTATGGCAAAATTTCTTTCAGTCTTTAGACTATCCCGAAATCAAACAGTTATTTTTATTCTTAATCTTTAATTTACTAAATAAATAATCTTGTATTCTCAAATAATTTATTTTCGTACTGATTATATATAGCAAAATGACTATAAAGCAAAAATCCATATTTTATTGTATTCTTTTTGGTAAACATTTTGATGAAATATTTATAAAATAACTTATTATTTTAATGGAGTTTTACACATTTATTTATCTAAATTGGTCTGTATAGATATATAGTAAACTGATATTAAAGTGGTTTATTAATGAGTATTAATTCGAAGGATTTTTAACAGATCCATCATATCGGAAATAATTTTACTTAGTTTTTAAACTTAGATATCAATTGAACAATAGGACTAACAAATTAATTTTAGGTGACTTATGTATGAAGATATATTTAACTGGCTTAAAGAACATGGTATAACCGAAGTTGAATGTATTCTTCCAGATATTACGGGCGTAGCTCGAGGCAAGATTATTCCTAAAGACAAGTTTATATCTGAGCCTGAAATGCGTTTGCCAGAAGCTGTATTACTGCAAACGGTTACTGGTGAATACCCCCAATCAGCTCTGCTCGATACAACCGATGCAGATATGGAATTAAAGCCTGATTCTTCTACTATTCGCTTTGTCCCTTGGGCTCAAGACCCTACAGCCTCAATTATTTTCGATTGCTATTCTCCACAAGGTTTACCTATAGAAACCGCACCAAGAAATGTCCTCAAGCGTGTGCTCAAGCTGTTTGAAAATTTACAACTTGAACCACTAGTGGCACCTGAAATGGAATTTTATCTCATTTCTCCCAATCCAGATCCAGATGTTCCGCTGAAGCCACCAATTGGGCGTACAGGACGTATTGAGTTTGGGCGGCGTTCCTATGCAGTGGATGCGGTAAATGAGTTTGATCCTCTTTTTGAAGAAATATATGATCACTGTCATGCCCAAAATTTAGAAGTGGATACACTTATACATGAAATCGGCGCAGCACAAATGGAAATTAATTTTTTGCATGGCAAAGCACTTGATCTAGCTGATCAGGTTTTTTTGTTTAAACGTACGGTACGCGAATCAGCCTTTCATCATAATATGTATGCCACATTTATGGCTAAACCAATGGAATGCGAACCTGGCAGCGCAATGCATATCCATCAAAGTCTGAAAAACCTCAATGGCAATAATGCTTTCAGTAATGCAGATGGTTCCCCCTCTCAACTGTTTTTTTATTTTATTGGTGGCCTTCAAAAATATCTACCCCAGACCATGCCTTTTTTTGCTCCATATGTTAATTCATTTCGCCGCCTGACCCGTTATACCGCAGCACCAACTAATGTCGAATGGGGTTATGACAATCGTACAGTTGGTTTAAGAGTGCCGCGTGCAACCGGAAAAGCCAGAAGAATTGAAAACCGTTTAGCAGGTGTTGATGTTAATCCTTATCTGGCCTTTGCCTGTTCTCTCGCATGCGGTTATCTTGGAATAAAAGAACAAATTTCGCCTAACTCACCTATGGATACAAATGCTTATTGTTTACCATATCAGTTCCCTACTACAGTTGAGGAATCAATTGAGCGTTTGCGTCAATGCGAACCTATATATGAATTACTGGGCGATCGTTTTGTAGAACTTTATATTGCCGTCAAAGAGCAGGAAGTTTCTGAATATTTCCGTGTCATCAGCCCTTGGGAGCGAAAGTATTTGTTATTGCATGTGTGATTTACTTTGGTTGACAGAATAATTGATTGCGATATGAATAGAGCTTCAATCTTTACCTTTACTCGTAACGTAATCAAGATATTTGCTAATTATGTATAGACTGTGTAACTATCCCCTAAAATAGTATAGTCCTGAAGTAGTAAATTTTCTTTATTACCTCCAGAGGATTTAAACATCAAATAAATAACACCCTATCAATTCGTAGCTATTTTATATGAAACTGAAGTTACTATGCTCATTAAAAACTTGCGGTATACATGGCATGGGAAATTCAACTTTCTATCGATGACGTGATCAATACGCTGGTATGGAAACCTCAGATCGCAGATCCTCAAAGGAACTGGAAGCTGAAAATCGCAAGCATAAGCAGATGTTGGCTGAACTAAGTTTAAAAGCTCAGCCTCAGGAGCAAATCATAAAAAAGTTTTAGTACCCACTTACTCAGGTAAAGCTTGGGCTGTGCAACTACAAGAAAGTCATTCTGTTACTATTGCCATGAGCTCTGCGCTATTGTTGGCTTAAGCCGTTGTGCTTACTATTATCAATTTAAGTTAGTGGATGATACACTGATAGTGTCAGCATTCAGTGCGATAACGGATAGGCATTGATGCTGGGGCTTTCCTAAATGCTTTAATCGAATCAGCAAGCTCGGCTATAAATGCAACCATAAACGGGTGTATTGTGAATCAAAGCTTAATCTCAAGGTAAAGCGTAAACAACGTATTATTCCGCGAGGCCCAGAAAAACGATTGGTACCCAATAAACAAGGTCAGTGTTGGTCAATGGCTTTTATGCGTAACAGTCGTCGCCATTAACGCCGGTTGAGAACCTTTAATATCATCAATGACTTTAACCGTGAGGAGTTAGTCAGTGATATGGCGGTCATTTTACTGGCTGGCAGGATGAGCCGTTATCTGGAATAGCAAAACGGGTATATTGAACCATTTAATTGTACCTATCAAATCGAAGTATTGGATTTATACCGTTTTAACAACCTAGGGTAAGAAATAAAAGTAATCGAAGATTGGCTAAGCATTTATAACCCCGAAAGAGCTCATCAAGCATTAAATAATATAATACCGATTGAGTATCAAACCCTAAGATAAGCAGTATTATTTTCTACTTGAATCTTGCACTAAACTTAGAGTATTTACAAGGGAGTTTATACAGTAAAATTTTATCTATTGAGATTATAAAATCTCATTTATTATTAAGGTGTTAAAATTACATTTATTTTATATTTCTAATTATTATTCTCAAATGAGTAATTCTTGATCGTATTATCGTTCCCATTTGATTATTTCTATATCTTGTTTCCTTTAATCTTTTTAACTGAATAATATCAAAAAATAATTTATATTGTATTAAATCTAGCCATTCATCGAGCATTTCTATTTTAAAAACAACAGTAAAACATATTTTTATATGTTATTTTTTCCATAAATAAACTATATTTCCTAAGATTTTGATCATATTCTCACCTTCTTGCTTAGTATTTCTGATTAAAAAATTTTTTTAATCACTTACTATAATCCCGAGGTACATGTTTGTCTCAATGATTTGGCGTCATACAGATAATAAAACAGAGTCATAAGAAAAAAATTCATTGTAATAATCTGTTATTGGTCAATTTTTTCTAAAGATTTTTCTTAAGAACATTAAGCATGTCCGGTGTCCAACTTGTATTATTTCTCTTTATTTGCATTTTAAGATAATTTTATATTTCTTTAATTAACTTTTTGTTTTGTTGCTTACTATTATTGTCTATGCTATCCTTTTTGATTAATCTTAATTGTATACATTCATGTCTTAATATTAAATTCAAATAGTTAGAATAGTTTATATAATTTATATCAAATCATTAAATACACACACTTTTTTAATATTAATTCTTGCAAAATAATAGGAACTAAAGAATACACGCTAACGTGTTGTAACCATTATTTTTACTGAAACGTTTTCGTCAGAGTTAAAACTGCCTGCTTAGGGACATTTATATTTATTTTATTGATCTTTGGCACATAAAGGCATAATTTTAACGCCCAATAAGTCATTGTCTAATTTCTCTTTTGTAAGCTGATTTGGGATAAGCGTTAACGGGATATTTCGTTTCACAAATACTAAGCCATACACAGCAGCCAGATGTGGCCACCATCTGTTTCCCATAAATTCGATTGTTTGATGACCCGTTCCGTAGCAGCCTGGCACACCATAACCGAGAAAATGCCCTTCAGTTAAATAAAGATTATGTATCTTTAATTTATTTACCACATTAGCAACTGATCTTGGCTGCCATAATTTCAAGTTTGCTTGCCGCCGGTAATAAAAACGCCAATATCCTTTGTTGTTTAATCCGGTTAATAAAATACAACCACCTGGAACCAAAATTCTCGCTGCTTCTGTCAAGGCTTGCTCATCTGTGACTATTTCATCTATGCCATGTGGCCAGATTAGCGTATCTATACACTGGTCGTTCCACGGCATTGCTAAAGAATCCGCGATTAACATGGTGTGCTCTGCATAATCATTATTTTGAATAATATATTGAGCCTCTGTTGCAAAGACGTCTTTAAACTGCCATGCTGGAAAACCGTTTTGTAATATGGTGCCAAAACGTAATTTTGATAATTTCTGTTGTAAAAATTGTCTTTCTAGCTCAGAAAGATATTTTCCGAAAGCTGTACTGGCAAACCAGTTCTGCAAGCAATTAAAACTCATGTAAAACCTCACTTTCAGTTGTTTTAGAAGCAAACATTAACATTCTATGATTTTATTTTATTTTCATGATTACTGTAAAAATAGATGTTTATCCTTGACCGTAAACGCCATCGTATTTAATATTTAGTAGATTTTGCACAAATTTTACGGTAAAACGAATGGCTAAACTGAAGCATATGGTACTGGCAATGACCAGTTTGGTGTTAGCTCCAAACTTCTCTTTTGCTCAATCTTACACCAGCAATGGTATCGGATTGGCAATTATGAATCTAAATGCAGCTACACTAAAAGGTAAGGCTAGTTCATCACACGATATCTGGGCGCGTATTCGTCAGGATTTTCGCATGACTGAAGTCAACCCAGAAATAATCCGCAAACATGAGTCATATTATTCTACTCATAGTGCTTATTTCAATCGTACGGTTGTGCGTAGTCAACCATATCTTTATCATATTGTTAATGAAGCAGAAAAACGGCAGATGCCAGCTGAAGTAGCATTATTGCCTTTCATTGAAAGCGCTTTTGTCAATAAAGCAAAATCACCTGTTGGCGCATCTGGCTTATGGCAGTTTATGCCCAAAAGTGGCCGGCAGTATGGTCTTGAACAAACTAATCTATATGATGGTCGACATGACGTTTATGCCGCTACGGATGCAGCTTTAACCTATTTGCAATATCTATATGGTCTTTTTGGTGACTGGTCTCTTGCGTTGGCAGCCTACAATTGGGGTGAAGGAAATGTTGGCAAAGCGGTAAAACGTGCACAACTAGCTGGTATTGATCCGACCTATGAGAATTTGCGCATGCCGAACGAAACCCGTAATTATGTTCCGAAATTATTGGCTGTGCGTAATATTATTGATAATCCTCAAGCATTTGGTATCAATCTCGTATCAGTACCTAATCGTCCTTATTTTGAGACTGTTACCATCGACCAGCCGATAGATATTGATGCCGCAGCACGTTTAGCCAATATTTCTACTAGTGAATTTTTGACTTTGAATCCAAGTTTTAAAAGTCCGGTTTTCATTCCTAAAGAAAATCGGAAAATGCTTTTGCCGATTACTGCGGTGAGTACATTTGAACGTAATTATCGTCAAGCCGATAAAGATTCATTGGTTTCGTGGAATGTCTATAAAGCGTATACCAATACCAATATTGCTGATCTGGCCGCAAAATCAGGTATGAGCACTGCAGAAATAAAACGTTTGAATAATCTTACGGCCAATACTGTTCCTGCCGGGCGCAGTCTGTTGCTCAGCAAAAATACCATTAATTCACAAGATTTAGATATATTAAAAAATAGCGATGATGATCCATTGCTGAATATTGCCATGTCCCAACCTGTGCTACCCCCAGGTACTTTTGCAACACATAGCAATACCAGTACCATTAAAGTACAGCCCAGCAATGTTGTGGTAAACAAAACAGCCCCATCAATAATGGCAAACACCACCAATCTGGCTGTGAATAAAGCAACGCCAGTTGTGACCAATACCTCTACTTTAGCTACTAATACCACTGTTAAACTCAATCAGTCCATCGCAAATTCAGCGAATGATAAATTGATGACTGTTGCGTCAAGTAAATTAGAAGATAGAACCACAGTTGAGATAAATGCTCCAGTTAGCAACAGTAATAACGATGCTCTAATGGCTTTGGTAAAAAATAACGATCTTCAGTCAAATGCTGCGGCTGCAGTGAAACGTGCTCTGGCCCAGACAGAGCGCGGAGAAGCACAGGCATTACGTGTTGCTGAAACTCGGACGGTTAAAAATACAGATCGTGGTGTAATTAATGTTGCTGGAAGCCGTAAGCAATCCCATAAAGTTGTTGCTGGTGATAGTTTGTTTACAATTGCACAACGTTATAATGTCAATGTGGCTGATTTGGTTACTGCTAATAATTTGCGTGGACACAATATTCAAGTGGGTCAGGTATTGAATATTACAGGCAACAGTAATGGTAAAAGCAATCGCTTCGTTACTGTAGCCGGCAAAGGCAATAAAACCAAACCTACTAACAGTAGTAAACCAACAATACCTGCTACCTATACTGTCAAAAAAGGTGACACTTTAACCAGCATTGCCCATAACCTAAAAATTCCGGTAAGTAAATTACAGAAGGTACACGGCAAACAATTACTGCGACCTGGACAGAAACTTAAACTCACTGGTATATAACTGATTTTAAAATAACAATGCATTTATATTTATAAAGCCAGTACGAAAGTGCTGGCTTTTTATATTTAGATAGTTGAGTAAACGCTTTTGGGAATGAATATGCAAGTGATGCCCGCCCCAGATAAGCTCAATCATTTTAGCCAATGCATGCGTAGTTAAATGATTTTTTAACAAAATAACAACTAAAATTATGCCAAATACAAGCTTATAGCCCAGAAATATTCAGCTGATACTGGCTGTTGCTATTTTCAATACCTTAGTTTCAAACGTTTATTAGGCTGCAACTTATACCTAAAGTAATTATTGCTTCAGTAACCTGCACGGAAATTTCTACATTCTATTGCTCTACTAAGAGCTGCATCATGGGCAAATTGATTAAACAGCTAAAGAGATTTATATTTTAGCATTCATCTTGCGCAAAATTTTTGGTACTAACCAATCCAGAAGCCCATGACTATAACAAAAAATACCAAACCTGAAAGAAGCAAGAACGTACTATTCTTCTGTTCTGATTTGCCCTTCAATAATAAAACACTCATAAAAGCCACTCTTCCGTGTAGGAATATTAGTACTGGTATTTTCTATTCAAAATAACAATCCAACCTACATATTAATTATTATTTATTTAATCATGATCGTGACAGCATTCACTGCTGGCTTAAGTTTCAGCTCTCTGACCTGTAATAAATCAGTGATAGACCAAATGACTAAATCCAATACAATTCGTGGTAATAGACAATTTTTTAAGTGAATACAGGATTTAAATTGAGATAACGAGTGAATATCGTAATAAGCGCAGTCAATATCAAACAATAAAAACCACTAAAACAGAATCTATTATGACATAAACCAATTTGATTGCGCTAAAAGAACTGCCACACATAATAGAAGTAATTAAAACTCATGCACAAAATCTAATTTTCAACATATTTTTTAAAAACATACATGTGCATTGTGAAAATCTGCAGTCTAATTGTACAGTTAAACACATGCACTATTGAACGACTAAAGTGAAGTCTATTAGCACAGACCTTTTTTAGCTGCTAAAATCAAAAACCATTAAATTTTTATCAATTTGTTCTAGAAAAAGATTTTCTAATTATGCTTTATTTTAGTATCAGTAATTCTGACAATCGACATTTGGGCTTTTTGGTACTCATGGATGAAGAAGATTCTACATATGCTGACGGAGCAGTTGGTTATTATGCCATTAAGGCACAGGCTGATGAAATCGAACAACTTGCTTGTACAGTTGAATGGCAGATATTAAGCGGCCTATCTCAACAAGGCGGATTAAAATGGCATAAAAAAAAGGACAATGTCCAATTATGTGATGCACACAATAAAATAATTGGTCAACTGCAACAACAACACCTCGTTTTGCAAGGTGTGCATTTTTTGCTCAATGATTTAACCGGTACATTATAATTATCCGAAAAGTTTCTTTTTCCAGTAAGGATAACCATGTCTACACCCGATTTACTACCTTCGAAAAAACAATTTGCATTTTTAGCAACCAAAAGATTTTTACCCTTATTCGGAACTCAATTTTTCGGGGCTTTAAATGATAATCTTTTTAAAACAACATTATTTGTGTTAATCAGTTTTTATGGTCTTGGCGCTCACTCCTGGATACCGAGCAGTCAAATGCTCAATATCGGGGCTTTATTATATATTCTGCCGTTTTTTCTGTTTTCAGCTCTTTCTGGTGAAATATGCAATAAGTTTGATAAAGCGATTGTAGCTCGCTGGATAAAAGTAGCAGAAATAGTCATCATGATTCTAGCTGTAATTGGTTTTTTGCATCAAACACTGTCTGTATTGTTGCTTGCTTTATTTTTAATGGGTGTTCATTCAACCTTGTTTGGTCCGCTTAAATACTCTATTCTACCGGAATATCTAGAAGGCCATGAGTTGCTCAGCGGTAATAGTTTGATAGAATGCGGTACATTTCTGGCCATTTTGTTTGGTCAGATACTTGGGACCATGTTAGCTGGAACACATATTTTTCTGCTAGCCACCATTCTGATTATCATAGCTGTGCTGGGGCAAATTTCCAGTATACAAATGCCTCGTGTACCTGCCCAGTTTCCCCAACAATGTATTGAACCAAATATTGCCCGTAGTACACTGCAATTGCTAAGGCAAACCTATCAGCAGAAAAATGTATGGATGGCTATAATGGGCATTTCTTGGTTTTGGTTTTTAGGTTCAATTTATATTACTCAGCTGCCTACATTTACTCGTCTCCATCTTGGCGGCAATGATCAGGTCTTCAATCTGATGCTAACTTTATTCTCTATAGGCATTGGCACTGGTTCCATCCTCTGTGCCCGCATAAGTAAGCATAAACTGCATCTCAGTCTAGTAGCATTCGGTACTGTAGGCCTAAGCCTTTCCGGAATGCTGCTGGTGTGGCTAACAAGCGGAGCAAATTTTATTCAAATTGATAATATCTTTGGATTTGTAGCCCGCCATAACGCTTTTCCTATCATGCTCAGTATTATTTGCATCGGCTTTTTCGGTGGTTTCTTTTCTTTGCCATTGTACACGTGGCTGCAAACAGCCAGCACAGATAATTTCCGCTCTCATGCAATTGCCGCCAATAATATTATCAACGGGCTATTTATGGTCGTAGCTTCCGTTATGAGTGTAGTCTTAATCTGGTTATTTGATAATATAAATGCGCTGTATTTCATCGTAGCAGCCGGAAATCTGCCTGTACTGTATTATTTAAGTCGCAATAAAGAATTACGTATTGATTTTATGAGATTTATTTTACGCAAACAATAAAACGTTTACTTGATTGCGTTGGTATAAAAGATTGAAATGGGTATAATAAAAGTTTGTTTTATCAATTTGCAATCAAGTTAAAGCTCAACTCTTTTCATTCAGCTTCAGGCTAAAGCATCATGTCAGATAACGATATTATTCGTATACGCGGCGCACGCACGCACAATCTTAAAAATATAGATCTGGACATTCCAAGGCATGAACTTGTCGTGATTACCGGTCTGTCTGGAAGTGGTAAATCTTCACTTGCTTTTGACACCCTTTATGCAGAAGGTCAGCGACGCTATGTTGAAAGTCTTTCTGCCTACGCCCGGCAGTTTCTACAAATGATGGATAAGCCTGATGTTGATCTGATAGAAGGATTGTCACCAGCTATTTCTATTGAGCAAAAAGCCACTAGCCATAATCCCCGTTCTACTGTAGGTACGGTTACTGAAATTCATGACTATTTACGCTTATTGTATGCACGAATCGGCACTCCTTATTGCCCTGAACACAATTTACCATTAACCAGTCAGACAGTTTCACAAATGGTAGATCACGTTCTGGCTTTACCTGAAGATTCCCGAGTAATGATATTGGCGCCAGCTGTCCGGGGTCGCAAGGGCGAATTTGTTGATTTTTTTGCAGATTTAGCAATTCAGGGATTTGCTAGAGTACGAGTAGACGGTGAAGTTTATGCCTTAGAAGAAATACCTAAGCTGCAAAAAAACATTAAGCATGACATTGATGTAGTCATTGACCGGGTTAAAGTACGTGCCGATATGAAGCAACGTCTGGCAGAAAGTTTTGAAACTGCACTGCGTCACGGCAATGAACGCGCCTTAGCTCTAGAAATGGACAATGGCCAAGAACATTGGTTTTCCGCACGCTTTGCTTGTCCAGTTTGTTCCTATAGCCTACAGGAGCTTGAACCGCGATTGTTCAGTTTTAATAATCCAGTGGGTGCCTGCCCTGATTGTGATGGTTTGGGCAGTTTAGATTATTTCGATCCTGAGCAAGTGGTTATGCATCCTGAACTGTCTTTATCTGGAGGAGCGATCAAAGGCTGGGATAAGCGTAATACTTTCTATTTTCAAATGATACTATCTTTGGGACAGCATTTTCATTTTGATGTTGATACACCTTTCTGTCAGCTGAACGATAAAGTAAAAAATATTATTCTATACGGCTCAGGTAAAGAGGAAATTGAATTTACCTATTTGTCTGAACGCGGTACTCGTTTTACTCGCAACCACCCTTTTGAAGGCATTATTCCAAATTTGGAAAGGCGCTACCGCGAAACTGATTCCAACACCGTACGTGAAGAATTAAGTCAATATCAAAGCCACCGTGCTTGTCCTACATGTAGTGGAGCTCGTTTACGTCCTGAAGCGCGTTATGTATATGTAGGCGAGAAACCAATACATGAAATAAGTTCTTGGCCATTAACGGCTACACTTCATTTTTTTGAAAATTTAAATCTGCAAGGCAATAAAAAACAGATAGCTGAAAAAATTCTCAAAGAAATCACCGAACGGCTGGGCTTTTTAATCAACGTCGGTCTGAACTATTTAAGTTTAGCTAGAAGTGCTGAAACCTTGTCTGGCGGAGAAGCTCAACGCATCCGGCTAGCTAGTCAAATCGGTTCCGGCCTGACTGGGGTGATGTATGTATTGGATGAACCATCTATCGGTTTACATCAACGCGATAATGATCGTTTATTGGATACCTTGAAGCATCTGCGCGATTTAGGCAACAGTGTTATTGTGGTGGAACATGATGAGGATGCAATTAGAGCTGCCGATTTTGTAGTAGATATGGGTCCTGGCGCTGGCGAACACGGTGGTAATGTAATTATAGCCGCACCACCAGCACAAATTGCTGCCTGCCCAGAATCGATTACTGGACAGTACCTGAGTGGTAAAAAAGCCATTGCCATACCAGCTAAACGTACACCAATAGATAAACAGCGATTGTTAATTTTGCGAGGGGCCAGTGGCAATAATCTTAAAAATGTTACATTGAATTTGCCACTAGGATTAATTACCTGTGTTACTGGCGTATCCGGAAGTGGTAAATCGACACTAATCAATGATACATTAGCCAAAATTACTGCCCGAGAATTAAATCGTGCTAGTACTGAACCGGCTCCGTATGAAGAAATAACTGGATTAGAACATTTGGATAAGGTGATTAATGTCGATCAATCCCCTATTGGTCGTACACCACGTTCTAATCCTGCCACTTATACCGGTTTATTTACCCCTATTCGTGAACTGTTTGCCGGCGTACCATTATCACGCGAACGTGGTTATAGCGTAGGACGATTTTCTTTTAATGTGAAAGGTGGACGTTGCGAAGCTTGTCAAGGAGATGGTGTTATTAAAGTGGAAATGCACTTTTTGCCAGACATTTATGTACCCTGTGAGGTTTGTCATGGAAAACGTTATAACCGCGAAACACTGGAAGTGCAATATAAGGGCAAAAACATCAGCGAAGTTTTGGAAATGACAGTTGAAGATGCTTGTATATTCTTCGATGCCGTGCCAACAATTAAACGTAAGCTGCAAACATTGCAAGATGTTGGCTTGGGTTATGTTCGTCTTGGACAATCGGCAACGACTCTATCTGGAGGCGAAGCACAGCGAGTCAAACTGGCATTGGAACTATCTAAACGTGATACTGGTCGAACTTTGTATATCCTTGATGAACCAACCACTGGCTTACACTTTGCTGACATTGCTATGCTACTCGAAGTCATTCACCGCCTGAAAGGCAAAGGAAACAGTATTGTGATAATTGAACACAATCTGGACGTGATTAAAACTGCAGATTATATTATTGATCTAGGGCCTGAAGGTGGTGATGGTGGCGGAACCATTGTGGTTGAAGGTACACCTGAACAAGTTGCAGCCAACTCCAAAAGTTTTACCGGTAAATATCTGCGCAATTTATTAAAGTCATCTTGATTACCAATAATAGTCAACCGTATTGGTCAACGTCCTCAGAACGCTGAATTTGCAATTTATGCGTTAAGCTATCAGCAAATTCAGCCATTTCTATCATATTTGCTTTGGCGCAAAAATAATATTCAAATTATAGTGCAGCATTTTCTGAATTCTCGTTTTAAAATAAATAGCAGTACTCTCTTCTGCCGGTTCTTGACCATTTCTTCTTTGTTCCCGATCGCCGGTAATCAGCCGTTATTATGCTTGTAAAAAATAGCAGCTAGCTAATTGATAACGTTGCTTATAATTATGATCGTCACGCAAAACAATTTTTTGCTTGGAACTCAGCCAAAATCGGTTGTAGTTGTTTGGTCCAATATGCCTTTCTAATGAAATAATGCATTAAAAGATGGAATAATATACACATACACAGTATACTTACAAAAAAAGCTATTGTTTCTAAGCATAAAATTTCAGTACAGAGACAATCATCAGTACCAATACACCATGCGTGCTAACAAAGGTCAATTTGGCTGAGGAAGTATTTTCAATACCCAAATATTTGAACCACTTTAAAAAATGCACTGGAGCTGACGGTCATTTAATTCTGGCTGTACTTGCATCCACATCCTTTTTGTCTTTAAATACATCGCTCGTTCTGAAAGCGGATAGCTGGCTAAGTTTTTGGTTATATCTGTTCCGATTTTTTAATTAGTTTTAGCTGAATTGGAATAAAAAAGATTAAGTTGAATTTTCAATGTCATCGTCTTATACATCAGTTTAGGTTTACTAAAACAACATAATGAGACACAATTCAATTATTATTAGATTAAACAACACATAATTATACATATTTGTGTTAATGTTTACTTTTCTGTCACTAAATAAACACAAAGGATAATAATGAAAAAATTATTGCTAACTTTACTTTCCATTACGGCTGTGGCTTCTTTGTTGGCAGCTTGCTCTCAAAAAAGTGAAACAGGATCAACTCAAAGTGCTAGTGCAGCCAGTACTGCTAAAGTTGAAGGCAAAACAACTATTAAAATAGCAGCATCGCCGGTTCCACATGCAGAAATTCTAGCCATAGTTAAGCCAATGCTTGAGAAAGAAGGCGTGGATTTACAGATAGTGCAGATGACAGATTATGTTCGCCCCAATCTTGCTCTGGCGGAAAAAGATGTTGATGCAAACTTCATCCAGCACAAGCCTTATCTAGATAATTTTAAGCAAACACACAATCTTAAATTATCTAGCATTTTAAATGTTCATGTTGAACCAATGGGTATATACTCTAAAAAAATTAAATCACTTAATGAAATCAGCGATGGTGCTTCGGTAACCATTCCAAATGACGTTACTAACGGCGGACGCGCGCTATTGTTATTGCAAAAAGCGGGTCTAATAAAATTAAAAGACAATGTAGGAATTACTGCTACAGTAAATGATATTGTTCATAACCCAAAAAATCTGAAAATTACAGCATTAGAAGCACCGCAGTTGCCACGTACATTGGATGATGCTACTTTAGCGGTTATCAATACCAATTTTGCACTTGAAGCTAAACTGGTGCCTACTAAAGATGCATTGTACATTGAGCAGAAAGATTCTCCTTACGCCAATATTATAGTAGTCCGCACTGGTGATGAAACCCGCACTGAAATCTTGAAACTGGTAAAAGCCTTGACTTCTCCAGAAGTGAAAAAATTCATCATAGAAAAATATCAAGGTGCTATTATTCCTGCTTTTTAACAGCCATTTGACTATTTAGTTTCGCAAAACATACCCCAGAAACATTCATGAATCTGGAGTATGTTTTTTGACTAAGAAACAATAAAACTGAACAACAACATATCAGCAAAATTTTATATA
The DNA here is from genome assembly GCA_024103515.1 of Snodgrassella sp. GTDB lineage: Bacteria > Pseudomonadota > Gammaproteobacteria > Burkholderiales > Neisseriaceae > Snodgrassella. The sequence goes on along the minus strand of JAGGIK010000009.1, from coordinate 40,228 downwards.
AGCTTTGTTTAGCAGAGAGACAATTAAAACAATTCGTGCTGCTTTATCCATTGCCACCGTCCTAAGGCTAGTTTCTGGCTGAAAACATTCAGACCACCTATTCCCACCCGAACTAACCTAAGACATGGCCAGCCAACTTTAGCGCACATTCTTCGGACTTGACGATTTTTTCCTTCACTAATTTGGATTTGTAACCAGAAATCGGGAACAGTTTTACGCACCCGAATGGGTGGAACTCGTGGCCAAAGTCTATCAGATTCGTGCAAATTTAGCAGTCTTACCTTAGCTGGTTGAGTGATGAAATCATCTAAATCAACTCCCTGCCTTAATTGTTCTAACATTGCTTCATTGGGTTGGCCTTCAACCTGAACCCAATAGGTCTTGAGCAATTTATACTTGGGATGAGCAATTTTGGCTTGTAATTTTCCATCAGCGGTTAAGAGCAACAATCCTTCACTTTGCGTGTCTAAGCGGCCAGCAGGGTATACATCCTTTATTGGTACATATTGTTGTAATGTCGGATATTTATTGTGTGCACTAAATTGACAAATCACACCATAAGGTTTATTCAGTAATATAAGCCCTGAATCAGACATAGTAAATTTTCCTTAATAAACCCAGAATTACAGGGTATAAAAGAGATATTTATGAAAATTTAACTATTTGGCTTAGCCAAGCAGCAAGGAATCATCGCTAACTTCTTCACCTTGATTGAATTCAAACATTTGCAATAAATCACTGACTGTCATATTGGCTCTTTTTGTACCGCTGACATCAATCAATACCTGCCCCTGATGCAACATAATAGTACGTGAACCATGCTGTAAGGCTTGTTGCATGGAATGAGTCACCATCATAGCGGTTAAATTATTTTCATTAATGATTTTATCTGTTAATTCGAGCACGAATGCTGCTGTTTTCGGATCCAGTGCTGCTGTATGCTCATCCAGTAATAGAATTTTTGATGATTGCAAAGAAGCCATCAGCAGGCTGACTGCCTGTCTCTGTCCACCAGACAATAGGCCTATCCGATCAGTCAGACGGTTTTCTAAACCAAGGTTAAGTACTGCTAGTTTTTCTCGAAAAAGTTCGCGTTGCTCTCTGTTAATCGCTAACTGTAAACCGCGTCGTTGACCACGCTTTAAAGCCAAAGCCATATTTTCCTCAATAGTCAGCGCTTCACAAGTTCCTGCCAAGGGATCCTGAAAAACTCGTGCAACCAAAGGTGCGCGTTTATAAGCAGGTTTGCCAGTCACATTTTTATTATTAATACAAATACTTCCAGAATCAACGCTTACATCACCACTAATAGCATTGAGAAAAGTTGACTTACCTGCACCATTACTACCGATAACCGTAACAAATTCACCTTCAGCAATCTTTAGACTCAAGCCACGTAATACATGATTCTCAATGGGTGTGCCTGGATTAAACGTTAGCTGTAAATTTTCAGCGTGCATCATGCTTTAAATTTCCTTTTGAAATGGCTTTTGATGGCGGGTAAACGTAAAGCTAATACAACCAATATAGCTGTAATTAAATTTAAATCCTGAGGCCCAAAGCCGATAGTCTGTAACGTACTGCTACCAAGAGCCAATGCAATAAAGGCCCGGTATAAAACTGCCCCTATAATCACAGCCAAGGTAATAACCAAAAAGCGTTTTCCTGGGATTAATGTTTCACCAATAATCACCGCCGCTAAGCCAACGACAATTGTTCCAATACCAATGGAAATGTCTGCTCCACCCTGTGTTTGCACAAATAAAGCACCGGCCAAGCCGATTAAGGCATTTGATAAGGCAAGTCCAAGTAGTAATGATCGTGAGGTATTAATGCCTTGAGCTTGTGTCATACGCGCATTGACACCAGTAGCACGAATAGACAGACCGATTTCGGTCGAAAAAAACCAGTCCATAAACAATTTAGCAACGATGACGAAGCCGAATATAACCAATGGCTGTACCCAATATTGATTGGCATTATCAGCATTAATAAAAGGAGAAAATACACTTTCCTGCCCCAATAGTGGTAAATTTGGAGATCCCATAATGCGCAGATTGATGGAATATAACGCCACCATAACCAGAATACTGGCCAGTAACTGCATAATTTTCAATGATACATGCAACCACCCAGTCAATAATCCAGATATTGCACCAGCCAGTGAACCGAGTGCACAGGCAAGCCATGGATCAATACCATGAGTAACGCAGACAGCAAAAACAGCACCACCTAATGGGAAACTGCCATCAGCGGTCAGATCGGGAAAATCAAGTATGCGAAAAGAAATCAACACACCCAGAGCCACGAGCGCATAAATTAGCCCGCTTTCCAAGGCTCCAAATAATGCAATTGAAGACATAATAACCAGTTAAATAAATATGATTAATAATACTAACAACATCGGCAAAGCTAAATTTAAGCCTGCCGATGTTTATCCAGCATGGAAATAGATTGACTAATACTAATCCATCATTTTACTTTGTTTCAGCAATTCTGCAGAAAGCGTTATACCTTGCTCCGCAGCATTTGATTTACTTACCAACAATTCTAATTGATCAGCACTCATACGCTGAACAGGAATATCTCCCGGTTTTTCACCTTTTAAAATACGGCTAACAATTTTGCCCGTGGCCACGCCTAGCTCATGATAATTCACTCCTAAAGCAACGGCTGCACCGCGTTTAACTGAACCAGTATCGGATGCCACTAATGGCATTTTCATATCCTTGGCCACTTTGGACATCGATTCATAAGCTGATACCACATTATTATCCAGTGAGGTATAGATCAAGTCTGCTCTGCCTTGCAGGCTTTTGGCTGCCTGTGGTACATCGGTTGTACGCTGCGCCGGTACTGCAACCAGATTGATACCGTCTTTGGCCAACAACGTTTGCAACTGTTTCATAACAACAGTAGAGTTAATTTCACCCGGACTATAAACATAACCAACAGATTTCAGATTAGGAACCGTTTTTTTCATTATATCAATTTGTGCAGGTAATGGCAGTTCATCAGAAACACCGGTGACATTCGTTTTGCTGGCTTCCCAACTTGGAATCAATTTTGCTGAAACCGGATCAGTTACAGCGGCAAAGACTATTGGTATTGTATGGCTAGAAGCTACCATTGATTGCGCACTTGGGGTTCCGATGGTCACAATTACATCCGGATTGCTTCCTGCAAATTTCTTAGCAATCTGCCCAGCGGTTGCTGTATTGCCTTGTGCACTCTGAAAATCCAATTGCAGGTTTTTACCTTCTTCATAACCTTCTGCTCTGAGTTCTTCGATCACACCCTTACGCACAGCATCAAGTGCCGGATGTTCAACAATGGCGGTAATGGCCACCTTCTTAGTATTACTATCTGCGGTAGTCTGGCTTTTATTCGTAGGCGAGCAGGCAGACAGTAAACAGGCAGCAGCTAAACCTAAAGCCAATAAGTTATTTTTTGCTTTCAGCATATAATGATTCCTCAGGACACAGTTATGGCAAAATTCTGCAATTTAATTGCGCACACCAACATCATCCGATGTCTGATATTGCGAATTATACAAAACTACGCAGCGGTGGAAAGGTTTTAAATCGCAAGAATTAAGCATTTTAGATGACATAAAATATGATAAAATTGCCATTTATAAGCAACAAAAAATCAATAAAATATATTTATTATCATATAATTTTAATCCTAGCCAAATTCGGCTATATCACACTTTTATTTATCGTGCGTTGTTTTGTGATGATTTTAAATTTAAAACCACATAACCTTACCTTGCATGCATGACGTTTTGGCCGTAATATTGATATAACCATATGATATTGAAACATATTTTTGAAACCGCCCAGCAGAACCTCTTACAATAACTTATATGCAGACGTAAACAAATACAAGCTTGCGCGCTAACCAAACTGATTTACAATCGATAAAGTAAAAAGAGTTTAGACTATTAGATTATGCCGGAGTGTCTGGTTCGATAGCTAATTAAGGACATGCACCCCATTTACATTTCGAAATCGCAAAAAAACCTTTGGGTAATGGCAAAGGATTAATAAATAGATATAATCCTGCTTTTTTCGTAAGGTTAAAACCTATAAAAGAAGAAGAACAAACTAAAGTTAAAAATGAAAGATAAAGAAAATGAATAAATTAATTATACTTCTTTATATTTTATTATTAGTTGGATGTAAAAGTCATTTTACATCCAACCCAATATCTAAAATAAATAATATCACGCAAGAATATAGTCAAACAACTAGAATTGATTTCAATCAATTCAAAGTTTTAGACTCTGATGAGACCGGAAATTCATTTAGTAGTAAAAAATATAGGTTTACCTACAGTGATACAAGCGAAACCTTTAACCTATTGGTAAATAACAAAAAGATAGGTGTGATCGATTATAAAACCCAAAAGTACGACGGTCCCGGTTTCAAGATCTATCAATATTCATCTTCACAACAATCTCCTTATATAGTTTTTGTCATTGAAGCAACAGCAGATATAGGTACTCAATGGTATAAGGTTATCATAGTTAAAAATGAGAAAATCATATCAGATTTTTTAATTAATGAACCAAGAAGTGATTCAGGTAGATATTTATTAAAAGAATTTATGTCTATTACTTTTCAAAAAAATATATTTACCTTTAAGTTAAAGAAAAAATTAATAGCAAGTTACTCATCTATACCTCAAGAGTATAAGCAAGATAAAAATTACATTTATATAGAAAAAAGTATTAGCATTGCACAGATACCACCAACTTTATCAACTGACAATGCTTTATGTCAAAAACCTATTACAGAATATTACCCTAATGAAACATTAAAATTATCAGGTTGCCAAGGATGTTATAATGGTACAGGAATCCAAGTTGGGTTATGAAAAAAATACAATGAAAAAGGCGAATTGATAGAAACCACGTATTACCACCTCGACTAGTTCAGTAAAGACTACAAAATTATTACGCAATATAAAAAAAATCAAATAATATCTAAAAAAATATACAACTTTGATGATTTGTACGAAGTTGAGTTAAAAGAACTTTCAACTATACCTAAATAATAATTCAATGCTTGGATATTAGTCCAATTATCAGATGAACCATAATATAAAGGCATGATTAAAAAATAACGAAGTAGATTGGAAATAATGAATAAATTTTTAATACTGATAACAAGCCTATTAATAATTTTTTCTTGTAAAGCACAAGATGAGATAACCAATATTTCTAAGTCATGTAATGATTTAAAATATCGAAATCTAATTTATTATCAAATGTGTTTAGATTGGAATTTAAGTGCAGACAATATCCTGGAAATTATTCAAAATAAGCACGAAGAGTACTTACCCAATGATGTTGATTTTGGACATTTTTATGGTTTTACCCCTGATGGTATCTATATTAAAGCTGAATTAACGAAAAATAATAAACTTTATGATGTTCTATTAGGCTCAGAATCTTGGTTTTTACTTACCGAAAAGCATACCGATAAATCACAACTTTTTTCTTATCGAGATCCTAAAATTTCACAATATTTCATCGGTGACTTTGTTACCGAAGCATTAGTCGAACAACATCCTAAGTTAGAAGAACGATACAAACAACATTATCAAACAGCAAATAACACTATTTCGCAATATCAACCTACTACCTTAAAAGATTTTAATGGGCATTATTTCTCCACTAATTTAACACTTACTATTAGTGATACTAAGATTAAACTTAATACGCTTGATTATGATTTACCACTATTTCTAAAAGAGGATGATAGTATTCGAGTTTATCAAGGATTAGCAAAAGAACAAACGCAAGGCAATTTTATCTTTACCCTGTTTATTAAGGATAAAAAATATTATTTTCAATCACCGGACATTATGGATAATAAAATCATTGAAGTTCATAAAAAAGATTAAAATATGAAAAAAAATCATCACTCTACATACCTTGCCGTTTACTTCGGATGGTTTAAAAAATTTTTATTCTTATTAAGAAAATAAGGATACTTACGATTTTATTGAAAGTGAAGAAAAAACTTATCAATTTAGTAAACATCCTATGCGGGATATATACCAATCCATTGCTGATAACATTGCACCTAAAATGGTAAAAATCATCTATGCTGGAAATTATACAGATGAACCACCCTATTCAATATATATAAAAGTTTTCATATTTTATCTTACACATCTAAGTAATAAATGGTATTTAACAATTCGAGATTTTTATACTATGGATTGCAGCGCATAAAAAGTATTGTTGACAATATGGACTTAATACCCTAGAAGAAAGAAAAAATATACCCAATGGTAGTAAACAATACATTCAAAAAATAGAAAATAACAACTTAATCATCCTATAATGGAAAACGAAAGCCTTTCGACAGAAAATATAAAACCCTCTAACCACCAACCCGAAAAAGTGGAATCTTATACAGTCAATCCTAACCAAATTGTCTATGATATGGTGCATCAATCTGATTTTGATATTAATGTAGCGGATGCCTATTTTGCAAAAAAAGTAAATGCTCCGAATAAACCCAATGAATATACCTATATAAAATTAAATCAAGCTTCTTTGGGTGACAAAGTTTATCTTGTTATTAAATGTTACGGTACTCCCCCTAAAGGATCTTTAGTGGTCAGCATTCGGGAACTTGTAAAAAAGGTACTGAGCAAAACTTATATCCACAAAAATCTATTTTCTTTTTAGTCAATGGAGCAGAAAAAAAACCGAATTACAATTTACCATTGATGAGAAAATTGAATATATTTAACAGATTGAAATTCATTTTAAAGAGGATAAAAAAAATCAGGAATTACAAGACAAATTAAATAGTTTTGAAAATAAAAGTACCCATTTAACCATGATCTATTTAATTTAGCTAGTTAGACATTCAGTAATAATTAAAGCTCAATAGAAATGTTTCTGCTGAATCATAATTGCGTCGAAAAATAAATTTATGCAAAGTATCTTGCTGGACAAATATTCTTCCCTAACAAGCATCAGATCCAGTGCAGGTAAATCAAGGCATAATTGAGTATAAACTTCCAATTTGCTTCTTATAAGTTAGAGTTTCTGGCAGAATCAAGCCCAAAGTTTTGCTGATTAAATGCCGTGCATTTGACCACTACTGTAATGATAATGATGTAAATGTTTAGAGTTCGAAAATATAGTTGATAAAATCTGAATTAGTTTAGTTCCTACAATAACCATAATTTGGTAAATATGAAAGCAACTATGTTTGTATAACTGTTTGCGTAGCCTGCAGAAGTGGATCTTTAGCAGAAATTTTAAACAATAATTGCTTAATCTGTTATGCCCATAAATCCAAACTTTTCAAGACCACTTCAATTTTTGAACAATCTGCATCCACTTACTTGAACTCATACTCCAAAGCATACAAAGTGATCAAAGCCAAACGCTAATTTTAATCAAAAACGAAAAGCCATAGCTTCCTAGCTATAGCTAATTTTAGCTAAACAATAATCAAATTGCTACACAGCATATTATTTTGTAAGGTAAAGTCATATTTACCCTATCATGGATAATCTTGTTACCAAACATTGGAAGTAGTCCAATAAATTTTACTGTCTCGCTTAAGGCTACGACGTCATTCCAAAACGAGTCGTACAATATATTGCAGCTAGGTTGCAAGCCATTCATCCTCTACTGAAAACAATATTTTTCTTATGAAAGAATGAAAGACCTACCACGTTAATTTCAATAAATTTCGTTATCTAACATCTTTTTACCTCACCATTGCGTTGAATAAAATTAAGTTTGCTATCCCAATATTCGATTAGATAAACATCATCCTCAGATAAACCTTGCTCGTTTAATTGTTGCTTAAGCCAGTCAGTATCTTTATGGATTTTTTGTAGATCTGGCACCCTGTATTCCCCATTTTTGAATAAGATCAGTGAGGGATATTTGCCTCTTTCAGTAATCGCAGTCAGTGATCCACTAGGCTCAATTTGAGCAAAACTGACTTCTTGAAATGATGTAATACCTTGAGCATGTAAAATTGACACAATATTTAAAATATCAATTTTGTTTTTCTTTTGCAGTATATTTTCCATTATAAATTTTCCGTCTTTAATAATGGCGATTGGTTCACCAATCGCAAATGAACGGAAAAACCACACATGCTTGCATACCCAGTTAAGTAAAGAGATCAATAATACTCCGATGAGTAATACGATTATATACTGTAAAAGCGGGATATCCTGATTATAGATAACACCTCCTATAATTCCACCCAATACAAAATTACCAATAAAATCAACAGGAGACATCTGATTCATCTGCGTTTTACCAGAAAAATTAAGATGTAAAATGACAATCAGAAAACCAATTAGAAACTTCACCAGCACCATTACATAATATTCCATAAGATATCACCATTTTGTTAAAGGTTAAAAAATCATGTCTTAGGCAAAATAGAAACATGACCCCCTTAAGTAATAGTATGAATTGTGCACATTAGACCAATTGTAGTCAGATTTACGCTTGCTTATAAACTCATACACTTATGAAATTAACTTCTCTAGTTTTTTAAAATTATACTCAATTGGATAATTTATACAAATACATGTTTTTGTTAAAAAAATTTAAAATAATTCATCCAAGTTCAAGAAATTTTCAAATATGAACCATCCCTTTGCTATAATACCGGATATAGCTCGACATTGAGTTATACTTTACCTTTTGCTTTTGTAAATAGATACCAATGTCAAATCAACGTCTCATAATCGGTTTTCATGCAATCAATGCCCGTCTTTGGCAAAATCCTTCTAGCATCATCGAATTATATGTACTGGGGGGCAAACACGATGCCAGAATGCAAGATGTGCTCAACAAAGCCGAAGCAGAAAATATTCGCATAATTTTTGCTGATTTAGCGCGTCTAGACAGCTTAAGTAAACATGCCCGCCATCAAGGCGTGGTTGGTTTCATCGATGCTTCTAGAAATCATGTTGATTTAGACGATGTACTGGAAAATCTGACAGAACCACCATTACTGCTTATTCTGGACGGAATTACTGATCCTCATAATCTCGGTGCCTGTCTACGCGTCGCAGACGCGATGGGGGTGCATGCAGTGATTGCACCAAAAGACAAAAGTGCTGGTCTAAATGCTACCGTCAGCAAAGTTGCCTGTGGTGCAGCCGAAACTGTCCCATATCTAACAGTAACCAATCTGGCTCGCACCATCAGAAGTTTAAAAGAACGTGGTATCTGGATTCTAGGGACCGATATGAATGGCAGTACAGATTTATACCATTTTGAGGCTCCAAAAGCCGTTGCTTGGATAATGGGAGCAGAAGGTAATGGCATGCGTCGCCTGACTCGTGAATCATGTGATATGCTGGTATCAATACCAATGTTTGGTACGGTCGAAAGTATTAATGTCTCAGTCAGTACCGGCATAGTTCTCAGTGAAACTCGCCGTCAGCGTACTTTAATGAGCAAAAGTTAACTGAATTAGGCTCTAATCTATAGAATAAGGATAAAAAACATGGTTTGGTGCATCATTGCTTTGGTTCTTTTTGTATTGGAAATGTTTACCGGTACTTTCTATCTACTGATTATTAGTGCTTCTTTTTTCAGTGCGAGCTTATCTGAATGGTTGTTTCACACTTCAACTACGACCAATAATTTAATTGCCGCAACCTTTTCCTTGATGGGAATCATAATTGTGCGCATCTGGCAACGTAATCGTCCAAATCGTCATCTTGCTCATCCCGATTATGATTTAGATTATGGTCAGACAGTGCATCTTATTGAACCAATCAGTGATGGATTATGGCAAGTACACTACCGAGGCACCATTTGGCAAGGCTGTTTTGAACATTCAGACAAAATTGAATCTGGTGATACAGCCAGAATCATTGGTCATAAGGGCAACATATTGATTTTGACATCTATTGCTAATTTTACAAACGGGAATAACTTATGAGTTTTACAATTACCATCACATTTTTAATCGTCATTGTTACATTTGCATCAATGTCCTTTAAAGTCGTTCCACAACAAGAAGTATATATTATCGAAAGACTTGGACGATATCATTCCACACGTACTGCTGGGCTAAACATTATCATTCCAATAATTGATAAAGTGGCCTATAAGCATACTTTGAAAGAAATTCCTTTGGATGTACCCAGTCAAGTGTGTATTACACGAGATAATACTCAGTTAACAGTAGATGGTATCATTTATTTTCAAGTGACTGATCCTAAGCTGGCATCGTATGGATCAAGCAACTTTGTTATTGCGATCACCCAGCTGGCACAAACCACTTTACGCTCTGTTATCGGTCGCATGGAACTAGATAAAACCTTTGAAGAACGTGATGACATCAATCATACAGTTGTAAACTCATTGGATGAGGCTGCTGTATCTTGGGGAGTGAAGGTACTTCGCTACGAAATCAAAGACTTAGTTCCGCCTCAGGAAATATTGCGTGCAATGCAAGCACAGATTACCGCAGAACGTGAAAAACGCGCACGTATTGCTCAGTCTGAAGGCGTGAAACAGGAACAGATAAATTTAGCTGCTGGTCAACGTGAAGCTGAAATCCAGAAATCTCAGGGTGAATCACAAGCGGCCATTAATGAATCTCAAGGTGCCAAAATTGCCCAGATCAACCGCGCAGAAGGTGAAGCACAAGCGTTGCGTCTGGTTGCTCAGGCTTCTGCAGACGCAATTCGTCAAGTAGCTGCAGCCATCAACGAACCTGGAGGTAACGAAGCAGTTAACCTGAAAGTAGCTGAACAATATGTTGAAGCCTTTGCCAAACTGGCCAAAACAAACAATACTTTAATTATGCCGGCTAATGTGGCTGATATCGGTAGTCTGGTGAGTGCTGGCATGAGCATTGTTAAAGCACAATCAAATTCAATAAATTCTGTTAAATAAGCTTTTTACTAACGTTTATAGAGCTGCTTTTCAACTTTAAGCAGCTGTTTTTTTGTTGGCAATTAGCCAGATTTGATCAATAAATTTGATAAAAAACTTTACTCCTCATGCACTAAGCTTATATTGGCCAAGAAACAATTAATTTAATTTATTAGCGGCCATAACCATGCCCAAACATTTCTTCCTTCTCCCCTCAGCACCATATAAGTACGACAAGCTGCATCAGTATTCATACTCTCTACCCCTACTCCTTGATTAACCAGTTCAACTGTCAAACGAGGATGGATAAAAACATTTCTGTGGCCGGTACCGATTAGAATAATTTCGGGTTTTCTGCTCATTGCTGGGTGAAAATCTTCTGCACACAACTCGGTTACAGAAGATTTTGTTAGCAAAATAACCTCGCTGTCCGTGACGCAAACTGGTTGATCATATAGCTGACCATTAATACTGATACCACTCATCCCAAATTCATCAATCCACATTCCCTGCGAATTTAGCGTCTCATACATCTGCATAGACTTTTCCTACCCTTAAGCCATCATTGTAAATTAAACTAATAGTAGTCAAGAAAACATATTTCCGCTAGCATAGCTAGTTTATCTAAGTAGTTTGACTGTAATATACAAATTAAGATTGTCTAAATCAAGGAGTAAGTATGCTGCCTCTTCGTATTGGTTTGCTGGGCGTAGGCACCGTGGGTGGTGGAACAATAAATTTACTGCAGAATAATAGCAGCGAGATTACTCGTCGTCTGGGACGGCAACTCATCATCACACATGCAGCTAATCGAAATATTGAAAGGGCTAGAAAAATTTGTAATAGCTCAATTAAAATCACTGATAACATCTTTGATGTGGTTAATGCCGAGGACGTTGATGTTGTTGTCGAGCTGATCGGTGGGACTAGTGTTGCCAAAGATGCGGTTATCCAAGCTATAAAAAATGGTAAACATATAGTTACAGCCAATAAAAAACTGTTAGCAGAATACGGTAATGAAATATTTCAGCTTGCCGCCAAACAAAATGTTATGGTTATGTTTGAAGCCGCAGTAGCCGGTGGTATCCCCATTATAAAAACCTTACGTGAAGGACTCGCGGCCAATCATATTGAATCTATTGCCGGTATAATTAACGGCACCAGTAACTTTATTCTTAGTGAAATGCGTGCCAATGGCAGCACTTTTAAGGAAGCATTGGCACAGGCTCAGATGCTGGGTTATGCCGAAGCAGATCCCACTTTTGATATTGATGGACATGATGCGGGGCATAAACTAAGTATTATTTCAGCACTGGCATTCGGTACACCAATCAATTTCCAGCATTGTTATCTGGAAGGCATCAGTGACCTCAAAAGCATTGATATAGGCTATGCTGAAGAACTGGGTTATCGGATTAAGTTATTGGGCATTACCCGTAAAACACCTAAAGGAATTGAGCTGCGCGTTCATCCTACCTTATTACCAGATAGTAGATTATTGGCAAAAGTTGAAGGCGTTATGAATGCAGTATCAGTTCAGGCTGATATGATTGGCCAGACCATGTACTATGGGGCTGGAGCCGGTGCAGATCCCACAGCCAGTGCTGTCGTGGCTGATCTTATGGATGTAACCAGATTACAAAATGCTGAAGCAAGTTATCGTGTACCCTACTTGGCTTTTCAATCTGAATCACTGGAAGATATCTCCATTCTCCCTATGGATGATATTATCAGCAGTTATTATTTACGTGTTTCTGTCCAAGACGAACCAGGTGTACTTGGTGAAATTGCCAACATTCTTGCTTCTGAAAATATTTCCATTGAAGCACTGATTCAAAAAGGGGTAATTGATCAAGAATCTACCGAAATCGTAATTTTGACCCATTCCATTCAAGAGCGATTTATTAAACAATCCATACAGCGCATACAAGCTTTAGCTCGCGTTCTGTCCCCTGTTACGATGATCCGTATGGAAAGTTTTCATCGACGCTGACTTACTGATTTCTATATTTAGCTCGAGAGTGCAATAGCTGATAAATGTGATAATTATTTTTCAAAGCAGATGAAATCCATATTCATCTGCTTGATCTTTGATTAATATGATTTAAATTTTTCGGCAGGAATATTTAAAATTTAATGAATTTAAACATTAAAATGATCTCTTTTTTTTGCAGGAATACAATTCCAAATATTATTAATATATAAACCATTAGTTATAAATATTTATTTCACTAAACATTTTATTTGTATCAATAATGTATGTTATATTATTAAAAGTTGATTCTCTAGGTTATTCTCATTTGTATGCTTACTAGCAATCGAAATGTGAACAGTGGATTTACACTCTTGCAGTTATTGATTACTGTAACAATAATAATAATTTTAGCTTTGATTGCCATTCATTTTATTGGTCGCTTCCACAGATATACTGCGCTGCAACAGGCTCAAGCACTGTTACTATTAAACGGTCAACATCTGGAAAAGAGTTATCAGCATCATTTAAGCTATAAAAAAAACCCAACTACTTGGGTTAAACTTTATTCAGAGCAAAATAAACATTTTTGTGTACGTATGTCGGGTGACCCGCGTTATCATGATGGAAACCGCTACATTTTAAAAGCCGTTTCTCTGGATAAAAACCGCGAACCACGCATACTGAAATTAAACCATCATGGCACTATACTTTTATGTCAAAGCAGTGAAAATACTTGCGACGATGAATCAACTTTTTTTAGTGGTAATATAAATGTGGATAAAAATTGCACAATTTTTAATCGCTAATCATCTGCATTTTACCTCGGTAACTGATACAATATTAATCTATCGTAAATACCTTCTTATCATATACTTCTTATGAGCATTTTATCGCTGGATAATGCCAGCTTTGCTGTCGGCCACCATCCATTATTAGATCATGCATCATTACAAGTCGAGGCTGGTGAAAAAATAGGTTTTATTGGTCGTAATGGAGCTGGAAAATCAACATTACTGAAAATTTTGGCTAAAGTTCAAAAATTGGATGAAGGTTCATTAACTATTCAAAATGATCAGAAAGTTGTGTATGTCCCACAAGAATCTCAGTTTGATGATGAGGCTACTGTTTTTGACACCATCGCCAAAGGGCTGGGTGAATTACAAACCCTATTGGCTGAATACCACAAGCTTAGCCAGCACATCGACGATGATAAAAGTCTGTATCGCCTGAATGAATTGCAAAATGAACTGGAAAATCGTAATGGTTGGCAGTTTGATGCACTCATCCGCCAAACCATCAGCGAATTAAAACTACCTGGGAACGAATTCATTGCTAATCTGAGTGGCGGGCAAAAAAAACGCGCTGCACTGGCTCAAGCTTGGGTACAGAAACCCGATATCCTATTGCTGGATGAGCCAACCAACCATCTGGACATAGACGCAATAGAATGGATGGAAAACCTACTATCTAGTTTTTCCGGAAGTTTGATTGTGGTAACACACGACCGTCGTTTTCTTGACCAAATTGCCAGCCGCATAATTGAATTAGACCGAGGACAGTTACGCAGTTATCCAGGCAGCTTTTCTGCCTACAGTGAAAAGAAAAGCCAGCAACTGGCAGTAGAGGCAGAACACAATAGATTATTTGATAAATTCCATGCTCAGGAAGAAGCATGGATACGCAAAGGTATTGAAGCGCGCCGTACTCGCAATCAAGGTCGGGTAAAACGACTTGAACAATTACGCCGTGAACGTGCAGCCAGACGAGAAGTACAGGGACAGATTAATTTCAATCTGAACCGTGGCGAAACTAGCGGAAAGATTATTGCAGAACTTGAGCATGCCGGTTTTAGTTATAAACAAAAACTGATCATGCAGGATTTTTCTACCATTATCCAACGAGGCGATAAAATAGGCCTGATTGGTCCAAATGGTGTTGGTAAAACCACTTTTCTAAAACTAATACTGGGTAAACTTCAGCCTACATCTGGAAAAATTCATCTTGGTTCCCGTCAGCAAGTAGCGTATTTTGATCAGTTTCGCAGCTCACTTAATGAAAACGACACTGTATTTGAAACCATTGGCCAAGGTAATGACTATATACAAATTGGCCAACAACGTAAGCATGTTATCGGTTATCTAGAAGAGTTTCTATTTTCTCCTGCACGGGCTCGTAGCCCAGTAAAATCCTTGTCTGGCGGTGAACGCAACCGTTTATTACTGGCCAAACTATTTACTCGTCCGGCTAATATTCTGGTTCTGGATGAACCTACCAATGACCTTGATATTGATACACAAGAATTACTGGAAGATTTATTACGTGATTACAATGGTACGGTTTTTCTGGTCAGCCATGATCGAACTTTTTTGGATAACGTCGTCACTCAATCAATTGTTTTTCAAGGCAATGGAAAATTGAAAGAATACATCGGTGGTTATCAGGATTATATAGACGCCTGTAAACGTGAAAAAGCTTTACACCCTGAGGTAAAAGTTTTGATCAAAAATACCCAACCTAACGACAAAAGCAAATCAAAAAACCGCCGCAGTGACAAACTCTCTTTTAACGAACAACGTGAACTAAAAGCACTTCCAGATGAGATTGCTATGCTTGAAAATGAACAAATTGTTCTGACTGAGAAACTATCTGACCCAGAGATATTCAAGAATGATTACAAGAAAGCTGCTGAATGGCAGGCGCGTATAAACACCATCGAAGAAATATTGTTAGAAAAATTAGAGCGTTGGGAAGCTTTGGAAGCAAGACTGAATCCTTAAAAACCATAATTCTACTAATATTTATTGTGAGTATTTATTGATTATGAAGCCACTTAACGTCTTCGTGAACCGCTACCAGCGCGCATACAAAGCAGATAGCGACGATTAACATTGTTGGCATACCAATTGGTGTTATAGTCTTTGCTTAATTTAGGACCGCTGATCACAACCTGAGGCATAATTGCATATGGCGCAAGTTTTCTAAATTGCTGATGATATAACCACACAACCTTGTTGTAAGTTAGGGTTTTCTCAAATTCTGGCTGTTTTTCTTTTAACAGATCTGAACGAATACGTTCAGGTTTTATGGATAAATCATAATCAGCAAACAATTGATTAATTGCTATTTCTGTCCGACTTGGCTGCTTAGAAGCCTTGCCGTCCTTATCATAAAGTAGTAAGTCTCCATCCAGCGCCATATTCAGCTTAAGTAATCTATTTATATTCTGTTGAAAAGCTGCATTGCGACTAGAATATATTCCTGAATTATAATCAGCAAATCGATAAAGTGCCTTATCATAGGCTGCCGGATATTTCATCAGGCGATGAATACCATAATACAGTCCACCTTCACGTGTATACATATAATCACGCAACTCATTTACAGAGGCATTATCCCGCTGATGATCACGAGCATAACGCACTGCAACCTGCATCGAACCAATCGTAGTAATCGGATTATTTCGTTCACCAAAATCCTTACCTGTCAATTTAGCTGCTGCATTAGCAATTTCATCAGCATAAAATTGTTTGGATACATATACAAATATTTGTCGGTAGATCAGATCGAGCTGTTGCTCGGTTTTTACTTTCTCCATCTGAATCAAAAAACTGTTTTGCCTACTAGGTTCATTTGTTAATACATAAGCAAAATACCTAGAAATCGCCGAACCCAATGCCGGTCCAAACTGCCTGACAAATTTTTCCGGTACTTCTGTTTGGAAAGCTTTGATGGCTTTTGCTCCCAATCCCGGTACAACTGGGTTGGCTACAAAATTAGATTCCTGATCAATTACGGCAATAATACTACAAACATTTTCTTTGCTCTTGATAATATTCAGCTCATCCATAATGCGGCTAATATCTTGCGCCCACTCATCACGGTATTTAACCCGTGCTGGAATCAGTCGGCTAATTTTAGCCGGTTCAATAACCATCACCTGATCTGTAGTAAATGTATTATCACTTCGATCATTCCATTCTTTTTGGTCCTTACATGCTGAGAGAATAAACAACACCACAGATATCAAGGATACCTTGGACACAGCAATCAGTAAGAATCTAGCATTTATTTTGGTTGGTCTAATATAACTCATACAATATATTGTTAGTATCCATATACTGCTTACAACGAATTGCAACTAAATCAATGGGATCATAGATAATTACGTCGTGCAACGAAGATTATTATTGAACAACAATAATCGGCAAGACTATCCTATGAGTCTACTTAATAGTAGAAAACTTATATATCTAGACAGTCAATCTAAACAGCTTGAAATCAGGTCGTATAGACATTTAATTTCGTGGTCTGATTAATTTCAATACAATCATCTCCATTACAATATCCATCAATTACCATCAAATTGGCTGGGACAAAAGATTGTTATGAATTAAATGAATTTTAGTAAAAGTCTGTTACAAATAGCTTTTGACTCAGCTTTACATCTTGAAATATTGAACTAAAATAAGTGCCACTTAAACTTGCTTGGCAAATACATAATCAGGATAAATTCTATCTATAAATATGTCGATTACCACGAATCAGCCACGTCCAGATCCAAATTAAAACAGTAGAAAAAAACAACGCGCTCCAGATTGGTAAAGAAACATACATAAATGTTTGAACCTCACCACAATTACCAGTTCCGCGGATGATAGGCTCATACCAGTCAAATAGTGGAGCATCTCTGAAACGGAAAGTCCAAGGCGCACCGCAAGAAGGTTGCTCCATTACCGGTAGATGCTGTATATAAATTTGGTAAAGTGCCACTCCCAGACCAACAATTGACACAATACTCACCATTAACGCGTTGATCATGCGCCAAAATAGCGACCGATTTGGAAATAAAGCGCATACAAAAGCAACCAAGGCAGTTAAAATCACCGCAATTCTCTGGCTAATGCATAGTACACAAGGATTTTTACCTAATACATACTGGGCAAAAAATGTACCGCATGCACATAACACGGCTAAAATAAAAACATACCATAAAGCTTTACGAAAACTCATATACTCATTACCTTATCTGGTGAATTATAATTACCATTAACAACTAATATAAAACAGTATTAATCCTGCAATACCATGGCACCAAAAGCAGTTTAAATCATATGCGCAGTAAATTCACATCTGTTAATGATTACGAATTGAACCCATTATAGACAATAAATTATGCAATAGGTTACTTTAATCAATCCAACCCAATGACACTAATCTTTAACTGATTAACTCACCATTGGGATACTAAAGATCATCTCATTGATCTATAACTAAATTTAATAGATTTTAACATTACTACCAACTTAAATTTCTTTTCTGTCATTCAATGTTTCAAACTGCATTGGTAGTAATTATCTATAATCGATTCCTTTGATAGATGATTAGGTTTATTTGTAACTAGAATGGCAGTTAACCGTATTCAAACCATACAAAGCATTACCTAATATGAATTAACTCATCACTTATAAATCTAATCATTTAGGAGCTATTTAGTACTGGTCTGAATATTATACAAGAAGACTGCAAAGATTGTTTCAACTCAACTAAATATTAGAATTACTATAAGTTAATTTTAAAAATACATTTAACTCAATTGAATATTACGATAAACTAATACCTAAATATCACCTAACAATCGGATCGCATTATTTCTTAGTTAACTTCACTTTATTAGTCAAATTAGTTTCCAACTTTTAAGTAAAAAGCAAAAAAATTGAATTTACCTTGAGAGCAACATTGCTGACTCGCCCATATCCACCAAGTAATTTTACGCATTTATTTTTATGCACGTTATCATTAGTATCCATAGCTGATCATTACAACAATAAAGCACTAATTACCAGCCACAATCATACTATCAATCCAAATAGAACCAATTTTATGGGTGCTGTATTGCAGTGCATCATCCGCTGCACCAACCATGCCAGCAAACATGTCTTGTAAACGCGAAGCAATAGTAATACCTTCTACCGGATAAGCAATCACACCATTTTCAATCCAGAAACCCGCCGCTCCACGAGAGTAATCTCCAGTAATGGTATTCACACCTTGACCCATTAGTTCAGTCACCAAGAGACCGGTACCCATAGCCTGTAAAAGTTCGGCCTGTGTAGCATGAGTATGATTTAAAAACAAATTATGTACACCACCTGCATTACCAGTAGTAGTCATTCCAAGTTTCCGTGCACTATAGCTACTTAAGAAATATCCACGTACATACCCTGCCTCAATAACAGTACGCGGATGTGTAGCTACTCCTTCTGCATCGAAATAGGTACTGGCCAAAGCTTTTTTTACATGAGGATTTTCGGTTAAATTTACCCATGGAGCCAGTATTTGTTTACCTAAAGTGTCTGACAAAAAACTGGCTTGGCGATATAGTGCACCACCACTTAGCGCCCCAACTAAATGACTGACCAGACTACCAGACAAAGTGCGGTCAAAAATCACTGCATATTTTCCCGTTGGAATACTTCGTCCAGATAATCGCCGTAACGTACGTTTTGCCGCAATTTCACCAATTTCTTCCGGTTGAGCTAAATCCTGAGGATCACGTGCCAACGCATACCAATAATCACGCTGCATTCCAGATGTATCTTCCGCCACGACACTACAGGAAATGCTGTGACGGCTACCTTTCTGATAGGCACAAAAATCATTACTGTTGGCATAAATATACTGATAATGATCACTTTGTACTTCCGCACCATCAGTATTACTAATGCGATTATCCACCTTAAGTGCCGCGACTTCAGTGCGCTTACCAATCTCAATAGCTTCATCAGTTGATAACACCCAGGGGAAAAAAGATTCGATATCACCAAATTTAGTTGCTAATAAAGCTGGATCAGCCAATCCGGCGCAGCTATCCTGGGCTGTAAAACGGGCAATATTTAAAGCAGCAGAAACGACTTCGTTAATAGCATCATCACTAAAATCGCCAGTACTGGCCCTACCCTTGGCTTGGCCTACATAAACAGTAATATCTAAGGATTTGTCCTGCTGATACTCTATATGCTCAACATCCTGTTGTCGCACTTGAACGTTTTGACCTATTGATTCACTAATATCAATTTCAGCCGCAGTGGCACCCTGTTTTTTAGCCTGATCTAAAGCCAGATGACCTAATCGCTTTAACTGTTCAGCATCGTGATGGAACATATTTATCTCTTTCGCAAGTGAGGGCATATTTTAGCATGCTGTTTGCTGACTGGTAGATGCTTTTACCGTCATAAAAGCATTATCCATACTATTTATACCCAAAAAACGCTTATTATTAATCATGTCGTTATATAATCTCATTAATTAATATATGAACTTTAACCGAGAGAGTGAAATCTTCTCTATCAATATTTCCCTTGAATTTAAATCTATTTACAGCAGATTTTGAAACAAAATTATATCAAATAATCTATTAAATATAATGTACTGAAAAGATTAATTTAAGCAAGCAAATTGAGTTACAGGCCTTTGCTATTTCCAGTAAAATATTGCCTCAGAAAATATTTTGAATGTGAAGGTAGCGCTATTCTACCGTTATTCTGAATGACTATTTTATGTAGAAATCAATAATAAACTGCGCCCAAAATTAAAATATAGCGAAAATTTATCGCAGCCCGAATCTAAACTATTGATACAATTTAAGCACATCCTACTTTAATTTGGTTATCCTCAAAAAACTTTTAATCTTTGCACTAGCAAAATAGTGGATTAAATCATCACATTTTGCCCATATTAGCTGGATTTACTTCCAGATTTATCAACTTGATTACTCCTATAAGCAGTAAAGAAAGGATTTTCATCAACATATTTGACTTCCTTCAAGATACAAAGAATTTTAAATTCTGAAATCTGATTAAACCATTAATTTTTATGTAAAAGCATAGCGTGACCGAGCATATACACAGCGAGATATCTAACCCGATTCGATTATCAATCATCGGTATAAGAACACTCCACCCAACTTATTAGTTTATAGAAACTGGATAACCGAACTTAAACAAACCTGTTTTCAAGTACATGCTCTTTTTAAAAAACGAAGAAAAAATAATTTCAAAATATTTACCCATTGGATTAATTCTTGGATTGTACTTATCATCATGGCTTTATGCAGTTTAACAATTTAGAATTTTTTTTATTTGACGGAATTTTTAGCTTTTAGTTCATTGGTAATTTTCTCATACTATGGTATCTGTACTTCCCTATAAAAATGACCGGCTGATCAGTAGCTCATTTAATACATTATTGCATATCTGGCCAGATATATTAAAATTACAAATAAAGCATTTTATACATTTATATAGAAATAATTAATTCCGTATTTCATCAAATTTTAGGGACAGAAATGAGCCACAAAAACAATTATGATGATTATTTTTTCGGAATTGACCAGATTACATATAACAAAAAATAGAATATTGATAATTGCCTATTTATATTTAGATTAGCTATATAACACCAAATATTCCACCACATTAAAAATTCATTAGTTTTATATGGAGAATTCTTATTGAAAGATGATCCAAATAATATTCATTACCTTTTTAAATATAAATAGTTAAATTAAGCAAACTTATTGTAAAATTTTATTTTTTGATTACGAATTCATTATTTCAACAGGTCAACCTATTAATAAAATCTTATCTGATTAAATAGGAAAACAAATGCACCACAAAATTTTGTTAGAATAGATGGATGTGAATGAATGCTATTTATGAAAAGTATATTTTATGAAATTTAAAACTGACAGCCAGCTAGACACGACAGAAGAATGGGTCAGTAAAACTCAGATGAAAAAGCAAATGAATGATTTGCAAGCTCTAGGCCTGGAACTGACTCGGCTTTCGTCTGATACCTTGAAAAAAATGAACTTGCCAGAAGATTTGCTTGAAGCCGTTTTAACCTATCAGAAAATCACATCAAACAGTGCGTTAAAACGGCAGGCACAATACATAGGACGATTGATGCGCCAAACAGATCATACTCCGATCAGCAGTTACCTAGCCCGACTCAAGGGTGAAAACAAAGCGCACAATGCATATTTGCAACGCCTAGAAAACCTCCGTTTAGCATTGATTGCCGATGACAAAGCTTTAACTGAATTGATTAGTCGCTATCCGGATATAGATATAAATAATTTACGCACTCTTATCCGTAATGCCCGTAAAGAACAGGCTGATAATAAACCTCCTAAGGCTTTCCGTGCTCTGTTCCAACAACTGAAAACCGAAATCAGTGAAGATAATTTTGCCTGATATTAATGTGAGTAAGCGTTACTGAAAAATATTACTTTAATAGTCAATTTTCGCCCACCCCAAGTTATCGTTGAATTCTCTTTAGTAAACGTACTTTTTCTGGCTAGCTTTGGAATAAATATCATGAGTGACATTTTAAATAAAATCATCGCAACAAAAATAATAGAAGTGGATGCAACCAAAAAAGCGCTGCCTTTCACTGAAATACGGGCAAAAGCTGAACATCAGACACCGGTACGCTCATTTATGCGCGCTATCAACAATAAACATCAATCCAGACAGGCTGCAATCATTGCTGAAATTAAAAAAGCCAGCCCTTCTAAAGGTCTAATACGGGCAGATTTTTATCCTGCTGCAATTGCACGCTCCTATGAAGAAGGAGGAGCAGCCTGTCTGTCAGTACTAACAGATGAAAAGTATTTCCAAGGAAGTTTTGATTATCTTAAAGAAGCACGCAATGCCTGTACCCTACCAGTATTACGCAAAGATTTCATTATCGATCCATATCAAATCTATCAGTCACGCGCCAACAATGCAGACGCAATTTTACTAATTGCAGCCGCCTTAGATCAAACACAATTACTCGAATTCGAAAGCATTGCGCATGAATTAGGAATGACTGTTTTACTTGAAGTTCATAACCAAGAAGAGCTTGAAAAATGTCAGGATATGAAGACACCACTATGGGGGGTGAATAACAGAAATCTACATACCTTTGAGGTAGATTTAAATCAAACATTAAAACTTCTTCCATTATTGCAAGAAAAAACTGTAGTTACAGAGAGCGGTATATTCAACGCAAACGATATTCGTCTTATGCAGCAGCATCAGATAAATACTTTTTTGATTGGTGAAAGCCTAATGCGAGCTACTGACATTACCAAAGAATTATCATTATTAGTAAATGCATGATTTACATACAATTAAACATCTATAATAATATTAACCTAATCAAAAGGAATTCATATGGCCGTAATAATTAAAACTCCTGAAGAAATAGCAGCAATGCGTGTTGTGGGCCGTTTGGCTGCTGAAGCATTGGACTATATTGGTCAGTTTGTTAAACCTGGCGTGACCACCAATGAACTCGATAAACTGATACATGACTTTCACATCAATGTACAGGGCGGTTATCCGGCACCACTGGGATATGGCAACCCGCCCTTTCCTAAGTCATGTTGCATATCTATCAATCATGTTATCTGCCACGGAATACCAGATGATAAACCTTTGAAAAACGGTGATATTATTAACATCGACGTCACCATCGTTAAAGATGGTTTTCATGGCGATTCCAGTCGTATGTACGCGGTTGGTGAAATCAGTCCACAAGCAAGGCGACTGATTAACGTAACTCATCAGAGCATGATGGCCGGTATTGAAGTCGTCAAACCAGGAGCAACACTTGGTGATATAGGTTATGCCTGCCAGCAGGTAGCAGAAAATGCTGGATATTCGGTGGTGCAAGAATTTTGCGGACATGGAGTTGGCCGTGGTTTTCACGAAGAACCGCAAGTATTGCATTACGGAAGACGACATACTGGCTTGAAACTGCAGCCTGGCATGATTTTCACAATCGAGCCAATGATCAATCAAGGTAAACGTCATTTGAAGATTCTGAATGATGGCTGGACGGTTGTAACTAAAGACCATAAATTATCGGCCCAATGGGAGCATGAAGTGCTTGTTACAGACACAGGTTACGAAATACTGACAATAAGTCCACTTACAGGCAAACCTTAAAATAGCGTAAATTTACTAAACAAAAACATAAAATTATTATTATTAAAATACAACTTATTTTAGTTAAAATTTCATACGACAAATGCATTTTTATCTACCATTCATCATATAAATTAACAATATAGCTAAAATTATGCCTGTTGTGTAAATATATGCTTTATACTATCTCTAAGCCAATGTAAAAAGTATTGTGATAAGATAGAACTCAATAGATAATTATGCATATTGGTAAACCTTAAACTATAATGTTGAATGTAGTTGAAATTTACCAAAATAATTGATTGTTTATGAATGATCATATCAAATAAAGTAATGCTAGTTAAACATAGACAAACTCGTTTTTAAGGTATAAAAATTATGAAAGCATTTAAACCCATTAGTAACGTACGAGAAATCCGGAAAAAACTTGGTTTGAATCAAATAGAATTCTGGAGTCAAGTTGGGGTGACCCAGTCAGGCGGATCACGTTACGAAGCTGGTCGCAATATTCCAAAACCTGTTCGCGAGCTAGTACGTCTGGTTCATGTTGAACAGCTCGAATTAAGCAAACTAAACCGCACTAATATGGAAATTGCTGAACTATTAAAAAATGATCACCCTGAAATTTATCAGCAGCTGAAATCCAAAATAGATCATAAATAATCTAATAATCAGTTAGCTTATTCGCCCCTACCCCTTATATGGTCGGGGCTTTTACTTTGTTGAATCTCAGAAAATATCCAATAAACGGATAGAAATGAGAGAATTAAATTTATGACTCAAATTACATCGTCTCTAATGCCTTTTTTTAGTCTGATTCGTGTAAGTGGCGAAGACCGTACAACATTTCTACATAATCAGCTTTCCAATGACATCAATAACCTACCTGACAGACAGGCTTGTCTGGCTACTTACAATACCGCCAAAGGGCGCGTGATAGCCACTATAGTAGTTTTAAAGCGAGAAAACGATATACTTTTAATTGTTGCTGCTGATCTATGTAACACTTTACTGAAAAAATTACAGATATATATTATGCGCAGTAAAGTAAAACTTGAAGCCATGCCCGAATGGGGCGTAGCAGTTTCTGCATCTTTAGCTTCAACCATTTCATTACCTTCAGAACCATCATCTGTTCTGCATACAACCAATAACCACAACAACTGGTTTATCACGCTCATTGACGGATCAATCATTCAGATTAGTAAAATTGATCAATTACCACCTTATAATCTAACCATTGCTAATAAATGGCAGATTTATGAAATAAACAATGGTTTACCGTGGATTTGTGCCGCTACTAGTGAAACTTGCGTTGCTCAGATGCTTAATCTTCATCAATTTGGTGCCATTCATTTTAAAAAAGGCTGTTATCCTGGACAGGAAATTATTGCCCGTGCCCAGTATCGTGGACAGGTAAAACGGGGTTTAGTTAAATTGCAGGCAACGGCACCGATAAAAGATGGTGAAGTTATCTATAGTAATGATGAAGAAGTAGGATTAATCATCAATCAGGTAACGGATCAAAAGTTAAATATTGCTCTGGCTGTTATCAAGCATGCTGCTGTTTCAGCACCGTTAAATACTGAATCAGCAGCTTTATCTGTAGCAAAAGTATTTTTCTGATTTTTATCTGTGCAATTAATCGAGTATTAAGCAACTTGTGCATTCAAGCAAATTATATTGCGCAGTTGCATTCACTTAAAAATTGCCAACTAAGCACTTAGTTTCAGTACTATCACCATTATCTATAGATTAAACTAAAAAATAATCATAGGTAAAGATATTTAACCAACAGATTTTATATTAACTTGTGTTACAATTAGTCTATCCTCAAGACGGCCTAGCCGTCTTGTTTTTATTGTTTTCAAATTATCAACCAATATGAGCCAAATTGCCCAAGAAGCGGCACGCCGCCGCACATTTGCGATAATTTCCCACCCTGATGCAGGTAAAACTACCCTCACTGAAAAACTTTTATTGTTTTCTGGAGCCATTCTTACCGCTGGTACCGTTAAAGGTAAAAAATCCGGCAAATTTGCCACATCTGACTGGATGGAAATTGAAAAACAACGCGGTATTTCAGTAGCTTCTTCAGTAATGCAATTTGATTATCGCCAACACGTAATAAATCTATTAGATACGCCCGGTCACGAAGATTTCTCAGAAGATACCTATCGAGTTTTAACTGCTGTTGATAGTGCGTTAATGGTTATCGATGCGGCTAAAGGGGTGGAAGCTCAGACGATCAAACTACTGAATGTATGCCGTTTGCGTGACACACCAATCGTTACCTTCATGAACAAATATGACCGTGAAGTACGAGATTCATTAGAATTACTGGATGAGGTCGAAAATGTACTTAATATCCGCTGCGCACCCATCACCTGGCCTATTGGGATGGGCAAAAATTTCAAAGGGGTATACCATATTCTCAATGACGAAATTTACCTGTTTGAAGCAGGCGGAGAAAAGCTGCCCCATGAATTTGATGTCATTAAGGGATTGAATAACCCCCGTCTGGATGAGTTATTTCCCATTGAAATTCAGCAATTACGTGAAGAAATTGAATTAGTATTGGCTGCTTCTAATGAGTTCGATCTGAATGGGTTTCTGCGTGGTGAGCTAACACCAGTCTTTTTTGGTTCGGCAATCAACAATTTTGGCATCCAAGAAATATTGAATGCGCTAATTGAATGGGCACCCGCTCCACAGCCCAGAACCACACTAGAACGGGTAGTTGAACCTGCAGAAAATAAATTTTCTGGTTTCGTTTTTAAAATTCAGGCAAATATGGATGCCAAACATCGTGATCGTATCGCATTTTTACGCGTGTGTTCTGGCGAATTCACTCGTGGCATGAAAATCAAACACTTACGACTAAACCGAGATATTGCTGCTTCCAGCGTAGTGACGTTCATGTCACACACCCGCGAATTGGTCGAAGACGCTTATGCCGGTGATATTATTGGCATCCCTAACCATGGTAATATTCAGATCGGTGACAGTTTTACTGAAGGTGAGCCACTGAGCTTTACCGGCATTCCTTTTTTTGCACCAGAACTTTTCCGTGCAGTGCGAATAAAGAATCCATTGAAAATGAAACAACTACAAAAAGGATTGCAGCAGCTGGGTGAAGAAGGTGCCGTTCAAGTATTTCGTCCCCATAATGGAGGCGATCTGATACTCGGCGCAGTCGGTGTTCTCCAGTTTGAAGTGGTCACCGCTCGTTTGGCAAATGAATATAGCGTTGAAGCGGTTTTCGAACCGGCGAATATCTGGTCAGCTCGCTGGGTGTCCAGCCAAGATCAGAAAAAAATGGCTGAATTTGAGAAAACCAATACACTTAATCTGGCAACAGATGCAGGTGGTAACCTGACTTATCTGGCTCCTAACCGTGTTAACCTGTCATTGACGCAAGAGCGTTGGCCAGATATACGCTTTCATGAAACTCGAGAATTAACTTTAGCCGTTAACAAATAACCTATTCAGAGATCATTTAGATAAAGCAGCCTAGAGTCAGCTACTGGGCTGCTTCAATTTTTAGGCATATAATAAAACGATATCTTTGCCATGGTCATAATATGAAAATTGCACTTTCTTCAGACGAACTACAACTTATTATCAAATCTGATCTGGTGTTAAGAGTAGGTAAAATCTGCTTAGTATCTGGAACAGGCAGTTACAGGATTAAACAATCCATGCGTCAAGTAGCCACTATATTAGGGATAGAAAACCAAACTCATGTCACGCTGACCGAAATCAATTCTACCTGCCGCAGTGGACAACTTTTTAAAACAGAAGTAACCACCATCCAAGCTGTCGGCATAGATACTAATAAAATTCAGCAAATCGAAACGATGCTTATAGATCTAAAGAAAAACTCTCACCGTATGGAAGATAGTGAGCTCATACGCTATTTAGATCAGACCCTGCACAAGATAGAACATCAACCAGCCTTGTATCAACTGCATCATACTGCTTTGTTTGCCGCAATTGCCTGTGCGTCATTCACTTTCCTGATAGGTGGTGGATTGGTTGAAATGCTTGGTGTTTTAATTGCTTCAGGTTTGGGGCAGACTGTGCGTGGCTACTTATTGAGACGGAATCTTAATCAGTTAGTCGTCACCATGCTAATAGCCGCTGTATCATCTACAGCTTACTTTTTATACATTGATATCTGTCACTACTTTCTCGCCCTAAATATTCTCCATGCTGCTGGCTATATCGCATCAATGTTGTTTCTTATCCCCGGTTTTCCATTAATTACTGGTATTATGGATATGGCCAAACTAGATTATTCATCTGGTATTCAGAGGGTTGGCTATGCAATAACCGTTATTTTTTGCGCAACTTTTGCAGCTTGGGTAGTAGCAGCTGGTATGCGTATGATACCATCATCCATGCTTACACCTGAAATTTTCCCACTTTGGACAATACTATTTCGACTGGTCGCCAGCTTTCTAGGCGTTTTAGGATTTTCATTATTATTTAATAGTCAGCTTAAAACTGCATTAATTGCTGCCAGTATCGGCATGATTGCAAATACATTCCGATTAGAACTTATCGATTTTACCAATATACCTATTCAGGCTGCAGCGCTGATAGCAGCCTTTATTGTCGGCATTTGTGCATATTATTTCAGTAACCGTACTCATTGTCCGCGTATTGCACTATCTATACCAGCAGTATGCATCATGGTGCCAGGAATATACATGTTTCGTGCCATGTATTTTTTACAACAGAATGACATAATCAATGCCATTAATTGGGGAGCTCAAGCGATGCTGATTGTATTGGCCTTACCCATGGGTTTGGTTTTAGCAAGAGTGTGTACTGATAAAAAATGGGCATTTAATTAATCATCTATTCATACACCAGAAACCAACAATAAAAATTTTAGTTAGCCAAATATCCAAACAAGCAAATTTCTAGATAAATTTCATTCAAAAAACCATTTAAATTTAACTATGTTTTTTACTTTAAATCTGATTGCAAAACAAAAAATAAAAATTGATTTACGCTGACAAAAATGACATAAAACTAATAATTGATCAAAACCAATCAATTAACATAACAGTTTATTGAATAATATGCAGCTTTATGGTAGAAGGATAATATTAAGAGAAATGAAATTAAAAAATACTTACTACTCGAATTTCAATTAAAGTATTTGTCACAAAATTGGCACAAGTTGAGCTAAACTTATTGATAATATTGAATATTATGGTGCCCAGAAGAAGACTCGAACTTCCACACCCTAAACGGGCACTAGGACCTGAACCTAGCGCGTCTACCAATTCCGCCATCTGGGCTTTTGCAACTATTGCTGCTTTCGGTTAAAGTACATGTTTACCGAAGATCTGAATTATATATTCTCTAAAAAGATTGTCAACACTTTATGAAAAAAAAATCTGCTTTACGCCATCAAGACCCTTATCTTGATCGTGAATCACAACGCTATATCAACCCCTTACCCAGCCGAGAATGGACTCTGGAAGTTCTGGAAAAGATCGGCATACCGGTCAACACGTCGGTGCTAGCAAAAAAGCTAGGTATCACTAAAGAAGAAAAAGCTTTTTTCGAGCGACGACTCAATGCCATGGCAAGAGATGGGCAGATACTGATTAATCGTCGAGGTGCAGTATGCGTAGCTGACAAACTGGCTTTAGTGAAATGTCGTGTAGAAGTGCACAAAGATGATTTTGGTTTTGCTGTTCCTTTAAACCCGGCTGATGGCAATGATTTTGTTTTGTATGCACGACAAATGCTCAGGCTAATGAATGGTGATATCGTTACCGTACGACCAGCTGGCCTTGATCGTAAGGGACGACGTGAAGGCCAGGTACTGGATATCATGGAGCGCGCCAATAAAGACGTGGTGGGCAGATTAAAACTTGAACATGGTGTGGCTCTACTTATTCCCGAAGATAAACGCCTTGGAGCAAGCATAGTCCTGCAACCTCATTCAATTGGTAGAGCGAAAGCTGGTCAAGTGGTCGTGGCCAAAATAGAATCCTATCCTGATGCAACTCAGGCAGCCGTAGCCCGTGTGATTGAAATCTTAGGCGATTATGCTGATAGTGGTATGGAAATTGAAATCGCTGTGCGCAAACATCATTTACCGCATCAGTTCAGTCCCGCTTGCCTACAGCAGGTACAAAAAATTCCAGATCACGTCAAACCTTCAGAATACAAAAACAGAGTTGATTTGCGTGGCATGCCATTGATCACCATAGATGGTGAAACAGCAAAGGATTTTGATGATGCAGTCTATGCTGAAAAAATAGGTCGAAATTATCGTCTGGTTGTCGCCATTGCTGATGTTAGTCATTATGTTAAAGCTGACGATGCCATCGATATAGATGCTCACGAGCGAGCCACCAGTGTATATTTTCCGCGGCGGGTGATCCCAATGCTGCCTCCCAAGCTATCAAACGGGATTTGTTCACTAAATCCCAATGTTGAACGCCTGTGCATGATTTGTGACATGGAAATTACCTATGCTGGCAATATTAAGTCATATCAGTTCTATCCTGCTGTAATGCGGTCACACGCACGGTTGACCTACACTCAGGCATGGGAGTTGATCAGAAATAACCAGCTTAATAATCCTCTCAAACAACACATATTAAATTTATATCAGCTCTATCAAATTTTACTTAAAAAGCGTCAACAACGTGGTGCGATGGAATTTGATAGTGTTGAAACACAAATGATGTTCGATAAACAAGGCAAAATTGAACGCATTATTCCTGTGGTTCGCAATGAAGCACATCGATTGATTGAAGAGTGTATGCTTGCAGCAAATGTTTGCGCAGCTGAATTTCTCCATAAACACAAACACCATACTCTTTATCGAAATCATGCGGGTCCTACTGCAGACCGACTCAACAATTTACATGAACAATTAGGTCTGCTTGGATTAAAACTGCAAGGTGGAGATAAACCAACTCCTAAAGATTATGCTTGCTTATTTGAGGAAATCAAAGACCGTCCAGATCGGCAAATTATCGAAGTTATGATGCTACGTTCCATGCAGCAGGCCGTATATGAATCAAATAATATAGGACACTTTGGTCTAGCTTATCCTGCTTATACCCATTTTACTTCACCAATTCGTCGTTATCCGGATCTGACTGTACATCGAGCCATCAAAGCTGTGCTTAACCACGGTAAATATGAACCTAAATCATGGAAAGAACTTGGTATCTGGTGTTCTCAAGCAGAACGTAAAGCTGATAACGCCAGTAGAGATGTAGAAAACTGGCTTAAAACCTATTATATGCAAGACAAAATTGGAGAGATTTTTTCTGGTACGATTTCTGGCATGGCAAATTTTGGTTTATTTGTTACCTTGGATGAAGTTTATATTGACGGTATGATTCACATTAGCGACCTAGGAGAAGACTATTTCAATTACCACCCTGAACTAATGGCTATTATTGGTGAACGCAGTGGTATTCGTTTTAAACTGGGCGATAAAGTAACTGTTCAGGTGGCACGTGCTGATCTTGATCACAGTCGTATTGATTTAATGCTTATCAGCAGCAATAGCAAACCAAGGCGAACTAAAGATAAAAAAACAGAACTATAAAACCAGAAAGCAAGAAAAGAAACCCCTCGAATAAATTTAAAGAGCGTAAAAAAATAAGGAAATAGACCTCATATCTATTTTTGAATTATTACAGGAAGATATTAAATCATTAATATCTTCTTTTTATATAACATCAAACTGTTATTACTCATTTATTTTATATAATCTAATACTGGAAATGATCCTTTCTGTACAACAGTCAAAACGAATGCGTACCAGAAATCCTTTCTAGTTAATCAGTTATTGTTCGCTTTCAGATTATTAACCTTCAAAACTACCTTGCGTATAAAAGTATTTTTTTACTCACAGTCTATATTTTTATCTTAATAGCTTTGTTAAAATACTTGTCTATAATAATTTTTTTAGGCAACCACATCATGAACCCGAGCTTAATCCTTACAGATATTCAACGACCCACATTAAACCCACCAAACGGAGCTAATAAAGTACTGCTACATTCCTGCTGCGCACCTTGTTCTGGTGAAGTGATGGAAGCCTTATTGGCTGCAGGTATAAACTATACCATTTATTTTTATAATCCGAATATACATCCCAAAAGGGAGTATGAAATTCGCAAAGACGAAAATAAAGCCTTTGCAGAAAAATTTAACATTCCTTTTATAGATGCAGACTATGATATGGATAATTGGTTCGAACGAGCCAAAGGTATGGAGTTTGAACCGGAACGTGGTCTACGTTGTACCATGTGTTTTGATATGCGTCTTGAACGTACAGCTTTGTATGCTTATGAACATGGCTTCCCCGTTATTACAACCTCATTAGGGATTTCTCGGTGGAAAAATTTGCAACAAGTGAATTCGTGTGGCTTACGGGCTACTGAGAAATATCCAAATGTAACTTATTGGGATTATAACTGGCGTAAAGGTGGAGGCAGTCAACGCATGGTTGAAATCAGCAAACGTGAACATTTTTACCAACAGGAATATTGCGGCTGTATTTATTCCTTAAGGGATTCGAATAACTGGCGCCGAGAGCAAGGACGAGAAACAATCAAAATCGGCACCAAATTTTATGGTATCGAAACAGAATAATGCTTATAGAATGCCAGCGAAGACACTGAAGTATTATTTGTGACTTATATAGCATAATTTTTATTTACAAATGTCAAATATAATCATCACTGGTAAATAGTGTTTAATTGTCTTTATTTAATCTTACATTTAGTTTATTTGCTACCAATAATGGCCCTATAAGCGATTATCGCTTTAAAACGTCCTGAGCAGCAAAATGGAGAATAAGCACTTTAGAAAATTAGTCATAAAAATGCGATAGAAAAATTGAGGATTGCCGCATAAATAAGCTGTTGAAAACACCCCATAGTTAATATAAAACAGACGTAAAAAATCATGC
The DNA here is from genome assembly GCA_024103515.1 of Snodgrassella sp. GTDB lineage: Bacteria > Pseudomonadota > Gammaproteobacteria > Burkholderiales > Neisseriaceae > Snodgrassella. The sequence goes on along the minus strand of JAGGIK010000009.1, from coordinate 7,409 downwards.
TGCTGGTTTTAGATCGATGTCATATTATTTAGTGCTTCACAAGGTCTTTCGACATTATAAATGGTTAGCCATTCTTTAGTTACTTTTATTTCCTACCCCAGGTTATTAAAAAGATATAAATCTACTACTTCTGTACGATAGGTACGATTGAATCGTTCAATATATCCGTTTTGATATGAGTCGCTTGGTTAAATATAATCTATAGTTATATCATTTGACTTTGCCCAATAAGTGACCGAATTTCCGGTGAATTCCGGTCCATTATCTACTCGTATTTTGAGTGGATAAACATGATGTTCAGCCAGTTTATCCAGATAAGGAGTAATCCTGCCAGCTGGCAAACTAATCGCAATGTCAATGATTAACTACTTATAACAGCAGAAAATTTCATGAGACACTCAATAATAAGACACCAATAGAGTATCAATAATAACGCAGGTGGCGCGCTTTTCTGCATGAGTTGTGTACTAAACAATGGGATATTTACAATAGGATTTCACTGCTTCGAACAGTTACATAGTTGCCGTCTTTGTTTTGCAGCAGATTATCTACTTGTAGTGCTCGAACTTCTATCCACCTTCAATTAATGTAAAAACGGTGTCCAGATGTTATTCGTAGCATTTCGCTCCCAAAATTTCCAATCCGTATCTTCACATGATATATTATTAGTGAGTAACAAAATAGGTTTGTATTCCTATTTTCCTCACTGATTAGAGATTAACTTCTTATTTCTTAATTTAAATACTTTATTCTAGTACTTGTTTCATGTATTTAAAATACTGTAATGGCAACACCTATTCAAACAACAAAATTAAAGGATAGCTATTTGTTAAATTTTACCTAAGGCAAATAGCCTAACAATGAATGTCACCGTTGATGATTGTACCAATAATCATAAGCCGCAAAGGCTTGTTCTAATTCTTCAGTCGTCATGAATTTTCCCCCTTAACAAATTCAGTTTTAATGCTGTTAAATGTTACTTCTGTTACTGCATTATTATATGGACATCCCTTTTTACTCAGTAAACGTTGTATATAAAATGTATTGATACACTTGCTTATCAAGCAGCTGTTTAGTAAACACCTTTCCTTTCTCAAAATGAAATAGACTGAATGATAACAGTGGTTGTTTAATCTGACTTAACGCAGACATTACTCAATCTGCTGTTTAATATTGTCCTACACTATAGCTGGCAATCTGTCGGTTAGATAAATTCAGTCGTACACATAAATAATTTGCAGTGATGGTTAACACAAATATAGGTTAAATCTGCCACAATAATCTGCTGTTTGCTACCGACATCAAACTGACATTGTAAATAATTGCCTGTGACTGCGCTATTGCTGCCGTATGATGTCCTCGATAAGGTTATAGCGTATACTTTGATATCAATGATAGCGACTTCATGACTCAGGTAATGTCACAACGAGAAACACGGATACCAGCTGGTTGTCAGGTAAAACGAATGCTTCTGCTTTCATAGATTGGTCGTTGCGTTTAAAAATAGTCAATATTTTACGGCATCATGAGCAACCGATTTTGGCTTAGTTGCTTGGTATTGATAATAGGCATAATACCTGGATGTCCCTAATCAGCGACACCATACCGCTACCGCGTAACTAGGATATCGTTTTCTACCCATAGCTGCTTGGACTCTTTTCGTCAAGCAATCAGTTCATTTTGTCCTGACATGCGGTAGTCTTTGACCTAAACAGAACCGCTTTGACTAGATTGGCTTATCCAGCGGTCTAAAGCGGAAGGTGTCAAATCGTATTACCTAACCAACTCACTGCACGATTTTGCCTGCTAATCAAGTTTCATCATTTGCACTTAGAAATCAGCATGAAAAGAGCGTTGTACGCGTTTTTCTTGATTGATCATTTTTTCCTTATTGGCGATAAATTTATCTTACTCGCAAAAGCTTGTACGAATTAGTGTAGCCTATCCAATACTATTAACCATTCAAAATATATAAAAATTTGCACTTCTCAATAATGAAGCAATTAACTTTTTTAACTATAAATTCGGACACTGCATAATCAAAACCGTGATTTCTTCGCAAAATTTAACCTAATAAATTTTTAGACCGTGCGATTTATTATCAAACTGAATATTTTGACTAAAAAACTATAAATAACTGATATTTTAGTAAAAATGAATTTAGTTATTTTGTTTTACTTGTAATATTATAATGTTTATTCAAAATATTTTGATTGAAATACAATAGTTTACATTTTATTGACTAAATTATTTTGATTGCAACACCTTTTCTTTAGTTCTAAATAGCAAGTTATCACCATCATTGGGGTGCAAGCGGGCAAAGATCCAACTAGATAAAAAGGTAAATACACCTAGAATCAGAAAGGTAATGTGAAATGAGGTAGTGATATTATGAGCGAAATAGTTCATACGATTAAAAATTTGTAACAATAATGCGCCTATTGCAATCCCAAAGCTAAGTGCCAGCTGCTGATTAACAGCGATTAAGCTATTACCACTGCTGACCTGATTAGCACGTAAATCAGCCATAGTAATGGTGTTCATACTTGTGAATTGTAAAGAATTGCAGGCGCCTAGAATGCTTAGAAAAATGAGAATTAACCATTGTGGTGACTGTGCATTAAACAAGACAAGAGACATGATTAACACACCAATAAGGCGAGTGTTATAAGTTAAAATTCTGCGATAGCCAAATCGATTCATCAGCGGTTTAGAGAATGGCTTAGCGATAATTGATGCTAAAGCCAAGGGCATTAACAGCCAGCCAGATGTAATCGCATCATAATGAAAAGCAACCTGAAAGAGTAATGGTAATAACAAAGGAAGAGAGCTCATCCCTAAACGGCTGACCATATTTCCCGCAAGTCCAACTCTGAACGTGCGCACTAAAATTAAATGCGGTGGATATAAAGCACGACTGTTTTGACGAGCATGAAACAGATAAGCTATTAAAGCACCGATACCAGCCACAGCCATTATTAGACCGAATAAAACATTACTGAAATGAGATATCGTCTCGAAGGTTAAGGTCATACAGAATGCAGACGCCGCAAACAGAAAAAAGCCTACACCGTCAAAATGATCGTTAGGATTACTGAAATTGGGCATAATTTGCCACGTTGTCAACAGTCCTATCAGACCAATTGGGACATTCAGCAGAAATATCCAGTGCCAGCTAGTATAAACAATCAGATAGCCCCCAATAATCGGCCCCAATACCGGACCAATAAGTGCCGGCATAATGGCATAATTCATCACCGTAATTAACTTGGAACGATCGTAGGCCTGCATCATCGTTAAACGGGCAACTGGCGTCAGCATTGCCCCTCCCAGCCCTTGAATTACCCGAGCAATGACCAATAGACCAAGATTAGAGCTGGCTGCGCATAATACCGAGCCGATCATAAACATTACCATCGAACCCATAAAAAGTTTGCGTGAACCTAATTTATCGGCCAGAAATCCTGATAGAGGCATCATAATAGCAAGCGTGACCGCATATGCGATAATAGCTGACTGCATATTTAGAGGTGATTGTCCCAGGTCAACAGCCATGGCGGGCAACGCAGTATTTAAAATAGTTGCATCCAACTGCTGCATAAAAATAGCTATAGCCAGCAATATTGGCAGAAAAGGTGAAGGTTTAATGGTGTTATCTGCTGCCATAATTTTTTGCATGTGGATAATTACTTAGCTGATTATAGCAGAAGCAAAAATATCAACATTAGACAAAATGAATTTTATATAAATTAAGGTCAAAATCACTACTTCACAACAGCAACTCTAATTAACAATAGTAGATATATTTGTTTACAATGCATTTTTAACCAAAAATTAGACTGGTTGAAATCAGTTTTGTAGTCTTTAACTAATACCACGAACTAAAAAGTTGAAAAATACCATTGTTTAGGGAAGAGAGTAATAAATTCTCCATTAAAGATAAGCTTCTATTGTTTAGCTGTTTTTGGTTCTTAAACAGATTTTTAAATGAACAAAAGACTGAATTATCGATATGTTAATAATATTGAAAAGTGGGATTAAAAAATAACATTTCAGCTTTATCGTGCAAGCTAAATCAATTTTTTATATTCGATGATTTTTATAAAGATTTAACTTTATATAAAATTATTGCATTAATTATTTTTACCAGTTAAATGTACTTTTGGGTCAATAAACTATATGGCCAATCTTAAATATTATTACAATTTCAACTTCTATATTAATGCTATTGTATTAATTATAAAAATAATACAAGCTTACAATATCTAATTTAAGTTTCAAATTAATGCCTATTTATATGAAAACAATTTAAATATGGCATAACAGTAAACATAGGACAAATAGTGAAATACCACTTTTAAAAGTAGTATTTCACTATTTGTATTCTATTTCTACGATTCAAATTTTAAAAAAGCTTAAATTTATTCAAAATGATCTGCTAATTGTTTTAAAGCTCGTTTGGCTTCAAATAAAATCAAACCTAATTTGGCATCATGAGTAGTTGTAATCGTTAACAAAATAGCTTCGGAAGCTTGAAATAACAGCATATAGCCTTGATCAGTATGAACAATTGTATTATCCAATGTCCCTTTTAATATTTCTTTAGATGCCCGATTACCTAACGAAAGCATCGCAGCTGCCATAGCACCAATTCTGTCTTCATCCATTCCATTTTGCAAAACCGAAGCAATTGGCAAACCATCCGTTGAAATTACAGCTGAAGATGTAACATCCGGAGCTCTATTTAATGCTTTTAAAACATTATCAATAAAATCGTATTTCATGAAATATCCTCTGCTATAAATTTGGTTCTTACAATAATTATAAAGATAGAAAATAATTAATGCAAAAAAAGGTTATCGTATTTTACATTCAATTTATTCTAAATATCTAATCAAAACGGATTATTGCCGAAATATCTATCCCTTTTTTAGGTTTAAATGTTGATTTAAAAGTAAAATTACATACACTAGCTCTTAGCATAAGTTATTTCACTTAATTCTTCATTCTATCTTAGTAATTAACCAACTAGGCTATATCTATTTGACATTGGATAAACAATATTGTTTTTATTATTAGTTAATAACTAATAATAAAATAGAAAATTATTTACATTGCCATATTTTTTATTATTATAAATGGCAAAGTGGTTATATAAATAAGGTATCGTATAATGATAATAGTGATTATTACTATTGTTGTATTCTTGCCAGTTGCTTTTTAATTAAATGAAAGTGTTAATTTATATTACATTTAAAAGATAAGGATAAAAAGGAGGCGATTCAACACAATGAAAGGAGTTTAGATAATATTTAATGATAGATTAGTTTTACAATTGCAATGAGTTATATTTATTATTAGCTAAATATCCTAAACTAGAATAAAACATCAGTTTAATCAGCAAAGCTATTGACACATTGAACCAGTAAAATTTTTAATTAATAAATACAAGCTAGAAATTTTAAATATTTATATATATATATATAATTAGTTTTAACTATTTCAATAATCATGTTAAATCTTATGTAATAAAATATGAATATAAATTGAAGCAAAAAATATTGATCTTAATATTGTGCATTTCCGTTTGTTCTCAAACAAATAGTAGCGATACTATATCTATTACTGATAATAAACAGACAATTAAATCTATAACGACTTTGGAGTCTGTATTGACTAATAATTTTGTTGCAGTTGCGGGTAGTAAAGAAAGAATCTTACGAATTACTTCTTTAACGTTAAAAGGGAAAATAACCACCACTCAAATCAGTGAATTTGTAAAAGAGAATATTGAAAGTTTGTATTTAAAACCGGATAAATATTTGCTTAAAATCACCCAAAAAGAACAGGCGTTGATAAGTGGTTTTGATCGGCATAAGCTATTTTCGAATTCACTAGCATTGGTATTCAGTTTGTTTCGGTCAAAATAAATCCAAGAATCAAGAATGCTTTTGTGGAACTAATGTCGTCTCGGACAAACGCACACTTAGAGGTTAAGGAAATATTAGTAGGGAAGGAAGTATCAAAAATAGTTATTACTGATACAAAAGAAGCAGCCATTACTCATACCTACTTTGATATATTAATAATAACGGACTGAAGGTCAGAGAAGAGGCTTTAAGTGATAACAGTTTAGTTATAAAGTTTTTTTCAAGCTATAAAGATTTCCAAGTGTTTAAACTTCCAAATTAAACAATAACTTTTATCGAAAATCGCACCGAAAAGGCCAAATTAACCAACATCTATCCTACAATAATCATAGTTCATATTATCGACAAATATAAAATAAATACTTATATTGATGACTCCGTATTTAACTATCGGGGTCGATGTAATCAATAGCTATACCATGTGATTTTTTTCCGTTAATAAAGTTTTTCCAGTAAATTCCGGTTCATTATCACCCCATATTTTTAATCGATAACCATATTATTTAGGGTGAAATACGTTGTTAATGCCTAAGCCTAAGATTAAGCTTTAATTGGCAATATACTGCTAAACACGTGTCTGTTTCACTGATTACCAAGCATTCAAATATAAGGAATGTACCAGTGTAAATACTTATCGGTGATCGCATTGAATACCGATATCATCAAAGAATCATCCGCTAACCTAGAATGATCATCGTCACCACAGCGGCTTAAGCCAACAATAGTGCAGCTGATGGCAATCGTAACACAATGGCTTTCATGCAGTTGTACAACCCAAGCTTTATCAGTCTGAGTGGATACTAAAACTTTTCCCCTGAAGCTGAGCTTTTAAATTTAGCTTAGCCAACATCTATTTGAGCTTACGATTTTCAGTTTCCAGTTCCTTTAGTGTTTAATATCAGGGGTTCCCATACCACTGTATTGATCGTACCATTGATAACAGTCAAATTCCCCATACCGTATTTACCGCAAATTTTTTAATGAGCATAGCAACTTCAGCTTCCTATAAAATAGATACAAATTGATAGAGTGTTCTCTATTTCAAATTTAATTCTCTGTGGATTAATCCTACAAATAAGAGAATCTTCTACTTTTACATTCCACTGTTTTACGCTATAGTTATAGTTAAACTATATCAGCAAGGAAAATCGTACAGTAAATTGATCAATGAATATTGTAAATACCCCAAACTTAGTACACAGCTCACGTAGAAAATCATGCTGCTTGTTTTAGTGTTTTATACTCAATCGGTGTCATGTTATTTAATGCCTCATGCGGTCTTTCGGTGTTATAAATCGTTAACCATTCTTCAGTTATTCTCCTTGCTTGCGCTAAGTTGTTAAAAAGATATAAATCGAGTACTTCAGTACGATAGGTACGATTAAATCGTTCAATATAGCCATTTTGATAAGGGCTACCGGGCTGGATATAATCAATGGTTATATCATGTGATTTAGCCCAGTTTATAAAGGTTTTTCC
>JAGGIK010000099.1 GCA_024103515.1 Snodgrassella sp. | reverse complement strand
ATAAATCAATAGATTGTGCAGCAATATCACAGCGATTCAGCGCATCATCAATCGCTTTGGCGGCCAAATCAGCTTGCTGTAACTGATGATCAGCATGATAACGATAGAGGATACCTGAACGCTTAAGCGAATAACCTACCGGTTTATTCAGTTTTTTATCTAATTCTGTGGCCTCAAGCTTATCCGGTGGTAATGCCACGCCAGTTGCAATAATTTTTATAGGGACTAGCGTTTTGATTGGTATTTCATTGTCATTAAACAAAAGAGATACTCCATAGGCTATCTGGTATCAATTATTATAGTCCACTATGTAATTTTAATAAATCTTTTTAAATTACAGGATAAAAGCAAATAAAAATTAACCATTTAAAATATTATTGATTAGATTTATTTGCCTAATGATGATAAAAAAGTAAAATCAGTTAAAAATAAATTTATTCTTCATGCTCCGTATAATCCTCTAATACCGCATCGGTCATACGGTCTAAATGTTTAACTTTGCTCAGTGCTTTTAAATTGCGGTAGGGAATATAGCTGCAACGCTCCGATAATGGTCCACTTTCCAGTAACGAAAATACCGGACGGCGGATTTCTTGAAACACCTTTTCCTGCCTGCTATCTGGCGCAACAATATGTAGTTTAATATTCATATTGGGTTGTAAGGCAAGTAAATCCGCCATGCGTAAAATACC
>JAGGIK010000098.1 GCA_024103515.1 Snodgrassella sp. | reverse complement strand
AGCAGCTGAATTTTCTACGTGAGTTGTGTACTAGGTTTGGGGTATTTACACATTCACTACCTCTCTCACCCCAGGTAGCTATAATGTCTTAAACCCAGACACACTAACGGGCGTTGTTGTAGTTCCCTCTCTCACCCCAGGTAGCTATAATGCCAGCTACTAGCTGGCTGTGTCTACTTATGTTGTAGTTCCCTCTCTCACCTCAGGTAGTTATAATCCTTAGAGGCGTCGAAGATCCCAAATGGGAGTTGTAGTTCCCTCTCTCACCCCAGGTAGCTATAATTGACCACTTGGAGTAAGGTATAGGTGGGATGTTGTAGTTCCCTCTCTCACCCCAGGTAGCTATAATCGACAGCGTTGTTTGGCCATTGTCCAGTGAGTTGTAGTTCCCTCTCTCACCCCAGGTAGCTATAATAAACAGTGCAGCGAAAGCATTGAGGCTAACGTTGTAGTTCCCTCTCTCACCCCAGGTAGCTATAATTTTCTTTCTTGAGGGTCGTCCGGAAGACGAGTTGTAGTTCCCTCTCTCACCCCAGGTAGCTATAATACATTCAGTGATGCTATCTTCTTTATCCGGGTTGTAGTTCCCTCTCTCACCCCAGGTAGCTATAATAGATTACGCATAAACGTGTTTAATTGTTGAGTTGTAGTTCCCTCTCTCACCCCAGGTAGCTATAATAGACCCCGCTGAACGCCTTGTAATACGGGGCGTTCAGCGGA
>JAGGIK010000097.1 GCA_024103515.1 Snodgrassella sp. | reverse complement strand
GGTAAAACCGATTGAATAGGAAATATTATTTTGAAAAGGGTAGTCAAAATCTATGCATTCTTCGGTTTTAACATAATACAGTTTTTTTACAGGGTCATGATAATTTGGTGAAGGGTCGGGATAAAATTTCGATGATACCAGTCCAACACCAATGTGAGCTATTTCTGTTCCTGTAATAGCAAATTGTTTATTTCTTCTAAAGAAATCTTCATCCGATGGGATACTGATGCATGGCTGTCCATCATTTTTCAGAACAATATCTGGAGTCTCGAAAGCAATACAACTTACAAGCGATGGTAAGATTAAAAACATCAGGAGCCAATAACTGTATTTGTGTTTCATCCGAATAACGCCTTTTTATCATGTGGATTCTTTAAAAATAAATGCAGGGTATTTTCATACATTTTTAGCCAGAGATCTTGTACCAGTTGTTTGTTTTTAGCTTTATTTCCTTTGTATTTTTGCTTTGTTTTTTCAAACCACTTGTCATAACCAAAATCTCTTAGAAGATAATAATCAGCAATAATGGATGCTTGTTGTTCCATGCCGTAATCGGATAATACTTTGTCGTCTGCCAATGCATATTCGTAATCCACCAATAAGCTGCACGCGCCCCGCAGAGCGACCACATTCCCATCTGATATTGCCAGATATGCACCATTTCATGCATAAAAAGATGCCTATCCTCGATCCTTGCAATGGAATAATCTTCTAAATACTCTTTTGTCG
>JAGGIK010000096.1 GCA_024103515.1 Snodgrassella sp. | reverse complement strand
TGCATGATATCTCTTTCCTTCAAAATTAAAATAACGTTTGCCATTAACTTCATGTATTGGTATCTGGGTGTTTTTAATATGCTACCCAATACTCTAACCAGCCACTAAACTTATTTTTGCTAGCCCCCAGGTACTATCTCTCCTCGCGCTCTACGCTCGGCACGCCGTTTTTCGGCTTGCATTGAGGAATAATCGTTATATGTTGGTGTGCCTCGTTCATTCATGCATACTGTATACATTCCCGAATTAAATACCCCATTCGGATAACCAGCCCTTGGTTCCCGATTCTCTGGTTTGGATGCTAATTCTGTGCAATAGGCATCATTTTGCTTTCTCAATGCTTTCATTTGCGGTGATTCAGCCTCATAATAAGCATGTCTGTCTTTAAGATAATGTTTCATAGATGATCTATCCACATAATAGCCATTATACCAATCAGATATACTACAGGCATTTAGTGCTAGGGTAAGGCTGGTTACTATTAGTAATTTTGTTTTAGCGCGGTGGATCTGCATGATATCTCTTTCTTTATAAGATAAAAAAGATGCTACTATTACACGCACTTTACCAATACTCAGGTATTATTTCTCCGCGCGCTCTTCTCTCAGCGCGTCGTTTTTCCGCTTGCATTGATGAATAAGCTTCATATGTTGGGGTACCTCGTCTTTCCATACATAAAGTATACATAGCAGTATTAGATACCCCATTTGGATAACCAGCCCTTGCAACCCGATTTTCCGGCTTCGAGGCTAACTCCCTACAATATGCATCAT
>JAGGIK010000095.1 GCA_024103515.1 Snodgrassella sp. | reverse complement strand
ACTTACCAGTTTACTTTCAAGCCAATATTGCCACGGAAACTCTGGTGTTTGCTGCTGCCAAAGTTATGCTCGTAGCGTACATCACCATAGATATTGCTTTGTTTGGCTACAGGTATCTGTACCCCAACACCAAGTTCTCCCCAGGTATTATTGGACTTCTCGCGGATGCTATCACGGCCAATATCTACACGGCTTGGGTTAATGAAGTCATGCCAGATGTTACCAATGGTATAGACAGAAGTGCTCTGACCAGCTTTGCCCGCAGCATTATAAGCCAGTGCCATACCAATACGACCGCGCAATGCGTCCTGGTTGTTCTGATCAATATGGCGAATACCGTCGTTAATACTGTCTAAATCGACATACTGGTAAATCAATTGTGCCTGAGGTTCAATTGACCAGTTGGAATGGTTCAACGGGATTGAACGACCCACTTCCGCCGACATAGCCAAGCCCCATCCATCTTGACTGTCAGGGTTTTTGCCGGTACGGGCGGTGTATTTATTGCGCAGATAAGATAACTGGCCGACTAAATCAATATAGGTGCCATTAGCCGTATGGAAAGTATTGGTTAGACCGAGACTGATGTTGTCGGATTTACCTTCACCTGTTTTCTTATCATTGATAATAAAACCGTTTTTGGCATGGTATTGATCAGAGAAATCGGTGCTGGCATGGCTATAGGAAATGTAGCCGCCAAGCAGATTGACACCGTTAGCAGTTGGTTTGACCCAGAAGTCATGACCGATCTGTAAACCGTAGATGTCGGTATCC
>JAGGIK010000094.1 GCA_024103515.1 Snodgrassella sp. | reverse complement strand
ATTTCTATTTTTCTACAAAAATGATGAAATGCAAGATTATCACCTTGAGAATGGCTATAATTTGGATATTAATGGTGAAGGTTGCTTTGGAATCGAGGCAAAAAATACAACGTTGAATGGAATCGCTACACTATTTGAATTCGATAATGATTCGGATTTTGAACCTTATGATATAAATTTGCATTTTGATAATGTATTTTATTATGTACTTGTATTACCTGAACCAATTGAAAATTCACTTTTTTGCCAGAATATACATAATTTATTTATTAATATTCTTCATGAGAAAAAATAGAATAAATACATATTCAACTACGGACGCTTTACCCAGCTAATTTCGATTGGGTTGCTGGGTAAGATTAATCTGTATCAGTATCCGTCTAATGGGTTGACTTGGGTCGATCCGTGGGGGTTATGGACATACAAACGATGCCAAAAACTGATGGCTTCCAAAAACACCATATTATTCCGCAGCAATTAAAAAATCACGCTTTGCTTAAGGAGGCTGGTATTAATATTCATTCGATAAAAAATATTATTTATCTTCCTACATCGGCTGATGCGCATCCTACCAGAACTATTCACAAAGGCTCTCACCCTGAATATAAAGATAATATAGAAAAGAAAATGAATAAAATATTATAAAATGGAAAAAATAACAAATGGACACAAAAAGAATATAAAAATGCTTTAAGAGAATTAATAAAGAGTGAAAGAGCAAATTTACGTAGTGGCAAAACCATTTTGAACAAAAATTCAATTAGGATAAAAGGATGTTAAT
>JAGGIK010000093.1 GCA_024103515.1 Snodgrassella sp. | reverse complement strand
AACAACCCCACCGTAGAAGTTATCCCCGGTCTGGGCGAAGTTGGCTTTTATGCATTCTACGACAAACTCAACGAATGGTTCGGAGGCAGACTGCCACTAACCAATGCAGAAAAAACCAATGCCATACTGAAAAAACTGGCCAAACAAACCGGCACAGAAATCATAGGAAATAACCACAGCCGCGGTTCCATGACCGATAAAGTCAGCAACGCCTACCTGCAGAATAAAGAAGGCGAAACCGGTACCCCCATCTCCAGAACCAAATATCTCGGTCCGGCAGCGCATATAATAGGCGAATATGAAATGCTCCAGAAAAATGGTTATATCGATGAAGATAACATCAACAGCACCTTATTCCTAGGCAACCACAATACCGACTTTGTTGGCAGATTAGTCGGTTTCAACCCAGTAACTGCCGGAGAATGTGTCGGCAACCCTCTGGGTGCATGTTACAGCCACAGCAGTTACAATGGTGACTACTATCTTGATCCATTTCTGAGAGATGAATATGGTAAAGAATATATTGATAAAAACACCGGTAAACCGATTCCAAATCCAGAATTTGACAAAATTGAAAAAACCGTAGTCAAACCCGAAAAAGATCAGAATGATCGATATAACAATCCAACCCTTGCTCAGGCAGTGGTCATCGATGCAGATGGGTATATCAATCTGGTTGATAGACAAGGTAAGATGACCACCTTAGATAAATGGACACATAGACCAATTAGAACCACCCAGATACCGATACATGAAGTTAATGGCAAACGTTATTTTAATTTTGAAGGAAAGAGATATCATGCAGATCCACCGCGCTAAACCAAAAT
>JAGGIK010000092.1:327-842 GCA_024103515.1 Snodgrassella sp. | reverse complement strand
TGCCTTATGGCTGGCGCCTTATTTTCATCCGCCAGTTCTGGCTCTGGCATGGGCAGTATTTGTGGGCGGATTATTGCAGTTGCTGTATCAGCTACCTTATTTATTCCGGCTCGGTTTTCTTACTATGCCCAAGCTAAAATTTAGGGATGAGGCCGTTAACCGAGTATTAAAGCAAATGGCTCCGGCTATTCTGGGTGTGTCAGTGGCTCAGATATCTCTGGTAATTAACACCATTTTTGCTTCCTATCTGCAATCAGGTTCAGTATCGTGGATGTATTATGCAGACCGGCTGATGGAATTACCGACAGGCGTACTTGGCGTGGCTCTGGGTACCATTCTTTTGCCTACGCTGTCCAAACACTCGGCTACCAATGATATTGCCAGTTTTTCTGCTTTGCTGGACTGGGGGTTGCGTTTGTGTATGCTGCTTACCTTGCCGGCAGCAGTAGGGATGGCGGTATTGTCATTCCCGCTGGTCGCTACTTTGTTTATGTACCGGCAATTCAATGAATACG
>JAGGIK010000092.1:0-317 GCA_024103515.1 Snodgrassella sp. | reverse complement strand
TTCGATGCACTGATGACACAGGGTGCACTGGTGGCCTAGTCTGTGGGTCTGATTGGTCTGATTCTGATTAAAGTGCTCGCACCGGCGTTTTATGCACGTCAGAACATCAAAACACCGGTGAAAATCGCCATTTTCACTTTATGCATGACGCAACTGATGAATCTGCTGTTTGTCTGGAAACTGCATCATGTTGGTCTGGCTCTGGCCATCAGCTTGGGTGCCTGTATTAATGCGGCACTGCTGTTTACCCTGTTACGGCGACATAAATTGTATACACCCAGTCCGGGCTGGGGGCGTTTTCTGGTGCGTCTGGTTCT
>JAGGIK010000091.1:618-921 GCA_024103515.1 Snodgrassella sp. | reverse complement strand
TGAATGGTTTGAGCTTGATGAGGATGATACATTTTCTCTAATGTCCATATATTCTCAGTTATTCAAAACAGAACAAAAGATATCAATAGAATCAATTTATTATGAAGGAGTTCCATTTTCAGACATGATTATTAACTATAGGGATGGTGAAAATAAAAAGCATATATACCTAAGTCCCAATAACTTCTTCGGTTTTACTTTTTTATAATAGATAAAATTAAGCTTAAGCGAAACACACATCGAACAATCAGGTCGCAGCCAGCGTTACGGCTATGTCTACGATGCCCTAGGTCAGCAAATCTG
>JAGGIK010000091.1:0-608 GCA_024103515.1 Snodgrassella sp. | reverse complement strand
TTTCAGCGATCAAGTACAATATTTAAATAGAGAAACCGTTTTACATTATAATGCCTGATTGGGATGTGGGAGATTCACTCGACCAAACCCATTGGGTGGTTTTACTCTGTATCAGTATGCGCCTAATGGGTTGACTTGGATTGATCCGTGGGGATGGTATGCTGGAGAAGGAGCTCGTGGTTTAGGAAAATATCATGTCTTCCACCAGCACACATTAGATCCCTCAGAATACACTCTTTCTGATAGAGAGCATTTTAAGAGAGCGAATCAGTCTATTTATGAAGGTATGCAGCGTGATCCTGCTTTTAAGAGAGAAATGCAAACTAAATTTGTCGTAAATAATAATTGGAGATTATAAATGAAAATTATTGAAGGTATCAATGGGCTACTAACCATTTATAAAGATCGTCCTGAATTATGGTATTTTTTATTTACCAATATTAAAATAGGTAATAAAAAAAAGGATATAAGAGAAGGTACTTTTTACCTTCCTGAAACTGATGATGATGATGATGAAATGAGTGAGCTGTGTGATAACTACCCTGATAAATACCGAGATTGGTTAGAATATCAAACTTTTTTAGATATTATTGACAATAAATTAGATC
>JAGGIK010000090.1 GCA_024103515.1 Snodgrassella sp. | reverse complement strand
TGATGAGAACATGTTCCTCTTCCTACTGAAGTTGAATATGTTCCATCGGCACATTTTGATCTTACTTCAGGATCATTAGGATCAGTTGTTATTCTTGCAAAACCAAATTGCGGAACACAAAAACATAAAAAAAGCATGGTAATTTTACTACTAATTTTCATGGAAATTCCTTTATGATTAGACAGTGAAAATCAGTAATTTTTTATCACACATTTTGTTTAAAAAACAATTTTTTACCTAAATTGTATCTATTTTTTTATTGATTTATCTCTAAAAACTCATTCTACTCAATTTCTCATATCTTTCTAATTATTTTTAAAATATTTTTTTATTAATAGATTTTGTAGTTTTATTAACACACTCCAAATTCCCCAAAAGAATCAAGGTGATTAAAAAAGCCGCCTTCTAAGTGGTCAATGATGATATTGGTGTACGCAAGGTGTAACTATCCCCTAAAATAGTACAGCGCAAAAATAGAAAATTCTCTTCATTAACCCACAGAGGATTTAAACATGAAAAAATATCTGAACATCAGATCGTATCTAATTTTAAAAGAAAAGGTCGACCAATATATCTTATTAACCCATGACAACCGTTCCAATTTTCTAGCCAAAGCAGCACTGGATAGAATTAACCATCTTTCTTAATCATACTACTGCGATTTTAGTTAGCTTAGTACCACGTTCAAACAGGTATTTCCTGATAATAAAAAGCCAGCAATCAAGCTGGCTTCTTTGTTTAGCCGTTAGGCGTTTCAGCGTAAGCTGAATCTGGCAAACCGCCCCGCTTTACCGGTGGCTGCCTATCCTGCGTTTAGTTTAAAAGCCCTTGTTCTTATTGCACGTTCGTTACTCTACAGGGGATAGTTCGCATCGTATCCAAGGGGGCAAGGCAAGAAAATTAGGTAACTAAATCGAATTA
>JAGGIK010000008.1 GCA_024103515.1 Snodgrassella sp. | reverse complement strand
CGGTCTAAAGCGGAAGGTGTCAAATCGTATTGCTTGACCAATTGACTGCGCGATTTTCCTTGCTGATCAAGTTTAACTATTTGTGCTTTGAAATCAGCACTAAAAGAGCGTCGTACGCGTTTTTGATAATTCAATATCTTGTTTTTTTTAAAGTTAAGTTTACCTTATCCCCTAAAAAAGTTGGATGAATTAGTGTAGCCTATCCAGGATTTAAACATCAAATAAATAACACCCTATCAATTTGTAGCTGTTTTAAAAGAAGCTGAAGTTGCTATGCTTAATAAAAATTTGCGGTATATAGGGTATGGGGAATGCAACTTTCTATCCATGGCGTGATCAATACGGTGGTATGGAAACCTCAGATAGCAAACCCGTCAAGCAACTGGAAGCTGAAAACCGCAAGCTTAAGCAGCTGCTGGCTGAACTGTGTTTAAAAGCTCAGCTGCAGGAGAAAAGCATAAAGAAGTTTTGGTACCCACTCAGGCAAGTAAAGCTTGGGCTGTGCAACTGATTGCGACCTTTAGCACCTAAAGTTACTTTTACCGCATCAGCCAGTACCAAGAAAGCCATTCTGTTACTATTGCCATCAGCTGCGCTATTGTTGGCTTAAGCCGCTGTGCTGACCATAATCAATCTAAATTAGCGGATGATGCGGTGATTGTGTCGGTACTCAGTGCGATCACTGACAGGCATTAACGCTGGGGCTTTCCCAAGCGTTTTAATCACATCAGCAAGCTCGACTATAAATACAATCATAAACGGGTTCAGCAGCTATATTGTAACTTAAAGCTTAATCTGAGGGTAAAGTGTAAATAACGTATTGCTCCGCCAAGCCCAGAAAAACCATTGGTACCCAATAAACAAGGTGAATGTTGGTCAATGGCTTTGATGCGTAACAGCTGTCGCCATCAATGGCGTTTTAGAACCTTCAATGTCATCGATGACTTTAATCGTGAAGCGTTAGATATTGATATGGTGGTCAGTTTACTGACTGGTAGGATGAACCGTTATCTGGATAAACTGGCTGAATATCATGGTTAGCCACTCAAAATACGCCTAGATAATCGAGCGGAATTTACCGGAAGAATATTCACTAACTGGGCAAAGTTACCTTAACTAATAAAAAAGCTAGTCTGAAATTCAGACTAGCTTGTTGGCATTATAATCAACTTAATATTGCAAAGCAGGGTTGGTTGAATCGACAATACGTGGGGTAATAAATACCAAAAGTTCATTACGTTGATGAATATTTTTACGATATTTGAATAAATTACCTACTACAGGAATCTCACCAAGCACAGGTACTTTGCTTATGCTGTTTTCATTGTTTTCATTGTAAATTCCGCCAATAATCAATGTACCGCCATTCTCGATCATGGCTTGTGTGACAACATTGCGTTTTTGCATACAGATATCTCCATTCCTTTGGATTGATGCATCAATGTTAGTACAAGCAATTGGTCGGTCATTTTGTACATCTAAAGTCATGATGATATTACCATCAGGAGTTATTTGAGGTGTAACTTTTAAGCCTAAAACTGCGTCTTTAAAACTGGTTGATGTTCCGCCGCTAGCAGCAGATTCTTGATAAGGTACTTCATAACCAGATTCAATTTTGGCTTCTTTTCTGTCCTGTGTTAACACGCGTGGTGAGGAAATAATC
Organism: Snodgrassella sp.; assembly: GCA_024103515.1. Classification (GTDB taxonomy): domain Bacteria; phylum Pseudomonadota; class Gammaproteobacteria; order Burkholderiales; family Neisseriaceae; genus Snodgrassella. The sequence continues at coordinate 62,459 of JAGGIK010000008.1, read as the reverse complement.
TTACTTTTTCCTTCAGACTGAGATGCTGATAGTTCAAGCATTAATGCTCCTGAAGCAAATTCGTGTACCAAAGAAACGACAGAAGTTGGATTGGCCACACCAAGATTAATATTGGGACTCATGGTAAAGCTTCCATCTGAGTTAGGCTTGGGATTGATAATTGATCCATCAGTTGGTACTTTACCATTCCAAGTATTTTTACCCATTTTAGTGTAGCCAAATTTAGTACCAAGTTCACGTGCATAGCCATCAGTAGTTTCGACGATACGTGCTTCAATTAATACTTGCTGTGAAGCCACATCAACTTGAGCCACAAGTTTCTCAAAATCTTTGATAACACGATTAATATCAGTAATGATAAGTGTGTTGGTACCTGGATCAATTAATGCGCTACCGCGCTCAGTCAAAATGGTTCTATCTTCACTTTTACCATTTTCATCCATGTGCAGAATTTTTTTAAACTCTTCTACACTTCTATATTTAAGTTGAAAACTTTTTGTTATTAACAGGCCTTTCGTCTGAGCCTCTACATCCTGCGCTTCTATTCTATTTTTTTCGTCCTGGGTAATAATGTTAATAATATTATCTTTACGCTTCATATGAAGATTTCGAGATTCCAATACTAATTCCAGTGCTTGATCCCATGGGACGTCTTTGAGTGATATTGTCATTTTGCCATTCACGCTATCACTAGCAACGATGTTTGTGCCAGATTCTTTGGCCAGTATTTGTAATATAGTGCGTATATCAATGTCTTGAAAATCTAATGATATTTTTCTACCTTTAAAAGATTTATTGTTGCTGTGTAATGTTTGGCTCGATTGTTCTATTCTTTTGTTAATTTGTACAACTAAATTATTACCTCGATTTTGTTGAGTATAATCCCAGCTTCCACGCATTTGCATACTGATTTCAGTATCATTGCCGATTCTGCGTAATTTTACTGATTGTACCGGAGTGCTGAAATCAGCCACATCTAAATTGCGTTGCTGGTTTGCTTGTAGTGGAACATTTTTATAAGTTAGGGTAAGGCTGCCTGGTTTGCGTTTAATTGTTGGTTCGACTTCACTGCTTAAGCCAGTGATGGATATTACGCCGCTCTCATTTCTACCTTTTTGAAAATCTATATTAACAGCTAAAGGAGCGTTTTTGCTTGCATCAGTGTTGTTCACTGAAGATCTGTCATATATTGGATTGGTTACTATGGTCGGGTAAGATGGCGTATGAGCAGTTGCAACAGTTGGCAGAGGATCTACAACTGTTTTATTTTTAGCTGGTAATGATTGTTGTACATAGATCCACACTTCTTTGCCTTTTACCGTTGCATTATATTGCCCTGGCTGATTTAAAGACAGTAGCAGGCGAGTACGATCTCCAGTTTGTCCAGCCTCAATTTGCTTAATGAGCTTGTCATTAAATTTAAGTAGATTCTGTGGAAGGGATATTCCAGTATTGGCAAAGTCCAGAGCAATCCGTGCCGGTTGTTCAGTAGTGAATCCGCGCGGTAATAGGACATCTTGATCAAATTGAATTTTAATTAATCGCTGCTGGTTTGGTAATGAACCAATATTAATAGCAGTTATGTTACCGGCCAATATATTCTGGCTCAGTAAACTTAGACTCAAAGTGGATAAAATGGATATGGTTTTGATCTTCATATTAATTACCTTGTTATTTTAAATCGCTAAATTATTTATATTCTTGCCGATGAATCTAAGAACGTTATTCAATATTTCCTACAGCCTGCATAGGTAGACTATTAGTATGGTCACTCCAAGAACCATTTGCGTCCTCTAGTAATTCAGAAATGACAATCTCATCGGGAGTGATAGCAGTAATACGTCCATAGTTCTGTCCAAGGTAATTCCCTACCGTTACAGTATAGACATGTCCATTAACCTCAACAAATGCAGAAGGTGTTTTGCTGGCACTTGAGATTAGGCCTACATAACGCAGTTCATTTAAAGGATAATTTTCTAAAATTTCTTTTGGTTTGTTTGGATTAGGAGCATTAGCGCCTTGCAAACCAGCTTTTAATCTAGCTGGATCAAACATATTCATAGATGGTTGTGGTGGCGGAGTATATGTTGGCTGCAAATTTAATTTCGCTTCCTTGGGTTTCGATATGATGGTTTTGGCTTGTTGGCTGGTTTCATGCATCCATTGTTCTAAATCTTCATTTTGCGCTGAGCATGCACTCAAAACAAAGACAGAAGCCCAAAATAGGTATTTGTTCATAGCTAATCCGTTATATATGCAATAAATAGTTTTGTGTTCAACTAATCACAGATTACTTATTGCGATTATTTTTTATTTGTTAATGCTTTAATTTCAGTGTCATTCAAAGCTTTATAAGTATTTGCGATAGCATTAAATGTAAATTTGTTGTCTTTGTCATTTCGTTTTAAAACAATTGAATTTATGGTAACAATTCGGGATAACTTACCTATATCACGGACAAATTGTGTGATCTGCTCATAGCTGCCTGTTAATGAAATATGATAAGGCAATGTTTCGATTGTTTGATGTTGGTCTTGCCCATCAGAAGAATTTGTATGGGATATCCGAGCTGGCGTAACACTGTCGATATTAAGGCCATTTTTGCCTGCACAATCATTCAATTCTTGAATAAGATTGGGAATTTCTGCTGTAGTAGGCAATTGTTTGAGTAACACCTGAAATAAGCTATTAATTTGATTAAGTTCAGCTTTTAATTTATCTAGATTCGCGGCTTGAGCGCTTTTATCAATATAACTTTGTTTCAGGTTTTCTTCTTCTTGTTTGAGCTCACTTATTTTGTTATTGGTATCGCTATAAATAAAAATGTAGGCTAATAGCAAAATAATAGCAACAATAACTGCGCCCAAAATAAGTTGTATAGTGCGACTTTGGTAAGGTAGATTTTTTAAGTCTATTGATTTTAGATTAATGTTTTTAGCCATGTTAAGCTACTCCATCAATTAGATGCTGCTGAAGGTGTTGCATTGTGAGAATTCTGCTGTGAATCTGTATTAGGGTCTTGCGTAGTTGATTCAGCTGTATTTGATTGATTCGGATTAGTTTCCTCTTCGATTTGATCTTCAACGTTATTGATATAAACCTTTATACTAAATTCTTGGGCATTGTTGATACGTCTAATGTTAAGTAACTCGGGAGTGCCAAACAATCGTCCTGGTAATGCAGACATGAAAGCTGCCGTCCGAGAATCACTGTATGCTCTACCATTTATGATATAAGTATTAGGATTTTGCGCTTCAATACTGGTTATATACAAGCCCATAGGAGCTAAAATATTTAGGGTATCGATAATATGTGCAGCTTCAAACCGTCTATTAGACAATTCTTCAACCTTTTGTTGCCGTTCAATGAAATTTTGCCGCTCTTCTTTAAGTTTAGTGATTTGAGCAATTTCTTCGTCAAGTTTCGCTATACCGTTTTGTAGTTGGATAATTCGTTGTTCATGACTTCTAATCAAGTTATCAGTGTAGAAATAACCCAAACAAGCTAAACCCAAACCAATTAATATTGCACCTAGTATAACTGTTTGAAATTCTTTCTTCTTTTTAGCTAGCAAAGCTTCACGATATGGAAGTAGGTTAATTTTTAACAATGGCAACATTTTATATTCCTCGTAGAGCTAGGCCAAAAGCAACTGTCATTAGACTACTTAACTGAAGCAATTCACCATCATTAATGTGATTATCGGTTTGAGCCAATAATAGTGGGTTGATCAGTTGAGTAGAGATATTGGTTTGTTGGCGCACATTTTGTGCAAACTCATTGGCATGATTTTCTTGAATTCCAAAAATCATGATTTCTTCTATGTCATTTTCTTGGCTGGCAGAAGTAAAGTAAAATTGTAGTACCCTTTGAACTTCTTGAGTAAATTGTTGTTGAAAAGGTTGAAATACAACTTTTGCGTAATCTTGTGGTTTAGAGTTATCAAACAACATATCCCATGCTTCCTCTTCAGTCAGCTGGTAGCAACGACGAATAGATTGTAATAAATGCTCATAACCTATGCTGATCTCTTGTTTATACAACATTATTCCGTCACGCATAACTATGGCTTGAGTTTCATTAAAATCAATATTAAACACAGCTACGCATTTATCAATTAGCTGTGGGTATTTAATACTAATACAGGCTATAGCACTATTCATGATGGCGATTAAATCAACATCCATTTGAGTAGGTGTTATTTCAGCATCTGCAAAGATATCCAAAAATAAATTTACGTCTTCACGTTTACTGCTAACCAATAAGAGATGTTCGTTTCCATCGTCATCAGTCATAATAGGCTGATAGTCATAACTTGTTTCATCCAATGACTTATACTGATTGAGTTCCATTAAAACTTGCTCTTCTTCAGTATATTCAATATCGGGATCACGAGTAAGAAACTGTATAGATGCCAATTTTTGTGGAATACAGACGGTAACATTTTTACAATGGGTTTGCAGTTTGTCTTTTGCTTGTTGTAAAAGAGCAACAATTTCATTATGATCTTCGATGTTACCGTTATCGATTATATTTTTGGGTAAGGGAACAACAACGTATTTTTCGAGACGAAATTGATTTAAACTGCTGGCACTCAATAACACCATATTGATACTTTTTTCGGTGAAATTAATGCCTAGACTCTGCCTCGAAGAAGTTGTTACCACCTTCTTGTTCTTTGAATTTGTTTTAAATTTTTTCACTTTCATGAAAGGGCTTTCTGTCTTGTAATTAAATTAGTGATACTAACTGTTCAAGGAATATAGGTTGCATTTCTAACACAATTAGGTACAAAGTTTACTTTATTTTTAATATATTTCGCAGCCATTAAATGAAATTTAATTAATTATGATTAGAAAATTACTACTTTCTGCTATCGGCTTGTTTGTAGGCTTGGCACTATTTGCCCTCGGTCTGCTGGCCATTGCAATACTTGTTACTTATCCGAAGTTGCCTTCGCTCGAAGCAGTAACGCATTATCAGCCCAAAATGCCATTGGCCATTTATTCTGCTGATGGCAAGCTGCTTGGGCAGTTTGGTGAGGAGCGCCGTGCGTTTACTAAGATTCAGGATTTTCCTCAAGTGCTTAAAGATGCTGTTGTAGCAGCTGAAGATAAGCGGTTTTATGAGCATGGTGGGGTTGATGTTATTGGTATATCCCGTGCATTGATCATGAATTTGACTGGCGGTGTGCAATCTGGGGCCAGTACGATTACTCAGCAGGTTGCCAGAAATTTCTATCTGACTAATGAGCGGACTTATACCCGTAAGTTTAATGAGGCTTTGCTTGCCTATAAAATTGAACAACAATTAACTAAAGATCAGATACTGGAATTGTATTTCAATCAAATTTACTTAGGGCAGAAAGCATATGGTTTTACCGCTGCTGCACAGGTATATTTTAATAAGCCCGTGCAAAAGCTTGATTTGGCTGAGGCAACTATTCTTGCCGGTTTACCCAAAGCACCTTCCACTTTTAACCCGATTGTTAATCCGAAAAGGGCAAAGTTACGTCAACGCTATATTCTTAATAATATGGTTGAGCTAGGTAAAATTACCCAGGCTCAGGCTGATGCTGCTTTCAATGAACCATTACACTATCAGCATTATCAGCAGCCAATTGATCAAAATGCATTGTATGTAGCTGAAATGGTTCGTCAGCAAATGTATGAGAAATATGGTGATGCTGCCTACACTCAGGGATTTCGTGTTTATACTACGGTAAACTCTCAAGAACAAGCTGTGGCCACTCAAGCCTTAAGAAAAGTGTTAGCCAATTATGATAGGGGTTCTGCTTATCGGGGTGCTGAGGGTTTCTTTGATTTAAGTAAATTTCCTGAAGACAGTCGTGATGAGCAGATTGAACAGTTTTTAATTTATAGAACGCCGGTTGATGGTATGCTGCCAGCTGTTGTCACTTCAATTGGTTCTAATTCAATTACAGTTTATATTGGTGGAATAGGAGAAGTGACAATCACTGGCAATAGCTTTAGCTGGATTAAGCGCGCTATTAATAATGAATCTTTAGGCGAAAATGCGCTAAAGGTTGGTTCCGTAGTGCATGTTCGTGGTGATGGTAAAACCTATCGTATTGTTCAGCAACCGGAGTTGCAGGGTGCATTGGTCGCTTTAGATGCTCAGACCGGTGCAGTAAAAGCTTTAGTAGGCGGTTATGATTATTATCGTCGCAGCTTTAATCGAGCTACACAGGCAAAACGGCAACCAGGATCGTCATTTAAACCTTTTATCTATTCAGCCGGTATATCTAAAGGATTTACTATTTCGACGATGGTGAATGATGCACCGTTAGTAATACCCGGTATGGGACCAGGTGGACGTGCATGGACACCAAAAAATTCAGATGGACGCTATGCTGGTTTTATTACTTTGCGTCAGGCTTTAACTGCTTCTAAAAATATGGTTTCAATTCGTGTATTGATGGCTGTAGGAGTAGACTATACTAAGCAATATGTTCAAAGATTTGGTTTTAAAGCTAATCAGATTCCTTCAAGTTTGTCTATGGCTTTGGGTAGTGGGGAAGTAACACCAATGCAAATGGCTGAAGGATTTGCGGTATTTGCCAATGGCGGTTATAAAGTTTCCAATTATGTTATTGATAAAATTTATGATGGGAATAATAATTTACGTGCGCAAATGCAACCATTAGTAGCTAAGAAAAATGCACCCCTTGCTATTGATCCACGCAATGCTTTTATTTTGTATCATATGATGATGGATGTGGTGAATTACGGTACTGCTCATCAAGCCCGTTCTCTTGGTCGGAGTGATATTGCCGGTAAGACAGGAACGACTAATAATAATAAAGATGCATGGTTCGTGGGTTTCAATCCTAATCTAGTGAGTGCGGTTTATATTGGATTTGACCGTCCGCGAAGTATGGGACGCTCTGCCTTTGGTGGAACTATAGCTCTACCAGTATGGCTGGAATATATGCGTTACGCTCTAAAAGGTAAACCCAATGTGACTGTGCCAGTTCCCGCAGGGATGGTTCAACGAGGCCGAGATTATTTTCTTAATGAGTTTCAATCAACTAATCCTGATTTGTCACTGGATAATCGCGCAGATGGACCGGTAAGTAGTGGCAGTGGCGATGGAGAAGGATATGATGGAGGGGATGATGGTTCTGATACGCCTGTAACGACAACATCCCCAGCTCAGCCAGCTCAAAATGCTCCGCTAGATTCGTTATTTTAATATATAAAAAGTTTTATCTAAGCAACAGGTAATCTAATAAGATTACCTGTTATTTTTCTACTTACTAAAAATTTTCTTACTATGGTAATTAAAACTGAGTTGAAGAACGTTTAAGCTATGAATGAAATTAGAGACTAGACTAGCAAATATTTTGGTCGATGTGTCAGAAATGATGTCTATTGTGCTAGATATCAAAATGTTTGTTGAAGTATTCGACTGTCAATGCTACTCATTCATTTTCGCATACTTTACACAGAAGTATTTGTATGAGTACTCTTAATGCTGACGAGCACATCTGTTAATTAAATTATTAGATTCTAATCTTTTGTCCTTAACTTATTATTATTTCTTGTCAGAAATCGTCGTGTAATTGATGGTAAATTGAAAGAATACGGTCATGAAGCGATATAAAAAAGTTGACGCCTTTTCATTAATAAGTAATTTGGCGATTACGCTATTGAGAATATATGTACATCACTGGTTAGGCTAAATATTTTATGTTCAGTTGCCCGATTATTTATAATTTGCTAATCAATGCCGGATTGCTGCTGTTGGTTTCCTCAAACAGTGATAATGTACGCTATAAGATGATGAACTATGGGTTCCAATATCTGGTTCAAGTTGAACATGATTGAAGATAAGTTAATGCAGTGAACTAAGCGTTATAACGAAAGACCGGACATAATGCGCTATGTCGATACCAAGCAGTTATCTTTATTTAAAGATGAGGCGAGACAGCAAGGTAGAAATATTGTTGTTTGGAATTGATGAATTTTCGCGCGAATGATTCACAGGTAGTTACCTGTATAAATTTTAAATTAGCTCAGCACTATAACTGATATGCATAATAAAGGATAAGGGAATATTTATTTATTAAAACGTGTACTAAGCATTATATGCTTAGTCACAATCGAACGGTATTGCAGAAAGAGGCCATAAACTTTAATGCAGATGTGGCATGAGCAGCAAATGTTTCAGGATTCAAAAAACAAAAAGCAACAGTTAGAGCGTTTTATTAATTACTACAATTTTGTTAAATAAAATAAATAGTTTGTGGATAAATTACCTTTATGTGTTATCAAAGATTTATTTCTACAATAAAGTGCAAATAATTTGACGCTATTTGACATATTTGTTTGGTGATGATTTTTATTTGTCAATGATATTGGCTAGGGAAATGATAATTTGTATGATTTCAAGTAGCGTTACTTAAATTTTTTAGAAATTTAAGGCGATTATTATTTGTAATTTAGTTAATAAAATGTATATCATGCTTTAATAATGTTATTGATTGTGTTTAAATATTAATAGCTTGAAAACTGTTAAGAGTGCTGTGAGTTAGGAAGGAAGAAAATGAGCGAACAACTTGTTCATTCATATCATCAAGCCTTGTTTGGTGAAGCAGAAAAAAAATCCAAGTTACAAGTTTTGGAAAATAGTGTACTTGAACATTCTGGGAAACGAAACGGCGATGAGGATTCGTATTATGCACCTTTACCGGAGAATTATCCTTATCGAACTCGCATGCGCCGTACTACCTATGAGAAAGAGAAAGCGAAGTTGCAGATAGAACTTCTGAAGGTGCAAAGTTGGGTCAAGGAATCTGGCCAGAAAATTGTTGCGTTATTTGAAGGAAGGGATGCAGCAGGTAAGGGTGGTACGATTAAACGTTTTATGGAGCATCTCAATCCGCGTGGAGCACGTGTTGTAGCTTTGGAAAAGCCGACAGAGACCGAACGAGGACAATGGTATTTTCAGCGTTATATTGAGCGTTTGCCAACCAGTGGTGAAATCGTTTTTTTTGATCGTTCATGGTATAACCGTGCGGGTGTTGAAAGGGTAATGGGATTTTGCGAACCGCATGAATATCTGCAATTTATGCGTCAGACGCCTGAATTGGAAAGAATGTTAGTAAATAGTGGTATTCATTTGTTTAAATTCTGGTTTTCTGTATCACGTGAAGAACAACTACGACGTTTTATTTCCCGGCGTGATGATCCGTTAAAGCATTGGAAATTATCGCCGGTTGATATACAGTCACTTGATCGATGGGATGATTATACTGCGGCCAAAAATGATATGTTCTTTCACACTCACACTGGCGATGCTCCTTGGACGGTGATCAAGTCAGATGATAAAAAAAGAGCAAGGATTAATTGTATTCGTCATTTCTTATCTCATTTAGATTACCCAAATAAAGATTTAAAAGTCATCGGTTCAGTAGATAATTTAATTGTTTTAAAACCGCAGACCCAGTTCAAGATTTCAATTGATACGCAAATTGATTAAGTTTATGTTTGATAATTTAAATTTTCGCTAATTTAATTAACATTTAATGTGGTTTATTGGTTATATTATTTATAATTTTTGATTGGATCGATATTCTTTGATTGGTTATTTTACGAATAGCTTTTAAAATTAGTAATTAAAAAATAAATTATATGGACCTAACTAACTATATTACACAAACGGCCAGAGCAGCCAAAGATGCCTATTTTTTATTATCGACGGCTTCGACAACCCAAAAAAACCATGTTTTATCTTTAATAGCTAATGGTATTGTTGCTAATTCAAAAAGCATACTTGAGGCAAACCAGCGGGATATGGAATGTGCTTACGAAAAAGGATTAGATACCTCTTTACTTGAACGCTTGAAATTGACTGAGAAAAATATTCAGACAATGGCTGAGGGTGTTTTACAAGTAATGGCTCTTGCCGATCCTGTCGGTGAAATGGGTGAGTTTCGAACTTTGCCAAGTGGTATTACACTGGGCAAAATGCGTGTTCCTCTAGGTGTCATTGGGATGATTTATGAATCCCGTCCCAATGTAACTCTTGATGCGGCAATTTTATGCTTAAAATCAGGTAACAGTTGTGTTCTAAGGGGGGGGAGTGAGGCAATTAATAGCAATAAAGCAATTGCTACTGTAATTACTACTGCTTTACAAGAAGCTAAGTTGCCTGAAACGGCAGTTAGTTTGATTACTGAAACTGATCGAGCAGGTGTAGATGTTTTGTTACAATTACCTCAATTTATCGATGTAATTATTCCGCGAGGAGGTAAGGGGTTGGTACAGCGAGTGAATGAGAAAGCTCGTATTCCGGTAATTAAACATTTAGACGGTATTTGCCATGTTTATATTGATGCGGATGCGGATGCTGTTATGGCAGTTAATATTGCGATGAACGCCAAAACATCACGCTATGGTACCTGTAATACGATGGAAACTTTACTGGTGCATCAAAGTCGAGCGGCAGAATTATTGCCCATACTGCAACAACAGTATGCAGACAAAGGGGTAGAGTTACGTGGTTGTTCTAAGACTAAGCAGATTTTGCAGGATAAAGTCTGTGCTGCTACTGAAGCTGATTGGTCGACTGAGTATTTGGCTCCGATACTGGCTATTAAAGTTGTGTTGGATATAAATGATGCTATTGACCACATTAATTATTATGGCAGTCATCATACTGACAGTATAGTGACAAATAACTATGTTAATTCACAGTTATTTTTACGTGCTGTTGATTCAAGTAGTGTGATGGTGAATGCCTCCACACGTTTTGCTGACGGCTTTGAATATGGTCTTGGCGCGGAAATAGGTATTTCTACAGATAAAATCCATGTGCGTGGCCCAGTTGGTTTACAAGGGTTAACTAGCCAAAAATGGATTGTTTTAGGTCATGGTGAAGTGCGTGTCTAACGGATACTAAAATTTTGTTCGAATTTTTGTTATTTTTAATGTTAAGATGGAATTTTTCTTACATAGGACATTTTTCTTTAATAATAAATTGGCACAATTCTATACGATAATTAATCGTTGATAACAAGGTAGTAAGGTAATTATTTAGGTTGTCTGTGCTACTGGTGACGCAAAGGTATGCGTTAGTTTTGTAATGTAATATTTTGAATTTCAAAGGGCATTAAGTGAAACGAGTTTTATTATTTATAGCTACCAATCTAGCAGTCTTTTTAGTCATAAATATTGTTGTGAGTATTATTTTTTCAGTTTTTGGGCTGACTAATCAACTCAGCAATATCAAAACTTTACTGATTATTTCTATGGTTGTGGGTTTTTCAGGTTCGTTTGTTTCATTGTTAATGTCAAAAACTATTGCAATTCATAGTGTTAATGCTCAGATCATTACTCAACCCAGTAATGCTGCTGAAACTTGGTTATTGAATACTGTGGCTAATCAAGCCAGTCAATGGAATATAGCAATGCCGCAAGTGGCTATCTATCATTCACATGAACCCAATGCTTTTGCTACTGGAGCTACACGAAATAAGTCGCTGATTGCGTTAAGTACGGGGTTACTACAAAGTATGTCCCAAGATGAGGTCGAAGCTGTACTGGCACATGAAATGGCTCACGTGGGCAATGGTGATATGGTTACTATGACTTTAATTCAAGGTGTGATTAATACGTTTGTCTTTTTTGTAGCAAACAAGGTTGCGCAGATAATTGCTTCTAATCAAGATGATGAAGTAGTTGAGCGAAGTGTCTACTATTTGGTTAGCTTTGTAATGCAGATTGTTTTCGGCATGTTAGCAAGCTTGATTGTGATGTGGTTTAGCCGACATCGAGAGTATCGAGCTGATGCATGTGCCGCCAAATTAGTGGGTGCGCCTAAAATGATAGCTGCCTTACAGCGTTTAAAAGGTGATGGCAATGATTTACCTCAAGGTTTAAGTGCATTTGGTATTGCCAGCGATTCCAAAGACTCCCTGTTGAGTACTCATCCGACTTTGGATAACCGTATTATTCGTTTGCAAAAGATGTAATCATTTAACCCAATATTGATGTTATTTTATCTATAGTAATTTTGGGAGATACTCAAAATTTAAAAAAATCAATTAATTTATTCTTATTTTAAATATGCTGTATAAATGTAGATTATTTAATCATTCTTTCGCTGAGCAAGTGTCGAATTAATGATGATATAAAAGCGGGTTATATTTGCGTGCTGAAGAAGTCATTATAATTCTGCCAGTGCTTATCATAGTGATTATTGTGCAGGAGTGTTTTAAACAATATCCGCGATTTGAATAGACTAATGTTTAGTTGCTTCTTTTGTCTAGTTTATACAGCAGTAGTACTTCGGTATATTGTTGAATAAAAGCATTATTTTTATTTTTCTGGCATTCAAATTTGGCTTTTAATTATGCTATTCTCAGATAAACCCTTACAGTGCTAAGAGATTATGGTTGCAGGTATATGATACAGATTGATAATCAGTTAATTATTGCTTGATTATTTATATCGCATTTTATCCGCTAAGTTTAATTTTATGGCGCTTGAGCGCTATTTGAATAAAGAAGGTAGATATGCTTAATTATTTAACACCTAATTTCACTTTTGCCCCAATTTTGCCTGAATATGGTTTAGGCAGTCGTATCTGGGATGTTCACGGACAGGAATTTATTGATATGGCCGGGGGTATAGCGGTTAATGCCTTAGGTCATTGTCATCCAGTGTTGGTGGAAGCATTAACTGTGCAAGCCAAAAAATTGTGGCATGTTTCCAATATTTATACTACTGAACCGGCACAGGCATTGGCACAGCGTCTAGTTGAAAATTCGTTTGCGCAGCAGGTGTTTTTCTGTAATTCAGGTGCGGAAGCAAATGAAGCAGCTTTTAAGTTGGCGCGGAAGTATGCACGTGATCACTTTGGCAAAGAGAGTGGCAAAAATGAAATTGTGGCTTGCGTAAATAGTTTTCATGGACGGACTTTATTTACTGTTGCTGTTGGTGGCCAACCAAAATATAGTCAGGATTTTGCTCCTTTACCTGAAGGCATTAGTCATATACCGTTTAATGATGTTGCAGCGCTTGAAGCTACAGTGACTGATAAAACTTGTGCGGTTGTCATTGAACCAATTCAGGGTGAGAGTGGTGTATTACCGGCAACAGAGGCCTTTTTACAAGCAGCACGTAAAATTTGTGATAAGTCTCAGTCTTTATTAATCTTTGATGAAGTACAGACTGGAATAGGACGGACGGGGTCTTTATTTGCCCATAGCCGATACAATGTGATTCCAGATATTCTTTCCAGTGCTAAAGCACTAGGTTGTGGTATTCCAATTGGTGCTATGTTAACGACTAGTAAAGTTGGTGCAAGCTTTACTCCGGGAAGTCATGGCAGTACTTTTGGTGGTAATCCATTGGCCTGTGCTGTTGGTTGTGCGGCTTTCGATATCATTAATTCTTCCGAAACGTTAAATCATGTGCTCTCTCAAGGTGAAAAGCTTAAATCAGAACTGATCAGAATAGGCCGGGCTTTTGATGTTTTTGTGGAAGTTCGGGGGCAAGGATTGTTGCTGGGATGTGTGCTGTCCGATCAATACTCAGGACGTGCCAAAGAATTGATGCAGTTGGCTTTACAGCAAGGTCTTATGGTATTGATTGCAGGTAGTAACGTAATACGACTTGCTCCCAGTTTGTTACTTAGTAATGAAGATATGGAAGAAGCATTGTTACGTTTACAATCTGCAATTAAATGTTTTGTTAACGTGTCATGATGCTTAATCAAGTGGAAAAACTTCAGAAAGTGGTTGTTCTGACAGGTTCTGGAATCAGTGCAGAAAGTGGATTGCAGACTTTTCGTGATAATGGTGGTCTGTGGGCTGGACATCGTATTGACGAGGTTGCTACTCCAGAGGCATTTATAAGACAGCCGCAAAAGGTGCTGGATTTTTATAATCATTTGCGAAGGCAAATGCAAAATGCGCAACCAAATGCTGCACATGAAGCTTTGGTGCGATTACAAGAGTATTACCAAGTCAATGTGATTACTCAAAATGTAGATGATTTGCATGAACGTGCAGGTAGCAAACATGTGCTGCATTTGCATGGTGAATTGCTTAAAGTGCGAAGTAGTGTAGATGAAAGTTATGTAATTCCCTGCTGTGATGACCAGACTCTTAAAGATGTAGATGCCAATGGACATATAATGCGTCCTTATATTGTCTGGTTTGGTGAGGCTGTTCCAATGTTCGATGAGGCGGTTCATTTGATGCAACAGGCTGATATAGTAATCGTGATTGGTACTTCTTTGCAGGTTTATCCGGCGGCAAGTTTGTTACATTATATTCCTGTGGAAGCAGAAATATTTTTAGTGGACCCCAATCCACCGCAAGGCTTGAATAATATACAGATTATTTGCGCAACCGCTCAAGCTGGCGTCACTTCTTTGGTTGAAACTTTGATTGGACAAAAATAATTTCCTTTGAGGTTGGTTCAATGATGTCATAACTTATTAAATTAAGGCTGACTGATGTTAGAATCAATATCTTTCTCTATTTCGGCTCCTCTAATATGGCACAAAATTGTTTAGTTATCGCCAGTCGTGAAAGTGCTTTAGCTATGTGGCAGTCACAATCTGTTCGGCAGCATCTTTTGTCACTTTATCCCAATTTACTTATTCGTATAGAAGGAATGATTACACGTGGTGATCGATTATTGCACCAGTCCTTAGCTAAAATAGGGGGAAAGGGATTGTTTATCAAAGAGCTGGAACATGCCCTTTTAGAGCAAACTGCTGATATTGCTGTTCATTCACTTAAAGATGTGCCGATGGACTTGCCTAAAGGTTTTGTTTTGGCTGCCATAACTAAACGGGCCATTGCTTTTGATGCATTTGTTTCTAATCATTATACGAATATAGCCAGTTTACCCATTGGAGCCACCGTTGGCACATCAAGTCTGAGACGAGCTGCCCAAATTCTGGCACTTTATCCTCATTTGCAGATTAAAGGACTTCGTGGCAATGTTCAGACGCGCCTGAATAAACTGGATAATGGGGATTATGATGCTATTATTTTGGCTGCGGCCGGTTTAGAACGTTTGGGTTTGCAGCATCGTATTCAGGTGTATCTGCGGCCTGAAGATGTTTTACCGGCAGCTGGACAAGGTGCATTGGCTATTGAAGTGGCAGAGTGTCGGGATGATTTGTTAAATTTATTAAAACCCTTACATCATTTTCAAACTGCGGCCTGTGTAACGGCAGAACGTACTTTGGCACGTATCTTGGGTGGTAGCTGTCAAATACCCTTAGCTGCTTATTGTGTCGAAAAAGCAAACTGTCTGGAACTGAAAGCGCTGGTCGCTTCTGCTGATGGTGCCACTGTTTTGCGTGCTTCTGCTCATGCTCCCTTAGATCAAGCAGAGCATTTAGGTGTTGTTGTGGCGAAACAGCTGACCCAACAAGGGGCGCAAGAGCTGATTGCCACTGTATTATCTGTCTGATGAAAAATTCACCCAGTTTAATTTTAATGCGTCCGCGTCTGTCAGCCAAGGCAGATATACAAATATGCCGTAATGCAGGCTGGCATCCTGTTCTTTTAGAGTATCTGCAATTTAAGCCGGATTTCTCGGCTCTCTCACAGCTTGCCCAAAAATCTTTTGATACTGATGTTGTAGTGTGGATTAGTCCCAGTGCAGTCCATCTTGCAGCCAGTTATGTACCAAAATATCTGCCTTGTATTCATGTTGCCGTGGGCGAAGCAACTGCGACTATATTAGCTTCATATGGTTTTAACCAAATTATTTATCCTGCGGATGGTCATGACAGTGAAGCTGTTGCACGTTTGCCACTCTGGCTTGCGCAACAAGGTAAATTTTTGCTGATAAAGGGCTGTGGTGGGCGTGATTGGTTGGTAAATCATTTAACCAGCTTAGGATGGATTGGTGAGATCGCAAAAGTGTACCAACGGACGCCACAGTCATTGAATTGGTCACTGGTGACAGAACAACAAAATGTACAAGCAATTTATCTGACGACAGTAACAGCGGTAAATGTATGGTTTGATCAGTTGCCAGCTGATTTGCACGCACTTAGCAAAAGCTTGCTATACTTAGTTCACCATCCACGTATTGTAAATGCATTGAATAAGTATGAAGTATCAACGATGTTGGTGCCGAATTTACAAAGTGGTCTGGCCAATTTGCATTCATGCAGTACAGAATAGTTCAGCTGTTTTGACTGCTTACCCCATTCTGCTTAGGGAGTATACCGTATGAGTGAACATCAAGATACCCAGTCAAATCAGACTAGTGAATCTCAGCAGACTTTAATTGTTAATAGTGCCGATGAATTCAATAAACCTGCTGAGCCTGCTGGTAAAGATACAACCATAACTGAAAATGCTGCACAAGCTAATCAGCAACAGAACACGGGTTCCCAAAATAATACAATAGGATCTAAGATGTCTAAACACACTAATTATACCCCTCCGTCTGCTGTTAAAAATAGCCATTCTGGCGGTAAAGGAATGGCTGTGGGTGCGTTAGTTTTATCCCTGCTTGCTTTGGGTGCCAGTGGTATGCTCTTTGTAGAAGGGCAAAATCTACTAAAAAATCAGCAATTGCAGTTTGATCATAAGATTGATGCAGCAGGTATTAATGCTGGTAAAAACGCTGCTATTATTCAGACCAGTCTGACACACGTTGATGAATTAGCTCGTCAGTTACAGGAATTGCAACAACTGCAGAAAACTCAAGGTGATAGTGTAGATAAGCTAAATCGTGCTTATCAGGAACTGGTCAAATCCCGTTCAGATTGGCTAGTGGATGAAATTGAAGCTACGCTTAATCTGGCTTCTCAGCAATTATTGATTTCAGGAAATGTGCCTGTGGCTGTAGGGGTGCTCGAAAACCTAGAAACGCGGTTATCCCGTTTTGCTCAGCCACAACTTTTACCTATTAAAAAGGCCATTAGTAGTGATTTGGAAAATCTTAAAAATCGACCATATCTTGATGTAGCCAGTGTTTCATTAAGATTAAACCGATTGGAATCAGCCATTGTTGGTCTCCCATTAACGGTTGATAATCAGCTTCAGGCGGGTAATAGTCAATCTACTGTGATAATCAACCCGAATTCTTCATGGTTAAGTCGCACTTGGCAAAGTACCCTACATCATTTACGCGGTATGGTTGAAATTCGCCATCTTGATCATAATGATTCAATGCTGATGTCTCCAGAACAGATATTTTTTGTCCGTGAAAATCTTCGTTTGCGTTTGCTGGATGCACGTATTGCTTTGCTACAACGTCGCAGTGAGGTATATGTTGCCGATTTAAATAATGCTGAAGCCGCTGTCAAACAGTATTTTGATAGTAACTCAGCAGCTACGCAATCTTGGCTTAAAGAATTAAATCAATTGAAATTACTTAATATTCAAAATAACCAGGAAAATAATATTTTATTTTCCAGTCTGACTGCAGTTCGCGATTATCAAAAACAATCTGGTATGGATATGTCCACAGCATTACCTGATTTAGGGGCTTCAGCTGTAAACACTCTGCCGGCATCGACAGCGAGCTCTACAGCACCTTCTGCTAGTGCTGCGATCAGCACCGCTGATAAGCCAGCGAATTCGACTACTGAGGGAGAACTTAGACTATGAGATCTTTATTATGGCTGATAATCTTATTTATTATGGCCGTTACTATAGTAGTAAGTGGCAATTATTATAACGGTAATGTTTTTATAGTGGTCGAACAGACTCAAATACGAATTAATCTGCATTTGTTTATTGGCTTAATCATACTGACAGTTGTATTTCTTTACGTGTTGTTACGATTGATAATGGGCGTTGTTCATTTGCCTGGTCGCTGGACACAATGGCGTGTTAATCATCAACGGCATCAGGTAGAAACGGCTTTAAATCGTGCCGGATTGGCTTTTTTTGAAGGGCGATTTCAATTTGCTGAGCGTGAAGCAGAACGGGTACTGCGCAATAAGCAAGGGCACCATAGTCGCGCTTTAGCTTTACTGATCGCTGCTCACAGTGCTGATCAGATTGATGATGTGGCTAAACGAGACCAGTATTTGCACGAAATAGCTAAATTGCCTGAAAAACAGCAATTGTCTCGCTATCTGTTACTGGCGCGGTCAGCTTTAGCTCGGCATGATGATGTTGGTGCTAAAAATGCATTGCAAGCGGCAACTAAAATCAATCCTAATCTGACGCAGGTGGTGAAGCTACAATTACGCTATGACTGGGAACAAGGTAATCCTCATGGTGTATTGCAGCAGATTACTAAACTTGGTCGCGCTGATGTGTTAAGTGATAGTGAGTTACGGTCTTATCGTCACTGGGCTTATCAACGAATATTGGAAAATGCCAATGATCCAAGTGAGTTGAAAACCACTTTGAAAATGATTCCTGCTATTGAGCACGAAAGCAGTTTGTGCGTGGATATTGTCAAAAAATATTTGCAATTGGGTATGTATCCCCAAGCATTAAAGTATGTAAAAAAATATTATTCGCTCAATTTCAATCCTACATTACTCCTATTATTTTCTCAAGCCAATCAATATTCCAGTACTAAGGAGCAGCAAAAAAGTATTGAAATTGCAGAAAAATGGTTGGAACAACGTCCTCATGATCCGCATTTATTATTGTTATTGGGTGAACTCAGTTACGAACAGAAACTGTGGGGTAAAGCTAAAAGCTATCTTGAATCTAGTTTACAAGTTGCTAATAACAATGTTGCCAGACTTTTATTGGCTAAAGTTCTGGAGCATTCCGGCCAGCAGGCTGCAGCTGAACAACAGCGCAATCAGGTATTGGCTACTATCAGTAACGATGATGAAATTTAAATGCATTTTAATCTCATTAAACGGTTAGGTTTGTGAACGTAACCGTTTGAAAGTATATATGGCAGTTTTACACAACGATATTTTTTTACGTGCCTTATTAAAACAGCCGGTTGAATATACACCAGTGTGGCTGATGCGACAGGCTGGACGTTATTTACCTGAATATCGTGCTACACGAAGCAAAGCGGGAAGCTTTCTTAATCTTTGTCACGATACCCAATTGGCTACCGAAGTTACTCTTCAACCCTTAGAACGCTTCAAGCTGGATGCGGCCATTCTGTTTTCTGATATTTTAACAGTGCCTGATGCCATGGGTTTGGGTTTACATTTTGTTGAAGGAGAAGGACCAAAGTTTGTTCATCCTCTACGGCACGAAGACGATGTTAGCCGTTTGCGGGTGCCAGCTATGGACAAGCTGCGTTACGTATTTGAAGCGGTCAAAAGTATCAGGCAAGCATTGAACGGGCGTGTCCCATTGATAGGATTTTCAGGCAGTCCGTTTACGTTAGCCTGTTATATGGTGGAAGGTAGTGGTAGTCGGGATTTTCGTTATTTAAAAACCATGATGTACAGTCGCTCAGAATTATTACATCAAATACTAACTATCAATGCCGAGACAGTAACACAATATCTGAACGAGCAAATTGCCGCCGGTGCACAGGCAGTACAGATTTTTGATACTTGGGGGGGGATACTTAGTGACGCTTGCTTTGCAGAATTTGATTTACCTTATCTGCAGCAAGTAATTTCTGGCTTAATCCGCGAAGCACAAGGGCGACAGGTGCCAGTAGTGGTATTCACTAAGGGAGGAGGATTATGGTTAGAAAAATTGGTGCAGTCAGGTGCTGATGCATTAGGAACTGACTGGACAATTAATTTACAACAGGCTAGACAACGTGTCGGTCATAAAGTAGCTTTGCAGGGTAATATGGATCCATTTACCTTATTCGGCAGTAAAGAACGTATCTATGACGATGTTAAACGCTTGCTTGCGGATTATGGGCATGGAAGCGGTCATGTATTCAATCTTGGTCATGGTATCAATCAATATACAGATCCAGAACAGATCAAATATATGGTAGATACTGTGCATCATTTGTCTGTTGCATACCATTCTAATTAATTATATTTCATTCTATATAAAAGATTTATTATGTACCTAAATTTTTAAAGCCATGTGTGTCACGGGATATGAACGTAAAAGCAAAAAGGTATATTAAAATTCGACTTAAGTTCGTATGGTATAAGTACTGATTTTATCGGATCAACTAAATAAAAGTAGGTTAATTTTTTATGTTACGTAATATCCCATGGGGTGAAATATTTGTTTTACTACATGTTTTAGTGGTAGTAGTACTGGTCATACGGGTTTTATATCATCAGCGTAATACTGGTGTGACCGTTGCATGGATTTTAATGTTAGTGGCTTTCCCTTTGCTGGGTGCGATAGGTTATTTGCTGATTGGCGAGCCTCGGCTTGGTACAAGGAGATTACGTCGCCAGAACGAGCTGGTGAAGTTTTATCAGAATTTCAGTCAGACCTATCTGCATGATTTTAATTATCATGCCTGTAGTGGTTTGGACGAACGCTATCATGGGATCAGTCAGATTGCTGCCAAAAAAACCGGTTTTGAGGCTACAGAGTTTAACCAGCTGATTTTACTTACTCATGATGAAGAAATTATTATGGCTTTGCGGCATGATATTCAGCAAGCGAAAATTAGTTGTTTGTTAGCGTTTTATATTGTAGATGCTCAAGGGTCCATTATCGATTTGCTTGAAGATGTAATGCAAGCGGCACGTCGCGGAGTAGTGACTAGTATGCTAGTGGACAGTGTTGGCAGTGCGCGTTTTTGGCGGAGTGAATGGCCGCAAAAATTACGAAGGGCAGGTATTTCTTTAACTGAAGCATTACCCATCCAGCTTTGGCGAACCTTTTTGGTACGTGCAGATCTGCGTAATCATCGCAAAATAGCAGTTATTGATCAGAAAATTGCTTATACTGGTAGTTTTAATCTGGTCGACCCAAATTTCTTCAAGAAAAGTGCAGGTGTCGGTAAATGGGTCGATGTGATGATTCGGGGGGAAGGTAGTTTGGTGCAACCATTAGCCGCTATCTTTGCCGGCGATATGGCAGTTGAAACTGAATCTAATTTGCTACAAGTTCAACGGTGGCTTGATAGCTACGGTAAAAAAGAATTGGTCAATAATCTTGAAGTTTCTCAGCAGGATAAAGATGGTATAGTTGTACAGGTCATTCCTTCTGCACCTGAACAAGGTAGCCCCGTAATCTATGACACAATCGTCAATGTTATTCATGCGGCAACCAGACGCATCATGATTACCACTCCCTATTTTGTGCCAGATGAAGCTTTGCTATTGGCTTTGACAACAGCAGCAATAAGAGGCGTGGATGTTACTCTAATTGTGCCAGAAGTGGTTGATTCAAAGTTGGTGAAGTATGCTTCTAGAGCTTATTATCCAAGGCTGTTAAAAGCTGGTGTTAAAATCGCATTGTATAAGGGCGGATTATTACATGCCAAAACATTAACTGTAGATAATGATTATGCTTTGTTTGGTACGGTCAATATGGACATGCGCAGTTTTTACTTGAATATGGAAATCAGTCTGGCCATTTATGATCAAGAAATGACAGATAAAATCGTCACAATGCAAAATACTTATTTACGAGATTCTGAATACATTGAGTTAAAGTTGTGGCAAGCTAGAGCAAAATGGTGGGGCTTGGTAGAAAATACCGTGAGATTGGTTGGCCCATTGCTATAGTGATCTTTATTTTATTATGCTGATACGAAAAATCAACAAGAGTAATAATAACGGTTTTGCCCTGGACATTTCTTTCGATAAAGACTGATGTGCGAACATCAGTAGGGACTCAGACAATATAAACGCCGCATTTGCCCGGCGTTTATATTGTCTTATTGGAATTGATAAAATGAGTTCAATTGAGCTTGATTAAAAATACGTCAAACGCACGGTGTAATTCAAATATCAATTATCCTGCTGTATGCCTGCAATCAGCCATTCCTGATGACTTCCAACTGGCTTGACAAAGTGCCATACTTCGCTGAATGATTCTTTTTCGCTTGCAAGTTCGTCGCTTACCATACCACTGAATCTCACACTGGCTATATACATGCCGTTTTCTTTCACACTTTCAATCAATTCACTATGTAAATCATAGAATTCTGCGACATCCTGATTTTGCATAATATCTGAGCGGATAGCAGCATACATATCAGGGGTGAAATAAGGGCGAATTTCTTCCACATTAGTCGCTTTATTCATTGCCTGCACGTGATTAAATCGCTGGTGAGAAAAGCGCAAAAATGCTTGAGAATCACTGCCATCTGCCATATTAAAATCAGTAGAGTGATGATGAAATGCATCACTGAGTTTCTGACCGAAAATATTAGTCTGACTACTGTTATAGCTGAACTGATTAGATTTTGGAGGATAATATTCGCGATTTAGGTGGTTATGATAAGAAATAGAATTTTGGTTTTTTTTGGCTACCAAACGACGGTAAATATAGAAACCTATGAGGCCAAATATAATCAGCCAGAACAGGCTAAAACGGCTTTGACGTGCAGGCGCTACTTTTGTCTGTTTTTGATCAACAGGATTATCAGTATTATTTATTGACTGACTGGTGTTCTCTATATAAGCCTGATCATCCATATTATTTTTAGAATGAGCAGTATGATTACTGTTATTTGCATTTGCCATGGAATGACCAGCTAACATACCAAGTACTGTGCCAGTAGCACCGGCAGCAATGGTACGGCCCAAGCCATTGCTTTGACGTTGTCTAATTGAATTGTTTTTTTGTGTCCAATCTGAGTCATATCTGGAACGATTAATGGATGATTGATTGCCACTTCGACTTGATTCGTTACTTGGTCGAGTTAATCCACGATTATCACCTCCACCCAAACGGCGTGAGGCGATAGCATTATTGTTGTTGGAATGACTTCTACCAATAGAGTAGGAGCGCGAGGACGAATTGGAAGAATATGAACCTGAAGAATAGGATGGTCTAGATATACCACGGCTACCTCCGTTTCCCAAGCGTCTTGCTTCCACTAATGGACTTAGAAGCACGCTAAGAATAAGTACGTATATAATCCCTCGCCTTGTTTCATTTGTCATGGTAAATGGTTTCCTTCAAATAGATTTAGGTATTAATTTGCTGTAATATAATAGAAATTAAGTTTTTTTAGAAAATTACAAGAAAAGATTTGTGGATTTTTCGATTGTGAAAATATATTAATCTAAAGAAAGTTTCAAGATATAGATTTTAGTTTATTGAATTTTTAATTAAGATAAAATTTTGTTCAATATCCTTAAGTCATTGATAAACATATTTTGCAGACAAAAAGAACCCTCTGAGCCAAGGGGAGAAGCAGCAGAGGGCTAAAATGATGTTTCGACACAAGAATACTAAACCAGTTTGATTATTGAATTCTTAAGCTAAATTTCTCATCACTGTTTATGGGTATCATCTTAATTAATAAGACTGTTTTTTGCAGCGAAAGTTTTTCAAATTATGTTATATTTTGTAATTTCTTCTTTTTTGAAATCCTGGTAGGGCAATGTTGCAATGATAGACTATTAATCGAAAAATTACTCCACCTATAAATAAAATATTAATGCTTAACGGTGTTATGCATTGAAAGTGATTAAGTACACACAATAAAAAAGCAATGAAGATTGCAATAGTTCCATAGATATCACGCCGTAAAATAATCGGCATTTCATTTACTAGAATATCGCGCAAAATTCCGCCGCCTACAGCGGTGACAAAGGCTAAAGTTATTACACCAAACCAATTTAAATGTAGCGAAATCCCTACTTCCGCACCAGTCAGACTGAATGCGGCTAGCCCCAAAGCATCAGCAGCAACGAACCAGCTTAAAAGCATATGGTGACGCTGAGACTGCATATGACAACCCCAGGAGACAATTAGGGTAATAAAAATAGTCCATAAAGCAGAATTATTTTTAAATATGACCGGAATTTTTCCCACCAGAGCATCTCGCATCATTCCGCCGCCTACAGCAGTCAGTAATGCGACAATGATAACACCAAGAATATCTAAACGTTTACGATAACCTACCAGATATCCAGATACAGCAAAGGCAGCAGTACCAATAATATTGATTAGCTGAAATATTAAATCATTATTTATCATGGTAAAAAATTTACTTCGGTTGAAAAAATTGCCACTGACTTACCGATAGATCATCCACTGTCCATGAGCCGAATGCGCTACGGTGTAGTGCGGTGACACGGTTACCTGCTGCGGCGATCATGCGTTTGACCTGATGATATTTTCCTGAGGTCACAGTTAGCTTTAAAGTGTACGGATCGGATAAAATAGCTTCACTAGCTTGTACAATCTCATTTTCATCATGTAATAACACACCCTTTTTCAATTCGCTGCACAAGTTTTCTGCTGCAGCATGTTTTAAACTCACACGATACAGCTTGGGTAGTTTATGTTTTGGTGAAGTGCAGCGATGATTAAATTGACCATCATTAGTCAAAATCAATACCCCAGTAGTATCGGCATCCAGTCTGCCAACTGCTTGCATATCTAAATGGCGCAATCGTTCAGGCAATAAACTGAAAACACTCGGATAAAACTGAGGTTTGTGTGAGGTCTCGTAGCCTGTCGGTTTATGTATACGGATATAAAAGTAAGGTACCGGAATTGGAATAAGATCAGCATTGTCTATTTTCAGGCTTGTTACTTGTTTAGGGTCGATATCAATATTGGGCTGGGTATACAATACGCCATTGATGATGACATATTCATCTTTCAATAAGGCCATACATTGCTTACGACTTCCCATTCCTTGCGCTTGCAGATATTTTAATAATTGCATAAATAGATAATTGTTGGCTTAGTTGGTCAATGGATTTTAAATAAAGAGCAGTGTATCAAGCATCAGTAAGGGAATGAGTAGAGAAAATGACCATCCCATATAGGCAAAAAAACCGGGCATTCGTACACTTTGCTGCTCAGCAATGGCTTTTACCATAAGATTGGGGGCATTGCCAATGTAGGTTAGAGCACCCATAAACACTGAACCCATAGAAATGGCCAGTAGAGTAGCGTCAAACTGATGCATCAGTAATTGGGCATCTCCGCCGGCCAGATTAAAAAAAACCAAATAAGTTGGGGCGTTATCCAGAAAACTTGATAATACGCCGCTCAGCCAGAAGTAGCGCGGATTGTCTGGATTACCCTGCTGCTGTAATAAGGAAACGAGTGGATGAAAATAACCGGTCGCACCAGCTTGAAGCATGAGCATGACCGGGGAAATGGTAATAAAAATACCCGCAAATAACTTGCCTACTTCCTGAATTGGTGCCCAACTAAACTCATTTTGCTGGTGCAGGCTAGAAGAAGTACAAAATATTGCTACTAAAGTAATTATAGCTAATAAGCCGTCTCTTACCAATGCAACTAAGTGGAGTTCGATTCCATAAAATAACCAGACAGTTTGATTATTGCTCAAACCGGAAAGCAGCACCACACTTATTACGGCTAGCAGTAATACTAGATTAAGTTTGCCATATAACTGCCAAGAATTATTATTATTCACGGTTTTATTCATCTTCTTTGGCTCACGACACCAGTAGAACCGGTCAACGAAATAAAAAAGTATAAGCAGAAATAGACTGTTAAATAATACGGGTAATAACATATGCTGGATAGTCCATAAAAAATCTACTCCTTTTAGAAAACCTAAAAATAAGGGTGGGTCTCCTAGTGGGGTGAGGCCACCCCCTATATTACCAACTAATAGAATAAAAAATATCACCACATGGGCCTGATGGCAGCGATTTGCATTCGCTCGTAATAGCGGGCGAATGAGCAACATGCTTGCGCCTGTTGTTCCCATAATTCCGGCAAACAATGTTCCGATAGTTAACAAAAGAATATTTAATCCGGTGCTTCCTGAAGCATTAAGTTTAATAACAATGCCCCCAGAAATGGCATATAGAGCCATCAATAGCAACATAAAAGGGAGATATTCGTGCAGGAGTGCATGGATGACAGTGTGCAAGCTAATATTTATTCCGTACTGCCAGTATAGCGGACATAATAGTATGATTATCCAAGCCAGTATAATTTTACCAGTATGCTTATGCCATATTTTAGGTATTAATAATGGACATAAAGCGATGGAAAGTAGAATCCCTGCAAAGGGTACACACCACCATAGAGTAAGCTCACTGGCCGTTAGATTGGCTGCCATAGCCTGAAAAGGTATTGGAGCGATCAAAAACAAAAAGATGGCCTGCAAAATTGAAGCGAATTTAGGAGATAAATTTGGAATAGAAGTATTGAACGAACGGGAAATGTTAGTCTGGTTCATTTGATCAATAACGGGCGAATAAAAAAATTTAGACAAGAACATTTTGCATCGTTTTTTTAATAGTAAATTTTAAATAGTTTAGTGCTCATTTTCTGATGATAACAGACAATGAAAGTCTTTACTGAGGATGTTTTTCATGGTGTTAAATTCTCCGACTGTAGCAAAAGCAGAGAAGAATGCGGAACGTTGAGAGATTCAGTTTAGCAAGCATATTATGCCGTTAATTGAACAAGCTGTGCCGCCATAGTGTAACTACTAATTGTATCAATAGTATGAAGTCGTATCATGTCATTATGGCCTACGATGATTGGAGTAAAGAGTGTCCCGTTTATTCCATCTGTCTAGCCCCATTTGCTGTAATAAGGCAATATTGCGTTTGTAAATATATTCAGATTCAGGAAACTTAGCTACTGCCTGATCAATGCTGCTTTTACATATTGAATGCAAGGTAAGGTATGGACTGTGATTAGCGTATTGACTGATATTTGCAGCAGTATCGGCAAACAGGATGCTAGGAAGGAAAAGGAGCAATTTGTATTATTTTAGGGTTTTATTTTCATGCAGTACTTGCTCGTTTAACTTGATAATTTGCAGAAATGGGTCAAAAGTATTGGACAATA
Organism: Snodgrassella sp.; assembly: GCA_024103515.1. Lineage (GTDB taxonomy): Bacteria > Pseudomonadota > Gammaproteobacteria > Burkholderiales > Neisseriaceae > Snodgrassella. The sequence continues at coordinate 35,608 of JAGGIK010000008.1, read as the reverse complement.
CCGGTTTAATAACTAATGTGGTTTCCAGCTCGATAGTTGTGATTTGCAGTAATAAACTAATTTTTTGCGCAAGTGGATCTAGAAAATCATTAATATGGTTAGCATGATTAATGTACAGATATAATAGTTTTTTGTATGGTATTCATTAGAAAATTTGGGATTAAACTCAGGTTGGAGGATTGAGAACGAATATGAACTATTTGGATAAATGAAACAATTCAAATAATAAATTTTTTATCACAACTCTAACCTATTTATGCAGTATAAAATTATTTAAAGTAATTTGAAACAACTTTATTTTGTTATTTATTTAAACTCCAAAAAATTCATCATCGATAGGCGATGATCTTTGGCTAACTGATAAGCAGTTTCTCTCTCGCTCTCTGTAAATATTAGAGTTTGCTGCAGATTTTAATAAAGGGTTCAGAAATATCCGTTTAAATCTTTAATTGATTTATATTATTTTTGAAAATGGCAATTAAATTGTCTTGTGCCAACTTTAAGGATAAAAAATAAATTTTATAAAATTTTAATTAGCTTCTTTTGCTGATAAAAATTTGAATCAGGTATGAATTATTCTTACTTATGTTTTTAAAAGTATTGAGTCCATATCTTCTCGCATATAATTTATATTGGTCCTTTCATTCAATAAATCTTTTGCATTGTTTAAAATGGATTCATAAATTTCTGGCACTAACTCTTTATTGGCCTAATTGGCTTAATTCAATTGGCAGAAAGGTGATCCAATGGTAAAGAGGTGGTGTTTTTAATTTCTTTCAGTACAAAACTGGATTTGGCATCTTCAACGCCAGGGGTAGCCAGTAATGTATCCAATACAAAATGGGAAAAGCTATTTATATCGGTGAAAAAAGCTTGCAAAATATAGTCAGATTCACCAGTTAAGGCAAAACAATTCAAAACCTGCGGCCAATGCTGAACAGATTGGGTGAATTCATCACGTGACTGTTTACTTTTGTTGACTGTCACCCGAATAAAAGCCTGTAAACCTAAAGCCAGATTTACTGGATCAAGTAAAGCGGCATAACGGCGAATTATGCCTGATTCTTCCAATTGTTTTAAACGGCGTAGACACGGCGATGGGGATAAAGCCACGCGTTCAGAAAGCTCGACATTGGTCAAGCGACCGTTATCTTGTAAAACTTGAAGAATTTTTAAATCTGTTTTATCCAAAAAATTTATTGCCATAACAGGAACTCCCAGATTTGCCGCCGAATAATGGTGCATTGGCATGGCGGTAATAACCTCTGATTAATTTAATCAATGTTTAATTTGTGTAAATATAAGCTATACGTTATAATCATGGCTGACATTAATTAAAATCATTACGATAGCTTATATTTTGATTGTTTTCGATTTTAACTATTAAATTGGTAAAATCGCTACACGTTTACTAATGTCATTTAATCTATCACTAAGAATATAAAATGAATAAGTAAACTTGAAGTTTACCTAAATTATCATTAATTGCCAATTTTATATAATTTTTATATCAAGTCATTATTATTAATCAACTTAGAGAGATTGGCGTCAAATAGTCGATCGTTATTTTAAAAACTTGAAAATAATATTGTTTTTCTCTTAAACTAAGGAACATAATTATACATATTGTTTCTTAAAATACTGATTTATAACATTTTATTTTGATTTTAAACTATTTTACACGATTATATTACTTTTTGAAAAAAGCATTATTTGTATTACTATGTCTAGTTTGATTTAAAATCTATAATTTAAATATAATAAAAATTATCGTTGTCAATTATGTCTAATATTCACAACACAAATTTGTATTTTAACAAAGCACGGCTAACAATTAATATGCTTTCAATCAACTTGGTGCTTAAAGTTATACATAATATGGTATAAGTGAGCTATTCACTGTCTGAAATTAGTAGTAAGCAGATAAAATTTTTGATTAGATAACCATGTGTTCAAGCCACTAAAGCAAAAAAACTATTATCATTTTTAACAACAACAACCCTATCTAAACGGCTAAAATTAGTTGATTACCAATATGTAAGTTCGGTAAAAAAAATAATATGCAAGGTTTGAGAGTGATTGGTTAGGGAAATTTCGATAAAATAAAATTGGGAAAGAAGATTTGAAAAGTGTATTAAGTACCAATAGACTATTTTGGGTTTTATCGTTTATTCAATCTAAATTGCTTAATGTTTATAAAAATTTATAGCGTGTGCGTCAAAGTTTAACTGCCAATAATTTTAAACTTATTTTCTTCAATATTGATATGGAAAATGATTTAAAATATTTCAAGTTTTAGAGAAATTAGGCACTGATAAATCTATAGTTTTTGAACTTAATCCTTCAGACGGATATTTTGTAAATGCTTTGTAAATACAATAAAGTTGATTAATTTTTTGTGTTTAACGCTATATTCAGACATGTGAATTGTCGAATAGTTATGTATTTTAATGTACTTTAATTCTTTTTTAAATAGACGATTTATGTGGTTTATTTCTTCATGCGTCTAATAATGTGGATGGCTAATTTTCTTTTATATTAATGATAATTACTTGGTTTTGAAGGTTTATTTAGTAGATTTTTATATTTTATTCTTAAAGGGTCTCTCTAACATAAAAAAAACCGCTTTGCTATATCACTTTAATAATCAAGTTAGATCAGCAAAACGGTTGGAGATAATAAGAAAATTACAGGCTGTAATACATTTCAAATTCAAGTGGATGTGGTGCCATGCGAATGCGTTTTACGTCTTCACTCTTGAATTCAATATAACTGTTGATCCAGTCCTGACTAAATACACCACCACGGGTCAGAAACTCATGATCGGCTTTCAGAGCCTCTAAAGCTTCTTCCAATGAGGCACATACGGTCGGTACCAATGCATCTTCTTCCGGAGGTAAATCGTACAAGTTTTTATCCGATGGATCACCCGGATGGATTTTATTCTGAATACCATCCAGTCCTGCCATCAATAAGGCGGTGAAGGCGAGATACGGGTTAGCCGTCGGATCTGGAAAACGCGCTTCTATGCGACGAGCTTTTGAACTCGCTACATATGGAATGCGAATAGAAGCCGAACGGTTTTTGGCAGAGTAGGCCAATTTTGTTGGAGCTTCAAAATGTGGGACCAAGCGTTTATAAGAGTTGGTGGAAGGGTTGGTCAGCGCATTCAGTGCCTTAGCATGTTTGATAATGCCACCTATGTAATATAAAGCCAGATCAGACAAACCTGCGTAGCCATCGCCAGCAAACAGGTTTTTACCCTCTTTCCAGATCGATTGGTGTACATGCATGCCTGATCCGTTGTCCCCCATAATGGGTTTTGGCATAAAAGTGGCTGTTTTACCAAAGTTATGGGCAACGTTCTGGATGACATATTTCATATCCTGTGTCCAGTCGGCACGACGAACCAAGGTATTAAAACGGGTACCGATTTCCATCTGACCAGCAGTGGCTACCTCGTGGTGATGCACTTCTACAGGTATGCCAATGGCTTCTAGAGTCAGGGTGCAGGCAGAACGTAAGTCTTGTCCAGAATCAACAGGGGCAACAGGGAAATAACCGCCTTTAACCCCAGGACGATGACCGGTATTTTGACCATCATAAGACTCACCACTTGACCATGCAGCTTCTTCGGAATGAATTTTATAACGGGTACCGCTCATGTCAGTTTGCCATTCAACGCCATCAAAGACAAAAAATTCGGGTTCGGGACCGAAGAAAGCGGTATCACCAATCCCGGTAGATTTGAGGTAAGCTTCGGCACGTTTTGCAATTGAGCGTGGGTCACGATCATAACCCTGTCCATTTGCAGGATCAATGACATCGCAAGTTAACACAAGGGTGGCGTCATCATAAAAAGGATCTAAAAAGGCAGTGCTTGCATCTGGTTTAAGAGTCATATCAGATGCCTGAATGCCTTTCCAGCCACCGATGGAGGAACCATCAAATGCTTGTCCGTTTTCAAACCATTCTTCAGGATCATCCAGTACCATTCTTACGGGTACAGATACGTGTTGTTGCTTGCCCTTGGTATCAGTAAAACGTAAGTCAACGAATTTGACATCATTTTCTTCGATTAAAGTTATTACATCTTTTATAGACATCTTGTGACTCCCATTTAAAGTGTTGAGAGTTAAGTACTCTCTGAAACTGTGATTGATTCTGCCACATTTAATTTACAAAAAAAATATACAGATGCGAAAAAAAGGATTTTTTCTATGTATTCAAAATATAATACTTTTATAAACAATAGGATAGCTATATAAATGGGATTTTATATCTGATTTTCTGAACTAATAAAGTTAAATTAACCTTAATTTGATGCATTTACTGATACGATTCTGGTCGTCATTTGATGGTTGAAGATTCATTGGGAAGGTTATTTAACGCCTATTCAATAGGATAAAAATGTAGTAAAGATTAAGCATGACTAAAACACAACGTTTATTGGCGTTATTACAGTTATTGCGCTGTTATCGCTATCCGGTTACGGCTGCTGTTTTGGCAGAAAAATTGGGGATCAGTGCCCGTACAGTGTATCGGGATATTGCCAGTTTGCAGCAGCAGGGTGTGGATATTGAGGGTAGTGCCGGCCTAGGCTATCAGCTTAGATCAGATCATCTTTTACCACCATTACTATTTAATCAGCACGAGCTTGATGCGTTGTTGCTCGGCCTTAATTGGGTGAGAAGTCTTTCTGATGCTAATTTAAATGATGCAGCGCAAAATGCACTGGTTAAAATTCAAGCAGTTTTACCAGCAGGTTTGGCGCATACATTAAAGCATCAGTCTTTGTTAATTGGCTCGAATCAGCTTCAATTTTCTGAATACTTTTCTTTGATTCGTCAGGCAATTAATGGTCGTCACAAGATGGTTATTCGTTATTTGGATCAAAAAGCCTGCTTGACTAAACGTATTATCTGGCCGGTGGTATGTGGTATTTTTGACTCAGTACAACTTGTGGGAGCTTATTGTGAAATGAGAGAAGGTTTCAGAAATTTTCGTTTAGATAGAATACAGGATGTCAATATTTTAGATGAACATTATCCTAAAAGCCGTATTCAGTTATTAAATGAATGGCGTGCTCATGAAAATCTTCCATTACCTGTTAGCTACTGACACTTTCTGACATGCATTATTTTTAATATGGCCTTCAGAACGAGTATCACTGTTCCTGAAAATAATTTTAGATTAATGAGCCATAGGATTTTGTATGATTAATTCAGATTTTTCAATGACCATTCTTTATGTGAATAATGTTCCCAAAAGTGCACAATTTTATCAGCAGATTTTGACTGCTGCTCCTGTTGAGCTTTCACCTACTTTCTGTTTATTTGTGTTGGAAAATGGTCTGAAGTTAGGCTTGTGGTCTAAATATACGGTTGAACCAGTATTGCAGCAACTTGACTTAGTTTCTAGCTCAGAAGTTTTGTTTACGGTTTCTGATAAACGAATGGTTGATGATTTATATCAGAGTTGGGGAATGGAGCTTGAAGTGACGATAGTACATCAGCCGCAGCAGTTGGATTTTGGTTATGCTTTCGTGGGATTGGATATTGACGGGCATCGCTTAAGAGTGTGTTATCTGAAGAGTGATGAGTGAAATATTGGTTGGCCATAGCTTCAGCAGACCACGCCAGACGTGGTCTGCAAAGTGGTTTTATGCAAGTATGTCATGGTAAATTGTCACCTTTAAGTCGCATTAAGCCAGAAAATGGGGTCGTATATTATTCTGCAACGCGGATTTATAGGGTGAAAGATGACTTTAAAAGTTTCACCGCTATTGGCTACGTTGCTCAAGGTGAGCCTTATCAGGTTGATATGGGAAATAATTTTTTGCTATTTCGACGGGGACGTACACTGGCATGGTGACAAGCAGGTTTTGATCCGCCCACTATTGAATCAACTGGAATTGACTCAGACAAAAACTGGGGGTATGTCCTGCGTTTGGGTTTGATTAATTTGAGTACTAAAGATTTTTCATTATTATTAGCATTGATAACTAATAATGATGAACCTACTGCAAAGCTTGGCTGTGCTGAAAATTTTGTATTAACTGATCAGGATTAGTCTTTGCTGTTTCAGATGGTTTATTTGAAATCAGCCAATATTCGATGGCAGAATTTGTTACCAGATTTTATCTGGGTTGGTTGACTTATTCTGCCAAAGTGCTTATTAATGTATGCGATGTAAGTTGAAATTGAAAAAGTATTGGTGGTTTTTTGGTGTCGAGTGGATAGTAAAGTTCAAATATTTCTGTTCCAGCCATCAACCAGCTATTTTGGTAGATATATAAGGAAGCGATGACATTGTTTGCTGTATTTGGTAATCCTGTAGCTCATAGTTGGTCACCACAGATTCATCAGAGTTTTGCACGTCAGGAAGGTCGGCAGTTAGTCTATGAGCGTCAACTCATACCGATAGACAGTTTTGCTGAGGTGGCTCAGGAATTTTTTCAATCTGGTGGCGTTGGTGCCAATATTACGGTTCCGTTCAAGACAGAGGCGTTTCAGCTTGCCGATGAGGTAAGTTCTCGAGCAAGAGCAGCGCAGGCTGTGAATACTTTATTCATGCGTGACGGAATTCTCTTTGCAGACAACACCGACGGCATCGGTTTGGTTCGGGCTATTCAAGAACTATTGAATTTCTCATTGCACGATAAGCGCATATTGTTGTTAGGGGCCGGAGGGGCAGCACAAGGTGTCATCTTGCCTTTATTACAGCAGCGGCCGGCACAATTAATAATCGCAAATCGCACAGAAGCTAAGGCTGAAAAGCTGGCTGTAGAATTTGGTACAGCTTGGGTACCGGTAAATGAAATTAGACCGCATTATGATATTATAATTAATGCCACATCAGGCAGCCTGCAAGGTCAGATGCTGCCGATAGCACCTGCTGTGCTGGCGAAAGCAGAGTTAGTTTATGACATGATGTATGCTAAAGGGCCTACTTTGTTTTTAAAGCAAGCACAACAAGCTGGATGTGTAAACACAGCAGATGGCTTAAGTATGCTTGTTGCTCAGGCTGCTGAGTCATATTATTTATGGCATGGGTTTCAGCCTGACATCAGTGTTGTGGTGTCTGCAATCAGACAACAAATGGGTCAGCAATGAAGCTGATAAGGTGGTCACTTAGTTTTTTCGTAATGTGTTTTGTATTATTTAATGTCTATGTATACGGTAGTTTGCTCACTTATCGCGCAATTGCACCGCATCGAACGATGTTTATGGTATTACGAATGCATGAACTGGCAGACTCACGCCCTGAGGTACGGTTAAATTACCAATGGGTTTCCTATTACCGCATATCGCCTAATTTGAAAAAGGCCTTAATAGCATCAGAAGATTCGCGATTTGCTGAGCATGACGGCTTTGACTGGAACGGAATACGTACCGCAATCAAGAAAAATCAACGACAGGGTAAAGTGAGTGTTGGTGGATCAACCATTAGCCAGCAATTGGCAAAAAATCTATTTTTATCGGAAAGTCGGCACTATTGGCGTAAGGCTGAAGAAGCGCTCATCACTTCTATGCTTGAAGCCACTATGAATAAGGACAGAATATTTGCCTTATATCTGAATGTGATCGAGTGGGGTTATGGTGTGTATGGTGCCGAAGCAGCCAGTCAGACACTGTATGGCCGCTCTGCAATGCAGCTGTCGGCTCAGCAGGCGGCCAAATTGGCTGCCCGTGTGCCTCGCCCGCTGTATTATATTGATCATCCGCGCGACAAAGAGATACGGCGCAAGGCCAATATTATTTTGCGGCGCATGGGTTCCGCCCAGTTACCAGAAAAAAATGATTAAATTCTATTATTCTGCTGCCAATTAAGACTTTTCTCAAAATACCTCAAAAGCGACGCCGCAAATCTTCTAGTTCATCCAGTAGTTGCAAGATTAGGGCTGTGGCACTGGGGCTGGCATCAAAATCACGATGGATACGCCATGCACGCCGGGCAAGTGTCATATGATAACCACTATAACGTGCCCGTTGCGGTACATCATCCACAGGAATGACATTTTCTTCAATTAAACTAAGAATCCAGCTGCTCTGATTGTCACAGGCACGAACTAAATCATTAAATTCTAATTCTATATCTTGTCTGTTTTCGCTCATTTTCTATTCCTGCCATTAAGCTTGATTATGCGGGTTGAATCCGGCAAAGTGTTTCGCCAATGTCTGCCATGCAGCTTTATCTTCTGGACTGTTTGATTTAGGCAGAACGATATTGATTAACAGAAATAAATCACCAGCTTCTTTAGCCGGTATACCTTTTCCTTTCAAGCGCATTTTCTGGTTGCTATGACTGTTTGCCGGAATGTTCACGCTCAATTTACCCGCAGGGGTAATAATATCTATTTTTCCGCCTAGGGCAGCAATCCATGGGGCGACATTGATACGTTGATAAACATCTTTACGATTTTGAACGTACAAATCATCTCGATGACGAAATTTGATTTTTAAATATAAGTCACCTGCAGCAGCATGATTTAATCCTGGTAATCCTTGCCCATTTAGCCGGATTTGCTGTCCTTCGCTGATGCCTACCGGTATTTTCACGTTTAGGGTTTTGCGTTCATAGCGCATCTGTCCGTCAGCATTGATGGTGGGCATATCTAGCGATAAACTGCGTTGGACACCCTGATAAGCCTCCTGAATATCGATAACCAGTTCTGCATGTTGGTCTTCCCCATGTATCGGACCATTACTACGCTGTCGGAAACCTTGCCGAGTATGAGCGCTAAAAGCTGAAAAAATATCATCAAAGTGAAACTCGTTGCTGCCGAATGCTCCATTGTGACCAAATTGTTGTGGGTCAAAATCGTATTGCTGATATTGATAACCGCTAGTATTTTGGTCGTGGCTGTGGCCATGATGAGCAAACGGATTGTTCAATATTTCATCGTATTCAGCGCGTCTTTCTTTATCATGTAAGGTTTCATAAGCGATATTGATTTCGCTAGTCTTATTGACGGCATCGGGATCCTTGCTGACATCAGGATGATATTTTCTGACCAGTTTTCGATAAGCTTTTTTTATATCATCATCACTGGCTTTAGGATCAACCCCCAGAATTTCGTAATAATTGAGTTCTGCCATATTACTTCCTTTGAAATACGCTTAATATATTCTATGACTTGATTATTTTTATTATCTTGGGCTGAAAAGTCAAAGTTAAAGCATGAGCAAGAATATTTACTATTCATAATTTATATGCATATGGTCTGCAATTTAGCTTAATTGTTTGGTTAAAAATAAATTTTTTGGTTTATTTATCAGTCAGAAATAAGATGTCTAACGTGATACCTTAGATTTAAATTATAAATTTTCAAAAATTAAGAAAACAATTATTTTCTAATTTTTATTATATTATGCAATTATAGTATTTAAGGTAAATTAATGTTATTATATATTTTGAAAATATGATAACAAATATTAATTAATTGGTTTTTGGAAATTGAAAATTAACTTAACCTGTATGTAAAGATAAAAACTATTTGAATATAAATGAATTAAAGAATACATTTAATTAAATTTAAATAAATAATAAATGTTTTAGACTCTTTATTCTTATTTATGTACGGTTTTTAACAAAATTATTGCGTGAAATTCCAATTATATTCAATATTCTACTACAGTGAACGAGGTGATTAGCTATAGGTTTACAACAGAAAATTGATGTAAAAAGTCATTGCTGTTTGGGGATTACGCTGGTAGGATTTATGGGAAAATACAATATGTTGCACTATACAATTATCTGCTATTTTATTCTATTTAAATAAAGCAGATCAAATGTTACATGACTGCATTTATTTTACTTTTATAATCAATAATTTAATAAAATTGGTTAAATTAATAAATGAAACGGCAACAACATAAAGTGTTTTGCTCATGATTCAATCCCAAACGAAAGAGGATATTGATATGTCTACCGAATTCCATGATCAAGATATCGATCCCGTAGAAACGCAAGAATGGTTGGACTCTCTCAGTTCTGTGCTGAAAGAAGAGGGGCCAGAACGTGCACATTTCCTGATGGAAAAACTTGTGCGTTATATACGCCGTCGTGGTATTTATATGCCATTCAACGCGACTACTGCTTACTTGAATACTATTCCGGTAGGCAAAGAACAAAAATCTCCTGGTAATCATGAATTAGAACACCGCATCCGTTCTCTGGTACGTTGGAATGCAGCTGCTCTGGTATTGAATGCCAGTAAGAAAAATTTAGAATTGGGCGGTCATATTGCCAGCTTCCAATCTTGTGCAACTTTATATGATGTGGGTTTTAATCACTTCTGGCATGGTAAAACCGATTCTCAAGAAGGAGATTTGGTGTTCTTCCAAGGTCACAGCGCCCCTGGCTTTTATGCACGCGCCTATGTGGAAGGCCGTTTGACTGAAGAACAGATGCAGAATTTCCGTCAGGAAGTAGGTGGTTCAGGTCTGTCTTCATATCCTCACCCATGGCTGATGCCTGATTTCTGGCAATTCCCAACTGTATCGATGGGACTTGGTGCTTTGCAAGGTATTTATCAAGCTCGTCTGCTCAAATATTTGGAATCCCGTGGTCTGGCTAAAACTGCTGGCCGTAAGGTGTGGGTATTCTGCGGTGACGGTGAAATGGATGAGCCCGAAAGCCAAGGAGCAATTGCTCTGGCTGCCCGTGATGGTTTGGATAATCTGATTTTTGTGGTTAATTGTAATTTGCAACGTTTAGATGGTCCGGTACGAGGTAATGGTAAAATCATTCAGGAGTTAGAAGGCAACTTCCGTGGTGCAGGCTGGAATGTACTGAAGGTGATCTGGGGTAGTAAGTGGGATGCTCTGTTGGCGCAAGATAAAGATAATTTACTGAAACAGCGCATGGAAGAATGTGTTGACGGTGATTATCAAATGTATAAATCGCAAAATGGCGCTTATGTACGTGAACATTTCTTCAATACGCCTGAATTGAAAGCCATGGTGGCCAATATGTCCGATGATGAAATCTGGGCATTGAACCGTGGCGGACACGATCCACATAAGGTCTACGCGGCTTATTATGAAGCGGTTAATAATGCTAATGGTCGTCCAACTGTAATTTTGGCTAAGACTATTAAGGGCTATGGTATGGGTGCTTCTGGTGAGGCTCAGAACACCGCTCACCAAGCCAAGAAAATGGACATGGATTCACTTAAGCAGTTCCGTGATCGTTTCCAGATTCCGGTAACAGATGAAGAAATGGAACACACTCTACCATTCTTCCGTCTGCCTGAAGACAGTGAAGAAATGAAATACATGAAAGAGCGTCGCGCTCAGTTGGGTGGCTTCCTACCATATCGTCATCCTGATTCTGAACAATTGCCAATTCCGGCTTTAGACGAATTTTCACCGCAGCTGCAAGACAGTGGTGATCGTGAATTCTCTACTACCATGGCATTCGTGCGTATTTTAAGTACGCTGTTAAAAGACAAGAATATTGGTAAGCGTGTTGTACCAATTGTGCCAGACGAAAGCCGTACTTTTGGTATGGAAGGCTTGTTCCGTCAATATGGTATCTGGAATCCAAAAGGTCAGATTTATACTCCGCAAGACCATGACCAGCTAATGTTCTATAAAGAATCCAAAAATGGTCAGATTTTCCAAGAAGGTATTAATGAACCGGGTGCCATGAGTTCATGGATCGCTGCGGCAACCAGCTATTCTAACAATGACTTTCCGCTAATTCCATTTTATATTTACTATTCAATGTTCGGCTTCCAACGTATCGGTGATTTGGCTTGGGCAGCAGGTGATCAGCGTGCACGCGGCTTTATGCTCGGTGGTACTGCCGGTCGTACCACTCTGAATGGTGAAGGTTTACAGCATCAGGACGGTCATAGTCATATTCAAGCTGAGCTGATTCCAAATTGTATTTCTTATGACCCAGCCTTCTCTTATGAATTGGCTGTAATTATTCACAATGGTATGCAACGGATGTGGGTTGATCGTGAAGATGTGTTCTTCTACATCACTCTGATGAATCAGAACTACAAACATCCAGCACTGCCAAAACGCAATGGCATTGAACAGCAGATTCTAAAAGGTATGTATCTGTTGCAGGAAGCTACCGCTAATAAGCTGAAAGTTCAGTTGATGGGTTGTGGTGTAATTTTACAAGAAGTTATTGCCGCTGCTGATTTGCTGAAACAGGACTTTGATGTTGCTGCTAATATCTGGAGTGTGACTTCATTCAATGAATTGTATCGTGATGGTATCAATGCTGAGCGTTACAACCGTCTACACCCGAACGACACCCAAAAAGTACCTTACGTAACCGAATTATTAAGCGGTCAGGAAGGTCCAATTGTCGCTTCTACTGATTATGTGCGTCATTTTGCTGATCGTATTCGTGCATTTGTACCTCAAGACAGCTTTACAGTATTGGGTACTGATGGCTATGGTCGCAGTGATTCTCGTGATAACTTACGCGAGTTCTTTGAAGTAAACCGTTATCATGTAGTGGTTGCTGCTCTTAATGGTCTGGCCGAAGAAGGCAAAATCAGCAAAAAAGTGGTACAGGATGCCATTAGTAAGTATGGTATCAAGGCTGATGTAGATCCTAGCTGGACACGCTAATACGGTGACTGTCTGAAAGTTTATTTTCTTTTAGGCAGTTATGATCAATTGCAAATGCCAATAATTGTCAGACGCAGGAAATTTTCTGTTGTCGTCAAAGGACAAAATTATGAGTCAGATAGTTGAAATAAAAGTGCCGGATATTGGTAGCAATACCAATGTCGATGTGATTGATGTGGCAGTCAAAGTAGGTGATACCGTTGCCGTAGATGATACTTTGATCACTCTGGAAACAGACAAAGCCACTATGGATGTACCTGCTGATAAAGCTGGAGTGGTGAACGAAGTACTGGTAAAAGTAGGCGACAAAGTGTCCGAGGGCAGTTTGATTGTGAAGCTTGATGCAGCCGGATCAGTTGCTGCGTCAACATCAGCTTCAGACGCGACTACAAAACCAGCTGTAAGTGAACCAGTAGTGGCTACCGCACAGTCTGTGGTGGTAAATGTACCCGATATCGGTAACTTCTCCAATGTTGATGTGATTGAGATCGATATACAAGTGGGCGATGAAGTTACAGTAGACCAGACACTAGTGACTTTGGAAACAGACAAAGCCACCATGGATGTCCCATCTACTGTAGCGGGTAAAGTAACAGCTGTGAAGGTGAAGGTAGGTGACAAGGTATCTGAAGGTAGCCCGTTGATTGAAGTTGCTGCTGCACCGGCCACTACAGCCGCTACAGCTCCGGCGGCAGTCAAACCGGCTAAAGATATCAAGGCACAGGTTGCTGCTACGCCAAATGCCGGAAATAATGATTTACGTGCTGAAATTAAAAGTGCCGTTCCTCAGGCTTTCGGTAGCTCGGTGATTGATGAAGCCAGCTTCAAAAAAGCTCATGCCAGCCCATCAGTGCGCAAATTGGCGCGTGAGCTGGGTGTGGACTTAGGACGAGTTAGCGGTAATGGTCCGAAGGGACGTATTACTCCAGATGATCTGCGTAATTTCGTTAAAGGTGTTATGCAGAAAATGGAAAAAGGTGGCAGTGCCTCTTCCTTGGGGGGCGGGTTGGATTTATTGCCGTGGCCGAAAGTTGATTTCAGCAAGTTTGGTGAAATTGAAGTTAAAGAGCTGTCCCGAATCAAGAAGATTTCCGGCCAGAATCTTGCTCGAAACTGGGTAATGATTCCGCATGTGACCTTACAGGAAGATGCGGATATGACCGAACTGGAAGTCTTCCGAAAACAGCTAAATAAAGAATGGGAACGCGCAGGGGTTAAAGTATCACCGCTATCATTTATCATTCTTGCTTGTGTTAAAGCTTTGCAGGAATTCCCCGAGTTTAATTCATCTCTGGACGGCGATAACCTGATTCTGAAGAAATACATTAATATCGGTTTTGCAGCAGATACGCCGAATGGTCTGGTTGTACCTGTGATTAAAAATGCCGATCAGAAAGGTCTTAAAGAAATTTCGCAAGAATTAGCTGAAATGAGTAAGCGTGCTCGCGAAGGCAAGCTTAAACCACAAGAAATGCAAGGTGCATCCTTTACTATTTCTTCATTGGGTGGTATTGGCGGTACTGGATTTACTCCAATTGTCAATGCACCTGAAGTGGCAATTCTGGGTGTTTGTAAATCACAGATTAAACCTAGCTGGAATGGTAAAGAGTTTGAACCACGCTTACAATGTCCGCTGTCTTTATCTTTCGATCATCGTGTTATTGACGGGGCAGCTGGCATGCGGTTCCTAGTATTTATCAGCAAGCTGTTAGCAGATTTCCGTCGCGTAACTCTATAAGTATTTAGTAGAGGCTACTTATAAGCAGGTAGCCTGTGTACATGAATGCAGATATTGCTGCTGCATTATTTGCAGCAGCAGGCAAAGGTTTAAACCATGAGTTTAATTGAATTAAAAGTACCGGATATCGGTAATTATCAGAATGTTGATATTATTGCCGTTGAAATCAAACCGGGTGATACTGTTGCTGTAGATGATACTTTGATCACACTGGAAACAGATAAGGCAACAATGGATGTGCCGGCTGAAACTGCTGGCGTGGTGAAGGAAGTTAAAGTCAAAGTTGGTGACAAGATTTCTGAAGGCGGTGTGGTTGCTGTGATTGAAGCAGTCGATGCTAAAACTGCACCGACAGCAGCTCCGGCTGCGCAACCAAGCACACCGGCAGCAGCGCCACAAGCGGCTAGCTATCATGGTTCCAGTGATGCTGAATACGACGTGATTGTATTGGGTGGCGGGCCTGGTGGGTACTCTGCTGCATTTGCCGCCGCCGATGAAGGTTTGAAAGTTGCTATAGTTGAACGCTATGCTACGTTGGGCGGTGTTTGTCTGAATGTTGGCTGTATTCCATCCAAAGCGTTGTTGCATAATGCGGCAGTGATTGAAGAAGTTAAAGAATTAAAGGCTAATGGTATTGATTTTGATGCCCCTAAAATTGATATTGATCAGTTGCGTGCTTATAAAGAAAAAGTGGTTGCCAGAATGACTACTGGTTTGGCTGGTATGGCCAAAACACGCAAAGTGGATATCATTCGCGGTAATGGTCGCTATATTGATCCGCACCATATTGAAGTGAAACTGACTTCTGGTGAAGGTCGTACCGAAACTGGTGAAACCAAAACCTTGGCTTTTAAAAACACCATTATTGCTGCCGGCAGCCGTGTGGTGAACTTACCATTTATTCCTGAAGATCCGCGCATCGTGGATTCAACCGGTGCTCTAGAACTCAAATCTATACCTAAAAAAATGCTGATTATTGGTGGTGGCATTATAGGGTTGGAAATGGGTACTGTATACAGTACCCTTGGTGCACGTCTGGATGTGGTTGAAATGATGGATGGCCTAATGCAGGGTGCTGACCGCGATATGGTCAAAATCTGGCAGAAGAAAAATGAACATCGTTTTGATAATATCATGCTCAATACTAAAACCACTGCTGTTGAAGCCAAGGAAGATGGTATTTACGTGACTTTTGAAGGGGCTAAAGCGCCTACTGAGCCACAACGCTATGATTTAGTACTGGTTGCGGCCGGTCGTGCTCCAAATGGTAAGCTGATTGGTGCTGAAAATGCCGGTGTAGTCGTAACCGATCGCGGCTTTATCAATGTAGACAAACAAATGCGAACCAACATGCCGCATATATTTGCTATTGGTGATATTGTTGGTCAGCCGATGTTAGCACATAAAGCTGTACATGAAGCACACGTGGCCGCAGAAAACTGTGCTGGTCATCACGCTTATTTTGATGCACGGGTAATCCCTGGTGTGGCCTATACTAATCCTGAGGTAGCTTGGGTTGGTGTGACTGAAGAACAAGCTAAAAAAGACGGAATTAAGATTACTAAATCTGTATTCCCATGGGCAGCATCCGGTCGTGCTGTTGCAAATGGTTGTAGCGAAGGATCAACTAAGTTGATTTTTGACGCAGATTCTGGTTTGATTATTGGTGGCGCCATTGTAGGACCAAGCGCTGGCGATATGATTGGTGAAATTTGTCTGGCTATTGAAATGGGTTGTGATGCAGTTGATATTGGCAGCACCATCCATCCGCATCCTACCTTGGGTGAAACCATCGGTATGGCTGCTGAAGTGGCTACCGGCACTTGTACTGACCTTCCTCCACAGCGTAAAAAATAAGTTTAAGGTTTATATTTAAAAAAGCTGTCTGAATGTTTGTTCAGACAGCTTTTTGTTTATCTGTGGAAAATATAAAGTTATAATCCATCACTTGTTTGATTGATTAATTCATATTCTTATTTAAAACAATAGACTGTGATTTTATTGTGGCAATGTAAAAAGGTTTTCCCTTTAATCATTACTCAGCTATTATCATCAATATGGTATTAAGCTGTTAATTATTACATAAAATTTTATTCACTATTCTGAGCACACAATGGCATGAACTTGAATACTCACAAGCCTTCTGGTATTACCCCTTGGATTATAGGCGCAATGGTACTAATTCTGACCATCGGTTTGTTTGTTGGTCTCAAATCTATACTGATGCCTTTTGCGGCGGCGGGTGTATTGGCTTATATCCTCAATCCATTAGTGGAAAATCTCACTAAACATAAAATACCCAGAACAATAGCCGCCATGCTGGTAATGTTGTTAGGTCTGAGTGTGATTGTTATTCTATTATTAATTGTTGTGCCGATGTTAATCAATTTAATGGACAGTATCTATGAAAAGCTGCCAAATCTGATTAACTGGATACATATGACTTTGCTACCTTGGCTGAATCAAACTTTTCATATCAATATCCGCTGGGATGCAGATTATATGATGCGTATGGTAACACAGTGGATTAAATCTGAAGATGTGAATATTAAGGATACGGCTTCAAAAGTGTTACCAATGGTATGGCAGCAAGGGAGTGGTTTTGTTGACTGGCTCGCTAATTTGATGTTATTCCCGTTTTTGCTGTATTACTTTTTGCTAGACTGGAGTCGTTGGACAGTTGGGATTACCAATATGATTCCGCGTCGAATTTTGCCTACATATCAGCGTATCATTACCAATATGGACACCATACTGGGGGCATTTTTACGTGGTGAATTGCTGGTGATGATCATTATGGGTCTAGTTTATGGAATAGGTTTGGCATTGGTAGGATTACGATCGGGTTTTGCCATTGGGATGATTGCCGGTTTGTTGGTGTTTATTCCATATTTGGGCGCATTTACTGGCCTGCTGCTGGCGACATTAGCTGCTGTATTGCAATTTCATGGTTGGCCGGGGTTATTAATGGTATGGTGTGTTTTTGCTCTTGGGCAGTTTTTGGAAAGTTTTTTTGTCACTCCGAAAATTGTAGGAGATCGTATAGGGCTCTCACCATTCTGGGTTATTTTTTCCTTAATGGCATTTGGGCAGTTGCTCGGATTTGTTGGTATGCTGCTAGCTTTACCTTTGGCTGCTATCTGCCTGGTGCTAATCAGAGAAGGCACACAAGCGTATAAAAACAGTAATTATTATCGCCAACAACCTGAAAACGCGATTATTAAAAATGAGAAACAGACTCATAACACATAATTAAAGAATTTATAATAATAAAAAAGTTAGTGTTCTAATAATCAAGTTTTAACAGCATCAGAAATATTTTTGATGCTTTGATATTTAAGGGATTGCATTAGTCATTCTCGAAAGGGTGGCTGTTAATATTTATATGCTATATGGGTGTAAAATTTTAATTTGTTTAGGTTTGTGCAGGCAGCAGACAAATATGTTATGCTGATAACTGAGTATACATTAAAATTTAGCAGGTATTACTGGCAGTTTGTTTTGGTCTAAGAATTATTTTCCAAATTGCGTTTACTCAAAAAACAACACTAGTACTTGCATTTATATTGTGAAGTATTTAAAATTCTGCGTTTCATGATTTGTATATGTATATTAGGAGACATTGATGGCCAATAGTGCACAATCTCGTAAACGTGCCCGTCAGGCATTGAAACAACGTGCCCATAATGCCAGCTTACGTACCGCTTTTCGCACTGCGGTAAAGAAAGTATTGAAAGCTGTCGAAGCAGGCGACAAAGCCGCTGCACAAGCTACTTTTGTTCAAAGCGTTAAAATTATTGATCGTATCGCCGATAAAGGTGTATTTCATAAAAATAAGGCAGCTCGTCATAAAAGCCGTTTGTCTGCCAAAATTAAAGCAATGGCTGCATAATACTTATTTTTCTGCATTGAGAGAATTCTCGTGTTTGCTACTATTACAAGGCTGTTTCCGTTGTGGGCAGCCTTATGTTCTATTTACGCTTACTATAACCCCGCTTTTTTTGTTCCGCTGCAAAGTTATATTTCACAGTTGCTAATGCTCATTATGCTGTCAATGGGCATGACTTTGAAAATTGAGGATTTTACTCGTATTTTTAAGCGGCCTTTGCCAATTGCAGCGGGTATTTTTTTGCATTATCTGATTATGCCTTTGGCGGCATGGATTATAGCTAAAATGTTGAACATGTCTGCTGATTTGCAGATTGGAATGGTATTGGTTGGTTGTGTGGCCAGTGGTACTGCATCCAACGTAATGGTTTTTTTATCTAAAGGTGATGTTGCTTTATCTGTGACCATTAGTGCTTTATCCACGGTTGTCGGTGTTTTTGCGACACCACTCTTGGCTAGGCTGTATATTGATGCAACGATTGATGTTCCAGTTGCTCATATGTTAAAAGAAATTATTATGATTGTGGCGTTGCCAGTGGCATTAGGTCTGACCATCAATTATTTCATTCCTAAGCAGGTAAAAGCATTGGTACCACTGCTGCCATTATTTACTACGTGCGTGATTGTGATAGTGATCGCAACTGTTGTTTCGTTAAGTAGTAATAAGATAACGGCAAATACACTAATTGTTATTGTTGGCGTCATACTTCACAATGCAGTGGGGCTGTTGGGTGGTTATTGGGGTGGACGGTTATGCGGTTTTGATAAATCTGTCTGCCGAACGTTGGCGCTGGAAGTGGGTATGCAGAACTCTGGCCTAGCTTCAATTTTGGGTGCTAAATTTTTTACGCCGCTGGCAACATTACCGGGTGCTATCTTTTCGTTATGGCATAATATTTCCGGTTCTTTTCTCGCCAGTTATTGGTCTGGTAAACCCACTGGTACCGCTAATGATCACATTAGAAAAGAAGATGTCGGTTTGCATTAGGCGTTAAAATATTTTATTTTGAAAGAGCTCAGATAAATCAACCTGAGCTCTTTTATATTTGAAAGCAGAAGCAATTGCAGATTAAATCTTCAACAATAATCATCGTCATCGGGCAGAGAATAATTTGCCCAAGCTTGCTGTAAAGCAGTACGAATAATATCGGTATTGAAACCACGATAAGCTAGAAAATGCATCTGTTTATGCTTTTCTTTCAAGTCGGCAGGCGGTAGCCGATACTTTTTATGCAAAATGGTAATAGCATTGCTGATCTGTTCATTTTTATCGGGCAGATAGTCTTGTATTAGTGCCGGATCAATACCTTTTTGTTTCAAACTTTGTTTTAAACGTAAATTGCCATACAAGTGACTTTTACTATGCACATAAATTTCTGTATAGCGCTCATCAGACTGCCAGTGATGTTCGGCCAATTCATTTAGTAGTGCTTCCAGATCATCGTCTTCACCTACATAGGAGCGCAGTTTACGCGCCAGTTCACTACGACTGATTTCCTGACGTGCAAGAATATTGAGTGCCCGAACACGTAGGCTTATTTTGTTTTTCATACCTGAATTTCTTGGTCTCCGTGCAGGCGGATGCCATCGTCGATTTGAGGTAAATGATCAACAATGGTATCAGGTTTGGTCTCTGATTGTTGAGCTAATTGTCCCATATCAGCATATCCCCATGTCACACCGCAGCTTAATGCTCCGGCCGCTTTAGCTGCACGGATATCATTGGCTGAATCGCCAACCATTAAGAAATTTTGGACTGGTACGCCCAACAACTCAGCAGTGTGTAGGATAGGCATAGGAGAAGGTTTTTTTTCGCTGAGCGTATCGCCACCAACAATCAGACTGAAATAATCTGCTAATCCAAGCTGGCACAATAATTCGGCTGCAAGTACCTCATTTTTATTGGTAATCACTGCCATGGGTAAATTGCGGGATTTAAATAATTTCAAAGCCGTCTCTACTTGTGGATAAGGACGGGTGTAGACACTTAAATGATCACGATAGTAGCCCATAAATGATGTAAAGCCTTGCGTCCACATTGCGTCATCGACTTTGCCATCTTGGTGGCCGCTCAGAGCACGATGTACCAATACACCTAACCCATCGCCAACATAAGTTTTCAATTCATCATGAGGAAGGGGAGGGAGCTCAAACTGTGAGCGCATATAATTGGCTGCAGCACATAAATCTGCTATTGAGTCAACTAGTGTTCCATCTAGATCAAAAGCGATGGCGTGTATGTCGTTCCATTTCATGATAAGCAATCTTCAGTATGGGGTAATAGAAGCATTTATTTTATCATGCTCATTCGGTCGATATGGGCTTTGTTTGATTGGTTGGGATGATTCATAAAATCTATGTAGCAGTAGGTAGAAGTGTAATGGGATTGGAATATTAGTTTATATTTTTAAAATTGAAGATATAACTAATATTTTGCTCGAAAGTAGTCCCTTTTTTTAAGATGTTGTTTGGGAAAGTAGGATGATTAGGGGCATCGGTGTATCCTTGCGGTTCGAAACAAATAGCCGCAAATGGCAGAAGTGATTTACGGCTGTCAACGTTTCGATAGGGCAGATATTCTGCGTTGTATACAACTAACACCGGTGAGTCAGTACTGACTGCTAAGGATAGTCCAGTATCAGGTGCCATCAGTTTGGCTACAATGGCTTCATTAGTGCGCGGCGTTGGTAGAATATAGGCAGCATCAATAATACTGTCACCAATCGCACGGTTACTATGGAAGTCAAGTTTATCCGGTACTTTGGTTAATTCACCTGTGGGCATCATTTTATGGTCTGTTGCGATTATGTTTTGCGTAGCCAGCCACAGTTCATGTTTGCTTATATTTTCATCATATATCGACAAGTTGAAATAACTATGCTGGGTCAGATTCAGTATGGTGTCCTGATCGCATTGTGCGCGTAAGTTAACCTTCAATTCATTTTGGTTGGTTAAAATATACTTTACCCAGACGTGTAGGTTACCCGGATATCCTTCATCACCATCTGGGCTGTAGAGATGCAAAGTAAGCGCAGCTGATTGTTCATCACAATATAGTTTGTCCAATTCCCACCAATGCTGATCAAAGCCAATATGTCCACCATGTAGATGATGCTCTTGTAAATTGGCAGATAAATGAACTATTTGCTGATGTAATGGTGCTCTGGCATAGCTGATACGGCCGGCATGTCGCCCGATAATAGCACCCAGATGAGGATTATTTTGCCTATATTCAGCCGTAGCATATTCTTCTGCCCGATTAAAGCCCAAAACACATTCAATTAATTGATTGTGTTGATTTGGTAGACGTAATGATGTGATGGTGGCACCAAAGTCCATAATTGATACTTGCATACCGCATTGATTGGTCAGTGTCCACAGTGTAGCTTTGCGTCCATCGATCAGACCAAATGGCAGGCTAATAATGGCGCAGGCTGAATAGCTATTTGGCTTCATTTTTCTTTCGCTTCATCATCCAAAGCGTGCAAGTATGCCAGTTTCTCAGCAATTTTTATTTCTAATCCGCGGGCTGCGGGTTGATAAAATTCTGGTTCATACATTCCTTCAGGCATATAGGTTTCGCCAGCAGCATAAGCATGAGGCTCATCATGGGCATATCGATAGTGACGGCCATAACCTAATTCTTTCATCAGTTTGGTTGGTGCATTTCTGAGATGGATCGGAACTTCATTGGAGGGATGGCTTTTTACAAATGCACTGGCTTCATTAAAGGCTTTATAACCAGCATTACTTTTGGCTGCGCACGCAAGATATAGTACCGCCTGGGCTAGCGCCAATTCGCCTTCCGGACTGCCGAGTCGTTCATAAGTAGTAGCAGCATCGTTGGCGATCTGCATCGCACGCGGATCAGCTAAACCGATATCCTCCCATGCCATACGAACAATTCGTCTAGACAGATAGCGAGGGTCTGCTCCGCCGTCCAACATACGGGAAAACCAATATAAGGCTGCATTAGGATGAGAACCGCGTACAGATTTATGTAAGGCAGAAATCTGATCATAGAAATTGTCGCCACCTTTATCAAAACGGCGTAGATGAGAACCGAGGCAATTGGCCGTCAGTTCGGCTGTGATGGCAGTCTGATGTTGTGATTGTGCAGTATGAATCAATTGTTCCATCAAATTCAGATAACGGCGCGCATCACCATCGGCACTACTGACAACCATGCTCTGAGCATCGTTGTCTATGCTAAGCATATTATACTCAGGTAAATTCAACACTTTGTGCTGTAGCTGTTGCAATTCTTTTGGTTTGAGCGAATATAGAGTATAGACCTGTGCTCGACTAAGTAATGCCGGATTGACTTCAAAAGATGGATTCTCGGTTGTAGCACCAATAAAGGTCAGCAGACCGCTTTCAACATGCGGTAAAAAAGCATCTTGCTGGGATTTGTTAAAGCGATGGACTTCATCGACAAAAAGAATGGTGCTTTGTCTATTCTGTAAAGCCAGTTCAGCTTTTTCAATGGCTTCACGAATATCTTTTACCCCAGAGAATACTGCCGAAATAGGCAAAAACTGTGCTTTAAAGCTTTGGGCGAGTATACGTGCCAGAGTGGTTTTACCCACCCCCGGTGGTCCCCATAACAACATGGAATGCAGTCGGCGACTTTCAATGGCCACACGCAATGGTTTACCGCTGCCGATTAAATGTTGTTGACCAATTACGTCATCCAATGAGTGTGGGCGTAATTGCTCAGCCAACGGTGATAAGGGTTTTTGGCTGAATAAATCCATAGTCTGCTATTCTGTAGGCACTATTCTGTATGGCGTTATTGTACCTGAAAGCATTATGCTGTCAGCGCTATAGTTGTTAAATTGGCAAAACAGCTGTGGAAAGATTAGCAAAAGTTGCAAAGATTTTTGTCATCAACTACTGAAAGATTGATTAGCTGTTAATAATATAGTTTGTTGGTCGTGCTGCAGGAATGGGGTATATTATTTATGTTGTTTATTAACAGCGTTCAATCGTTTTGTTGTAAGCAAAATTTTACTTTTAAGCGATAATTTAAGCATATAATTGCTGTTGATTTTCTTTTAAATCGTATGATGATGGTAAAGAGAAGAGTGTATTGCTATTATCTTTAAAAATTAATCACCAGTATTAAATTATACTTAACTGTATTGCTTATTTCTGATCGATATTATTTAAGTATCATTTAAGCAGAAAATGAACTTTTAAATTTTACTTATGCTTTACAATCATGTGGGAGAAGTGATGAAATATATTAGCACCAGAGGGCAGTCAACGCCAAAAAGTTTCAGTCAGGCGTTGATGGCCGGATTAGCTGAAGATGGTGGGTTATTACTGCCACAATCTTATCCGCATATACAGGCTCACACTTTACATGACTGGCGCTCGTTGAGTTATCCCGAATTGGCTTTACAAATTATCAGTTTATTTGCTACTGATATTCCTAAAACCGATCTAAAGGTGATTATTGATAAGACCTATACAAAAGAAATATTTGGTACCGATGAAATTACCCCAGTACGGACTTTACATGATGGGATTAAAATTGAAGGCTTGTCTAATGGCCCAACCTTGGCTTTTAAAGACATGGCCATGCAATTATTGGGTAACTTATTCGAGTATGTGCTGGCGCGAGAAGACCGCTTTCTAAATATTATTGGAGCCACCAGTGGTGATACCGGTTCAGCAGCTGAGTATGCATTGCGTGGTAAGGAGCGGGTGAATGTATTTATGCTGTCTCCTTATGGCAAAATGAGTGAGTTTCAGCGGGCACAAATGTTCAGTCTGCAAGAAGCAAATATTTTTAATATTGCTGTTCGCGGTATGTTTGACGACTGTCAGGATATTGTCAAAGCATTACAAAATGATCATGCATTTAAGCAGCAGTACCATTTGAGCACTGTAAACTCCATCAATTGGGGACGTATCGTGGCGCAGATTGTTTATTATTTTAAAGGTTATTTTGCCGCCACTAACTCTAACGAGCAAAAAGTTTCTTTCTGTGTGCCAAGTGGGAATTTTGGTAATGTGCTTGCTGGTCATATCGCCCGTAGCATGGGGTTGCCTATTCATCGTTTACTGGTCGCAACAAATGAAAATGATGTGCTAAATGAGTTTTTTTCCTCTGGATATTATCGACCGCGTGATGCAGTCCATACTTTTGTTACTTCCAGTCCATCCATGGATATCTCAAAAGCTTCTAATTTTGAGCGTTTTATCTATGACGTGGTTGATCAACATGCTGATGAAGTCCAAGAGTTGTGGCAGCAGGTAGCAGCAGGTAAAGGTTTTGATTTGAGCCTGTTACTGAATAAAATACATCATCAATTTGGTTTTGCCTCTGGTAAGAGTGTGCATGCCGATCGATTGCAAACAATAGCTCAGGTTTATGCTGAGGATGGTGAATTGATTGATCCGCATACCGCCGATGGAGTAAAAGTCGCTCGTGAACATCGTGATATTGGTGAAGTGGTGATCTGTCTGGAAACAGCTAAAGCAGCAAAATTTGAAGAAACCATTCGCGATGCTGTTGGTACTAATGTATATATACCTCGTCCAGATCATCTGAATCATCTTGAAGATTTACCACAACGGGTTACAGTTCTTGATAAGGATGTGCAGCTTGTGAAACAGTACCTTCTAAGTCAGTTGGATAAATGAAAATGTAAGGCTTTATGGTCACTGTTTTAACATTAAAAAGCCAGCATGGTATGAATGCTGGCTTTTTAATAGTTAGAAATTATCTGGATTTTCAAGTTTATCAACTTTTTGTTTCAATTCTTCTGGTGTTAGCGTAATTTCCTCGCTGGGGTCTGAAGAAGATTTGGCTACAGCAACAGGGTTGTAGACAGAAATGTATTCAGTACCATCCGATCGATCCTCGATTGTGTACATGACTCCGCTGCGATTAAAGCGATGGCATTGGCGTTGATACCAACCCCTAAAACCGCTTTTAGGTTCATCTGGGTTGTGATAAAAAGCATTCATTACTTCAGGCAGGCCAAGACCGCAGACTACACCAGATAGCAATACGCAGATAAATGTATAGCCTATCAAAATATCACTGTATTTGGCTAATGCCGGCATATTGGCTACCGCCAGTATCAAAGCCAGTGAAATGCCACCACGGACGCCTCCCCACGATAGGATGACCAAACTACCGTGATAGCTTTTTTTATAGACTTTGGGAAACAAAATAAAGGCAAGTATATTACCGAGAAACCGGCTGATGTGTAATAGAATAAATGCCACCACTCCACCGATTACCAGTGTCTTGTTAATATCGACGATAAATAATTCCAGCCCGATTAAAGTAAACAGAAATGAATTAATAATTCCTTCAACTGCATGCCAAAAGTTATTGACATCATCGATTTCTTTTTTCTGCAAAACTTCCTGCCATTTATTTCCAACTATTAGCCCGCCAACCACACAGGCAATCGGACCTGATGCATGTGCAAAATAGGCGACTAAATAGGAACCTGAAGCCAATAAAGCAGTAGTAAGTATCAATGATTCATTTTCATGTTTGCCATGTAGTAATCGTAAGGCACCGCTGCCGAAGACAAAGCCGATAATAACAGCAGCAATTATCTCATAGCAAAAATTCTCAACTACACTTATTGGCGAAACATGCTGACCATTAATTAAGGTTAAGATGGTCATGAACACCACAATACACATCGCATCATTAAATAAAGACTCACCTTCCAGTTTAATCATCAAGTGACGTGGTGTTCTAATTGAACTTAATACACCTTTAATGCCAATTGGGTCAGTGGCACCCAACGCAGAACCCAACAGCAGCAATACCATAATCGGGACATAGTCACCAACTAAAAACTGGAATGCATAAATCATGCTGCCAAACAGCAGCGAACAAAGAAGCAAACCTAATGTAGCCAGTATAAGAATTTGGCGCCAATAGCGTTTAAGATCAGATATCTTGAATTTCAATGCAGAAGAAGTCAAAATAAAGCAAATAACCCCATTCAGTAGAAAATCATAGAAATTAATATGCCCAACAGCTGCTTTCAAAGCCATGATATCTACATGGATGAAATGATTGCGTCCGAACTGATTCATACACCATTGCAATGTGAAGACCAAGATAGCTGAAACTATAGGTACACCGATTGCCTGAGGCATATCAAACAGGCGCTTATTCAATAATGTTGTTACAATAGACAGTGAAAAAATAACTGTCACAGCTTGAAGAAAAAGTACACTGCCCATGCAAATATTTTCCTGTTAAATTATGGTGAGCTCAAAATTTAGATATAAATATGCTTATATAAAGGTTTGCAATAATAAATCTGTTTTATTCAATTGGCTAATCAGTCTTAACCTATATATTGAGCATTCGTGTTTTTAACTCATGATTGTTAAGACAACGTCTTGAATCAATAATGTGCGAATTGAAGGCAACAACGATTTTCAATTATAAATAAGTTTTTAACAAGTCCAAGTTGGTATATTTGAACCAGCAAGCGGAGTAATTAAAAACCAATCAAATGATCTTATCCTAAACATCTTTATAAAAATCTAACAGAGTCTTCTGTTTTTTGAAAGTGTTATAAATCACAATTAATTTATCTGAAACCAAATAAGGAGCTGATGAAAGATAACATACTGCTTAAGGTTAAAAAACGTAATGGATATGTTTTTTTCAGCTACGTTGTAAAAATAATTTTCATCATCTACTTTTGATTTTATAATTTTTTAATATCTAATATGCATATATAGTTTAGTTCGCTTGATGAATAAGTGGTAGTAATTAGGCAGAAAATCTATATTCTAGCTAATTTATTGAGATAATTATCAATGACATTGAAAATATCATAATGAACCTGCCGATAGTATTTTTGAACTTCAAAACAGACTGTCACATCTTAAAAAAGAACGGAACTATTGAATAATCGAAGTGTATATCTATTATCTGAGGCTAATTATCTATGAAATTCTCCAAGCATTGTTAAAGTAATACTTTAGGCGTCAAATTCATCAAGGTATTCAGGTGAGGGTATAAAAAACAGTGTGCCGGTAACGGGTGTGCTGAAATCCAATAATCGGTCTGAGTGGCCTTCTGCATTGCCACTAAACATTTGCTTTAACATTTGATGGGTGACCGCAAAAGAGCGTGAATAGCCAATAAAAAAAGTACCATATTCGTTTTTTGATGCCTGAGAAAAAGCAACGTTAGCACGGATGATTTTCATTTCATTACCGTCAAGATCATATACTTTGCTGACATTATTATGTGCTGTTGCCGGTTTTTCATCATCCGATAATTCGATATCATTAAAACGTCGACGTCCAATCACTTTTTCTTGCTCCTCTACAGGTAGCTTGCGCCAAGCTTGCATGTTATGCAGATATTTCTGTGTGAATGCATAACTACCATAGCGAAATTCTGGATCTTCATCACCGATTAGAGCAAATTCATTTTTATCACTCTCATCTGGATTCTCAGTGCCGTCAACAAAGCCGATAATGGCACGACCGTCCAGATACCGGAAACCGTTAACTTCATCAATAAAGTAAGTAACTTCACCCAGAAGTTCGTTTATCATCGCTGCCAATTCAAAACAAATATCCTGACGATCTGCGCGAATGTGAAAGAACAAATCGCCCGGAGTCGCTACTGCTGTATGCTTGGGCCCTTGAATAGGTTTAAAAGAAACCAATTCTTTAGGTTTAGGTTTACCCGGTCTTAATTTATCCCAGGCATCAGAGCCAATCCCCATTAGCGCGTTAAAATTTTCTCCATAGAAACGGTTTTGCATGCTGCGCAGTAGGGCAGAAAAGCCTGTAGCAAACTCTATAACTTTTGCATAAGATTCAGGTTTGTCTGTAATTCCTAAAGTAATAAATAAAACACTTTTACCCGGAGATGCGATTACCGGAGAAGTTCTAACTGCTGTCATTAGTTGTATCCTTAAATCAAATGAACAATTAATTTTCAATATGTTATTTGTTATTGAGCTGAAATCTATCTGGCAAATATCATTCCATTTGGATTGCAAATGTCTGCTCTTTTGCAATTTCAAAAAGCAATGTGAATAAAGATGGAACTGTAAAAGCTTCATCTTTGTGATCAAATAAAAACCAAATACTGGATCGATTGCTTTAGATTAAGCATAAATTAGCTAAATTTTTTAATTTTACCGCAAAAGTCAACAAAATTTCTCTGTTAATGTGATTTTTATTTTAAAATAGAATCATTACCAATAATTATTAATACGGCATGAGAAAATGCATCACTCTTTTCCATTAGTAGAAACCATAGTTGGTGGTTTATTTTTCGCTTTTTTACTGGGTTTTGCTGCGCAAAAACTGCGTATGCCGCCGTTAGTAGGTTATTTGCTCGCAGGTGTTATGGTAGGGCCATATACCTATGGGTTTACCGCAGATGGCCATCTTTCCCAGCAACTGGCTGAGTTAGGTGTGATTTTATTAATGTTCGGAGTAGGTCTGCATTTTTCTTTTCGGGATTTATGGGCGGTAAAAAAAATCGCCATTCCAGGAGCGTTAATCCAACTTGTACTGGCTACATTGCTTGGATGGGGGCTGGCTTGGCTTGTTGGTTGGCCCACTGGTGCAGGTGTAGTTTTTGGTCTGGCTTTATCTTGTGCTTCCACAGTCGTTTTAATTGCTGCTTTACAGCGCTGGCATCTGGCCGATTCTACTCAGGGAAAAATTTCTACTGGCTGGCTGATTGTCGAAGATATTGCTATGGTATTCGTGCTAGTGATGATTCCGGCGCTGGCGCCTATCTTATCCGGACAAGGTGATGTATCTGCCTCTGAAGTGACGTATTTATTTGGTAAAACCAGCATTCAGATAATTGCTTTCGTGGTAATCATGCTGTTGCTGGGACGTAAGATAATTCCTTGGTCATTACAGAAAGTAGTTGGTACCGGAAATCCGGAGCTGTTTCGTCTTGCGGTTATTGCCATTGCCCTAGGTTGTGCTATTTTGGCCAACTATCTGTTTGGCGTGTCTTTTGCATTGGGTGCATTTTTTGCTGGTACGATAATTAGTGAAACCAGCATGAACCATACGGCAGAAGATGCTTCAAGTGGTTTACGCGAATTCTTTACGGTATTATTTTTTGTATCCGTGGGCATGCTTTTTGATCCGAGTATAATCCTACGTGAACCGCTATTGTTGTTGGCCACTTTGCTAGTAGTAGTAATTGGCAAAGGATTGGGCGCATTTTTGATTGTTAGATTATTCGGATATCCTGTACAGACAGCGCTGACGATAGCAATTGCACTGGCACAAATAGGTGAATTTTCCTTCATGATTGCTAGTCTTGGTTCAGTTTATAAAATTATGCCGCAATTAGCTAGTGATCTAATTTTAGGCAGTGCTTTAATATCAATTATATGCAACCCTTTCCTCTTTGTATGGTTGAATCGTTACCTGCAAAAACATACACAATTAAAACATGGCGAAACGGATACTAACCATGAGGGCGAAATGTTATCAGCCAAACCTCATGCAAAAGTAGCATCTCCTATTAAACCGATATCAATTTATTTTGCAGATGAAAATATGGTTATAGCACCAAAAGTAGCCGATCACACTGTTATGGTAGGTGCCGGATCGATAGGGCAGGAAGTATTAAGGCGTTTACACGAGCAGCATGAAACCGTGTATGTTCAAGAAAACCGTCTTGATATCGTGGCACATTTACGGGTACAACAGATTCCAGTAGCATATGGTCATGCACTGGCTGATGGTATGATGGATGCAGTGTTTGTGGCTACAGCAAAAAATTTGATAATTACAATTCAAAATAGAACTGAAATCATAGCTATTATTGAAGTCGCAAAGGCACAAAACCCCCAGTTACAGATTGTCGTTTTCAGCAATAGTGAGGAAGACAAACTACAGTATATACACGCAGGGGCAACAAAGGTGGTAGATAGCCAAATAGTATTGGCTAATGAAATCATGCAAGTGATCTACTCATAGTTAAATAGAGACTTTAACAATAAGATGGATGCTTATATGATATGAGCAAAAGATTAGCCCAACAGTGCAAACAAGAAGCCAGTAATTTAGTCTTAAATAGTCGATAAAATTATTGGCAAGTGGTCGATGATTTTGATCTAGTTTACGAAATATTTTGTAAATAACTGAATAAAATAAATCTGTACCACCTGAGATTGATGCCAATAAAAGGCTGATTTTCAGATATTAAAGTGCTAAAATAAAGTAAAGAATGAGAAATCAAACTACTAAAAAGAGATAGCAATTTTAATAAAAGCCGTTCAGCATTTCGCAAATCAGAAGTAGCGAAGCATGGATTTATCAAAATAGATATTTTTTCTAATAACAGTTATTGACATTAGCTCAAATATTTGGTCGCAGTTTTTATGCTTATTTAAATCATGCATATTCTCGGTATACGGTGTTTAATTAGCTAATAGATACACGGATTTGCGCATGATTTAAATTTCATCATGGTCTGTATGGTTATAAGTGTTTACATGTTATTTTTCTATTTTGCTTGATTTGTATGCTCACGTAAGAAGATTGGCTGGGAAAATGGATATACATACAGAAAATTTATTAGCCTGCTGTGCATTAGCAGGCTAAATCAGTGATCTTATAATATATTGAAGCTTTATATAATTGGGAAGAAAACATTTATATTATTGAACAACTGTTTAATTTAGAAATAGGTTAACTGAGTGATTTAATCCAACTGTTTACTAAAATGAGGGTAGACCAGTCTTTCCTGCTTATGCTAACTGGTACGATCACCTAAAATTACATTCCCTATAGGCTATTAGCCGCTCATGGAGTTTAATCAACGATTACACTGTAATATTATTATTTCAATATGTTTAGCTCTGTTAGCGCCGATAGCCAGTACCTGGCTGTGTCATTTTTTGCTACTCATTAATCTAGACGTTTTTTTCTCTATACTAATGCTTAGTGTGCGTTATTCAGATTTATTGTTTACTGCGATTTTTGTTCCTCTTCATTCTTGATACTGTGCATACACTCAACGGAATTCGGTTCGTCTTTGACATGAGCTTCATGGTGCTTTTAAGTAGTCAATTTGGTCATTCTACGACACGCTCTTTTACTGTGTCTGTTGCTTTAAAAATTTCGGTTGTGTTGGTGTCTATATATACTTTTGTTTGAATGAGTGGGTGTTTTCCCTTATAGCCATATTTTTAGCATACAAAAAACGATTGGATGATCTATTTATCAATGTTTGTTTGATGCTTTTAACTGGTTGAGGTTGAGTGTGGCTATATTTTTTGCAACGGGTAAGAAGATTGATGTTAAAAGAAGGGGAAAGAATGGTTGATGATGAAAGCTATAAAATTATTGAAAATTCAGATGCAAATACGGATGATGATATAAGAAATAAAATTTTGATGTTATAGCTAAATTAGAATCAATATTTTAATGGTTTGGGAATATTACCAAGTAACGTTAGTGCATTCGCAGCGGTAATCTCGGCAACCTCCTCCCATTGGATATTTCTTAAATTAGCTATAATTTTGGCTATTTGGATTAAATTGTTAGGTGAATTATATTGTTTGGTTTTTGGTGACATATAGGGAGCATCAGTTTCAATGACAATATTTTGTAAGGGTAGAGTTTGTGCTGCTATACGGACTTTTTTTGCTTGTTGGTGTAAAAGCAATGAACCAATTCCAATGAGAAAGCCATACTTAATCCATTCATGGGCTTCTTCTATACTGCCTGAAAAAGCATGAGCAAAACCACCATGGGTAAAAGAGCAGCGTTTGATGCTTTTAAGACAAGCTGAAGTAGCATGGACATGATGGACTACGATCGGGCGTTTTATAGAGTTAGCAATCTGCAATTGTAGCTCGAAGCATTGAATCTGTTGTTCACGACTATTTTGATCACGAGCACGCACAAAGTCCAAACCAATTTCACCTAATAAAGGTTGTGAATTTTGATGTAACAATTGTTCTAATTTGGTAAAATTGGCATTGTTGCTGCTAGAAACAAACCATGGATGTATACCAATTGCAGCATAAATCTGTGGGTGATTTGCAGCCAGTTGTATCGTTAATTCCCAATCTTGCGCTTGGGTAGCAGGGACGAGAAAGCCATTGATATGGTTGAATGCCGCCTGAGTCAAGATCTCAGGCAGTTTTTCGATCAGAGGCTTATGGTTCAGGTGGCAATGGCTATCAAATAGCATTGGGATAATTTAATTTCTGGCCGGATGTTTGACACAGAATTCTTTATTTGCTTACATTGTCTTCAGACATTTCAGAATCAAGTTTTGCAGAGTTGTGTGCAGTTTGGACATTAGTACTATCCGGAATTTTTGTGGTTTGCAAAGATGGATGCTGTTGGGCAATGGCTTGTTCTTCAGCAGATACCTCACCTTTGAATCTGTTATTCAGATCAAAGCGTTTTCCGCCGCGGGCCAGTGATTTAATATATCGTGGGCGACGGCAATGATTGGCTAGTACTCTGGCTATTAGTGCAGCATCATACTGAGGCAGGACGGCTATAAGATCCTGATCAATTCCAATAGCTAAAGGTTTAAAATATTTAAAAACGTCATACTTACGATAGATATGCTCTGCAATCATATCGGTTTGTTTTTTTTTGCTCATTGTTTGTACAGCAGATTTGAATGCTGCACCCAAAGCTGTTTCTTGACTCATAAGGTATATCCTTGTGGTTTAAACCATCACAACCAATTGCTTTCCAGATTGACTAGTTTTGTTGTTGATGGGTATTCCTGATTATTATCGCATAAGTTACTAATAGTTGAAATATTGCATCATTGTTATTGATCAGCTATTTACTATTTTTACGATCTACATTTAGATTTTGTGCTCTGTGTCGTAATGCATGATCAATCAGCACGAGGGCTAACATTGCTTCGGCAATTGGTGCTGCACGTAATCCTACGCAAGGATCATGTCTACCTTGCGTCGATAGAGTGATGGCATGTCCGCTAATATCAATGGAGCGACGTGGAAGAGAAATACTACTGGTAGGTTTAATAGCAAGATTGAAGTGTATTTCCTGACCGCTACTGATGCCGCCAAGAATCCCACCAGCGTTATTGGTTAAAAAGCCGTCTGGTGTTATTTCATCACCATGTTCACTGCCTCTTTGACTGATGCTTGCGAACCCTGCTCCTATCTCAATTCCTTTGACCGCATTAATGCTCATCATGGCATGAGCTATATCAGCATCTAGACGATCAAATACAGGTTCGCCAAGGCCAATAGGTACCCCTCGGGCACAGACATGTAATTTGGCTCCGATCGAATCCTTTTGCTTACGTATACTGTCGAGATATTGTTCTAATTCTTCTATTTGGCTACGGTTAGCAGCAAAAAAAGGGTTTTGAGAAATGAATGAATAATCCTCAAAAACAATTGTTTTTGAGCCAATTTGAGTGATGTGGGCAATTATTTCTGTATTCAGATTTTGTTTTAACCATTTTTTTGCTATTGCACCTGCGGCAACACGGGCTGCTGTTTCGCGGGCAGAACTACGGCCGCCACCACGATAATCACGAATACCGTATTTATGCCAGTAAGTAAAGTCAGCATGACCAGGTCGAAAGCTGTTGGCTATATTGCTATAATCTTGACTTCTTTGGTCAGTATTATGGATTAGTAAAGCAATAGGCGTCCCAGTGGTTATGCCTTCAAATATTCCTGACAGTATTTCAACCTGATCATCTTCACGGCGTTGTGTAACGTGCCGGCTGGTGCCAGGTTTACGTCTATCCAGATCATGCTGAATATCTGCTTTACTTAAACTTAAACCGGGCGGACAGCCATCTATTATGCAACCTAGCGCAGGTCCATGACTTTCGCCAAAAGTAGTAACGGTGAAGGTTTGTCCGAAGGTATTGCCAGCCATAAGAATTACTTTTATATCTGTGTGTATAGATTTAGTCAAAAGTTTAGCATGCTTTATAGGGTTTAGGCATATTATATCTGGTCTATTGATGTTTATGATAATCAGAAGTTGTTATGCCAATAAAATGTTAGTTAAATTGAATTTTAGGATATTTTATTATTTCTTAATTTAACATTAAGCAACAGAGATTAAAATCGTTAATTATTATTTTTTGATTTACATTAAGGAAAGGTAGACAAGTATTTTTTCTAAACAACATTGTATGTTTTACTCATGCTACGTAGCGAGTTCATTTTCAATCGTTGAATAATTTTAATTACGAATTAACTTTTAATTAAAAAATTAATTTTCTTAAGGTTTAGTTGTTAGAAAAAGAGTGGAGTTTTGCACTTGATCATGAATAGATAAATTCTACTAAGATAATTCACTTGATCATTTTTTTGTGGGTGACGATTTGAGAAAGCTATTTCATCCAGAACAGTCCATTCAAATTTTTCTTGTCTATATTAAATTTGAATTAACTACTTAACTATAAGCATTTATTTAAATTATGAATAATATAAAATAATGACCTTGATGATCGCAGCAAGCTTTGATTACTTAATTGGGTTTCAAAACTTATAATGATCATTTTTGATAGATATTAGCATTTTTTTTCGGTCACAGTTTTTTTGCAGTCTGGTGTTAATAGGGGAAATTTTAAAATCTCGCTATATAGCTGATAGCGATCAGTTTATGTTTTAAAATTTTATTTAAATGGTTGTGTAAATTAAGTTTATAGCAATTAGGTATTTTTGATTTAAACAATTGTTGGCGCAATTCGTAAGTTAAATCAGCACTTATTACATTCTCGATTGACGGTATTTTTTTAGGACATCTATCTCAGCTCATAGAGCGTTTTGATATGGATATTAAACTGCTTATTTAGTGAAGTTGGAAGAAAAAACAGTAGTATTTAAGATCGGATTCTATCTCTAAAATAAGTTTGTTGGGATACATTCGTTTTTTATGTAAGCGTTGAGGGCAATGATATTGATCATAAAATCTTCTACTGCTTTCGAAGGAAAATGATAAAAATATATAGTGAATATTATTATTTTACAAATGACCGATAGTTGTCAGGTTTATTATATGCAATATCGATATTATTATAGGCCAAAATGTTTATAGTATTGGTAATTTTTGTTGCCAAATAAAAAATTTCCAATGTGTTTATTTGGTTTGTGAATGAGTCATACAATGAGTAGTCATTTCAAATTAAATACACTGTGATAGAAATTATTAAAATAGAAGAAGTATTCGATTTTTTTTAGGAAAAAATCCTTTGGCACAGTTGCTTATGCAATATCTGGAATGGCAACACTTATTCAAACAACAAAATTAAGGGGGTAGCTGGTTGTTAAATTCCACCTCAGGCAAATAGCCCAACGATGAATGTAACCGTTGATGATTGTACCAATAAGCATAAGTCGCAAAGGCTTGTTCT
>JAGGIK010000089.1 GCA_024103515.1 Snodgrassella sp. | reverse complement strand
TACCCTTTACATCCTTTGAAAATGCCAAACAGTTTACTTTTATTAGTATTAAAACCATTAATACCTTCTGAATGAATTAATCTTGCATGGTATACTCCCAACTTACCCTTAGATGGATCATGAATAACATCAAATCCAATTTTCATAAGATATGCGACTTTTGCTTCACCCACACTTATCGCAGGCCTATTAGGAAAAGCTTCATTCCATATTTTAGTGGCTTCATCGATACTATTAGCTCTAATAACAGAAACACCTGGTGGAGCTAATTTTCCTTTATTAATAGCTTCTATTTCTCGAGGATTGAAATCAAATCCATAATGACCATCGGTACTAATCCTATAAATTTTAGTAGCATCAGGAAGTGGTAAGCCCTTTTCTAGAAGGGTGTCAATCAACCCCCACGGATCAATCCAAGTCAACCCATTAGGCGCATACTGATACAGATTAAACCTGCCCAGCAACCCAATCGGGTCTGGCTGAGTAAATCTACCTATATCCGGATCATAATACCTGAACGTATTGTAATGTAAGCCGGTTTCCTAGTATTATTATGGTTACAGCTTTATGCCCTTAACATTATTTTCAATAAAGAACTGTCTTAGTTTATCTGACATAACAATACGTCCTTCAGACTCCAGACATCTCGCCATATAAAAATTTTCCTCTATATCTTGCTTAAAGACTATTTTGTAGAATCTCTTTGGTCCATCAGGCAAATAATCTAATATTGGTTCACTATCAGATTTATCCATATCTATACATGATATCGTGCGCAGAATGTTGATTACTTTAAAGCCAGAATGGTTTTGACCATTAATAATCACGTTTGCGTCAAGTAATTGAACGTCTTTTAAAAAATCCTTATTATTTGCAAGCAGATTTGCAAGTCTCGGTGAAATGATAATAAACCCACAACTACTGCAAAAATCAAAAGATA
>JAGGIK010000088.1 GCA_024103515.1 Snodgrassella sp. | reverse complement strand
CATGAAGTTAATGGCAAACGTTATTTTAATTTTGAAGGAAAGAGATATCATGCAGATCCACCGCGCTAAACCAAAATTACTGCTTCTAACCGGCTTAAGTATACTATTAACCGGCTGCAGTATATCCGATTGGTATAATGGCTATTATGTGGAAAGAGCAGCTATTATAAAAGGGCAGAAAGATAGTGCAGCTTACTACGATGCTGAATCCCCAGAAATGAAGGAACTGAGGAAAAAAAATGATGCTTATTGCACGGAATTAGCCTCAAGGCCAGAAAATCGGGTTGTGGAGATAGGTTATAAAAACCCAGTTTTTAATGAACCAATGTATTCTGTATGCATGGAAAAAGGCGGAACCCCCACTTTTGGTACTTATGAATCAAGGCAAGCGGAAAAACGGCGAGAAGAAAGAAGAGCGCGCGGAGAAATAGTACTCTAAATTCCAGTCAAAACCTGATTAAAGAAGAGACCATGACTAGCACCCGCTTATTAATCATAACCGGCCTTATGCTACTATTAAGCGGGTGCAGCATATCCGACTGGTATAACAACTATCAAGAAAAACAACCTTATAATTATTCTGATCCTAAAGCAGTCGTGATAGGAAAAGACGGCTACATCAGATTGGTTGATAGGCATGGAAATATGGTGACATTGGATAAAATAACAAATAAACCAATTAAAGTAACGCAAATACCAATACATGAAGTTAATGGCAAACGTTATTTTAATTTTGAAGGAAAGAGATACCATGCAGATCCACCGCGCTAAACCAAAACTACTGCTTCTAACCGGCTTAAGTATACTATTAACCGGCTGTAGCATATCCGATTGGTATAACAACTATCAAGAAAAACAACCTTATAATTATTCTGATCCTAAAGCAGTCGTGATAGGAAAAGACGGCTACATCAGATTGGTCGATAGGCATGGAAATATGGTGACATTGGATAAAATAACAAATAAACCAATTAAAGTAACGCAAATACCAATACATGAAGTTAATGGCAAACGTTATTTTAATTTTGAAGGAAAGAGATACCATGCAGATCCACCGCGCTAAACC
>JAGGIK010000087.1 GCA_024103515.1 Snodgrassella sp. | reverse complement strand
TGCAGCAGTCTGAATCCATCCCATAGAAAGCGGGTACGGTTGTAGGGGTTGTCTTCATGGTCTAGCTAATGCTTTGTCAATTTTGTCCTAATCTTAAGGTATTTACAAATTTATTATCCTTATTATCTATAATAATATTGCGTTTCATTTATCAATAAATGGTTGTGAAACATTAACGGTCCAATATCGTCATCCCAATACTTGTAATGCTCATTACGTATTTATCTGATTATGTGCTAAACCAAATGATAGTATTGTTGGTCAATGATTACTTATGTTGATTGTTCAAAAGTCATATATGTATTATTTTTTTCATCTAAAAAAATATATAAGTAAGAAATATCATGCCTAATTTCAGTTATATCCAATTGGCCTATAAAAAATAAAGGTTTATTTTCTACCGTTGGCCATGCTGGAGATTGGAGCCATCTGGGTTTATTTTTTAAAAATTTAAAATCATTTTTAATTTCTAATTTTAGAGCTTTTTCTAACTCTATTCCAGTCTTATCTTAATGTTTAATAATGATAAATTGAAAATAAGATTCAGTCAAATTTAACCATCGTGGTTGAATTTTCATAAATAGATCATATTTTTTTTTATATTCATCATTTAACAAAAAGCTAACATTTTTTTTGTAAGAGATTTTGAAAGTAAATCTTTACTATCGATTTCCCCTGATGGTAATAAAATATCAATTTCAATAAGATACAAAAATGCATTTTGTGACTTGGTATATGGTGGTATTTGGGTCTCCTCAGATAAAAGATTCTCAATATCCTTATTGTTATAAAGTTCTTTTTGAAAATCCTGAGGAGAAAGTGAACCCTCCAAATAACTTTTTATAATATCTATAGAATTCATTTTTTATTACCTCCTAGGTGTCTAAATTTATCAAGAGCCACATGCTGTTCTCTAGTAACCTCACGAAGATTGGCTGGATTATTTACATCGCTGCTTCCATTACGTTGAGGATTATGGTGATGTAACTCCATTGGATTACCATTTTCATCAAGAAGGGCATTTCCTTTTTTCATACGTCCCATTTTCCTATCATTAAATTCTGAAGTTCCTTTTAAAGCTTCATATCTATTCTTCCAATATCTGGTTCTTACTACATTCCATGAAGGGGTATCACCATTAGGCAATGTGTAACTATCCCCTAAAATAGTACAGCCTCAAAGTAGAAATTCTCTTCATTAACCCACAGAGGATTTAAACATGAAATAGATAACA
>JAGGIK010000086.1 GCA_024103515.1 Snodgrassella sp. | reverse complement strand
TGCCATAACCGATATCCTGATCGAACGCAAATACCAATACAACAACCTCGACCACCTGATCAGCACATACCACAGCAAACACGGACGTACCGATTACTGCTATGATGTTACCGGCAGAATCGAAGGCTGCCGTAACCAAAGATACTGGGACACCCTGCAATACGATGCCGCCGCCAACCTATTAGACCATATACGGCCAATAGAATTACACCAGCACAATCAAAATATCATCCGCTGTAACCAGCTACTCAACTACAAAAGCCACCACTACCGCTATGACGAACATGGCCGAACCGCCAGCAAACAAAGCAGCGACGGCACCCAGCATTACCACTACGATGCCGAGCACCGCCTAAGCGCAGTACACATCGAACAATTAGGCTACAACCAGCGTTACGGCTATGTCTACGATGCCCTAGGGCGGCGTATCGAAAAACATCAAATAGACCACGAAGGCCAACCGTATAACCGTACCCGCTTTCTATGGGATGGATTCAGACTGCTGCAGGAAACCAGCCCAATCCGCCATCAAAGCGTCTATATCTACACCGACCAGCACAGCTACGAAGCACTGGCGCGCATCGATAAACGTGGCAGCGAAGAGCAAGAAATACGCTACTTCCATACCAACCTCAATGGCTGCCCGGAAGAGCTCACCGATGCCGATGGCAAAATACTGTGGGAATGCAGCTATCAGCTATGGGGTAAACGGATTCATGAAATCGAACATATCCCGATCCAACAAAACCTTAGATATCAGGGACAATATTTAGACCGGGAAACCGGCTTACATTACAATACCTTTAGGTATTATGATCCGGATATCGGTCGCTTTACCCAGCCGGATCCGATTGGGCTGCTGGGTGGCTTGAATCTGTATCAGTATGCGCCTAATGGATTGACTTGGATTGATCCGTGGGGGTTAACTTCCGTTAATGCAGAAGGATACCATGTATATGGATTATATGAGCCTGGCGCAACAGCCACTCATTACATTGGTATTACCAATGATGTTGAAAGAAGAGCAGGAGAACATCGAAATACGGGAAGATTAACGTCAGGACGAATGGAAGTAATAGAAGAAAATGTCACCTATGGTCAGGCCAGAGGGTATGAACAATACTATATTGAAGAATACAAAACCAGAACCGGTACCATAGGTGAGGACATTTCTTCTACAAATAAAGGAAATAAATATAACTCGTTTGACCATAAGCGCAATGATGCCAGGGCTAAGGCATTTAAAAAAGCTTATGACAGTAAGAAAGGAATATGCTGATGAGTGAT
>JAGGIK010000085.1 GCA_024103515.1 Snodgrassella sp. | reverse complement strand
AACAACCCTATTCTGGATTATATTCACCAGCATAGTAAAGTCGTTAACTAAGGAGCAATTGCATACTGCTTTAATAATAAAATCGTGCCTGTTTAGAATAATATTGCTCATTTTTAGCAGATTTCTTAAGAAAATAGCGATTAAACTGCGATTGCCAATAATTAATTTCAAATCATTAATTTGTAATTAAAACCTATCGATTTATTTATATAAATCAAAGCATTTTGTACTTGCCATACATAAAAATTAACGATATATTACAGTTAAATACTATTAATTTACGCTATTAAAACACTTAGAGCACTATTCAATCGACTGAAATTTAATTGACAAAGGTAGCAATATGAAACGATGGCTGTGTATTTTGATTTTGTGCTTAGCAGGCTGTATTGACGGCCGCAGTGAAGAAGAAAAAAACAAGCAATTACAGGATAAATTAGCAATGAAAGATACCACTGAAATTACGGTTTTGATTCCTTCCAAAGTTTCAAATAAAAAACTGGCGATTACCTTGCCACGTTGTCAGTTTGGTTTTAGCATAAAAAATGAAATTATTAATGGAAAAGTGGAGCAAATTGGCGCATCAATTATATTTCCCTTACCCACTTTCTCCGGCTTTCCTAATGACGAAGAAGCACTACATCAATGCCCTGATTTTTCCAAACCAGTAGCGGGCTTAAGTATAGCACCGCTGTATCCGAAAATAGGAACTACAAAACTGGAATATGGCAATTTTTGGTTAAAACAGCAAAGCTATCGTTATTCAGTAAAAGAACAAAAAAATAATCAGGCACTGTACCGTATTGGTATTGCCGGAAAGCTGACCATGTTTGCTGATCAGTCTGATAAAAATCAGCAAGATTTAAAAATTGACTTCTGGCCATTTGATGCAAAGGATGAAAGCGATTCTTACCCCCACCAGACTGATATTTATTCTGTACTAGATAAAGAATTCAGCGTTGCTTATACCGTGTATTCCTCAAGATATCTGCATGGTAAGCATAAACCATTGCCTAATCAATGGTATTTTGCTGATGCTTTGATTGATATCTATAAACATAATGAAAGCCTGCTGGATCATCCGGAAATTGTCCAAGGCTTTATCGAAAACAATAACCGCATTCTGGATTATATTCATCAGCATAGCAAAGTCGTTGACTAAGGAGCAGTTGCATACTGCTTTAATAATAATATCGTGCCTGTTTAGCATAATATTGCTCATTTTTAGCAAATTTCTTAAGAAAATAGCTATTAAGTTACGATTGCCAATAATCAATTTTAAATAATTAAATTTAAAGGTTTTAAAATGAAACGATGGTTGTGTATTTTGATTTTATGCTTAACTGGCTGTATTGATGGCCGCAGCGAGCAGGAAAAGCAACAGCAATTACGGGATAAAATGATAATGGCTGATACTACTGAAATTACAGTTCTGATTCCGTCACTGGTTTCAAGTAAAAAACTGG
>JAGGIK010000084.1 GCA_024103515.1 Snodgrassella sp. | reverse complement strand
AAAACCAACAAATTTTACCAATTGGGCTTGCTTTTGCTTGCCAAAAAGTCCAACATATTGAGAACAAACCTTGGGATATTCGATTGCCCGAAATTATTTACGCTTGAATTTATTGATAACAATTTAGAAAATTGTCAAAATTTTCATAATTATCAAAAAATAAATGATTTAGTGTATTATTCCATTGAGAACCTTAAATTTAGAAATACACAAATTTATAGATATAAATTAGATGTTGTGAGTTTAAATATATTTTAACGTATTGAAAACCCCCAATATCCAGCTTTTTACTATGCACTACCGTCCCATATATATGTTTTAGTAATTTTAAATTCAAAAATTAATTGATTATTTTAATTTAAAAAAGCGCTTTTAATATACTAGAAAGGAGTGTTGCAATGTCAGAAAAAAAAGTTCTAACCACCAATAACGGTGCTCCAATAGCCGATAATCAAAACTCTCGAACTGCTGGTACCCGAGGTCCAGTATTGCTTGATGATTATCAACTCATTGAAAAACTAGCCCATTTTAACCGTGAAAATATTCCTGAAAGACGTGTACACGCCAAAGGCTCTGGCGCACACGGTACCTTTACGGTAACAAATGATATCACTCAATATACTCACGCCAGTATATTTGCTAAGATAGGTAAACAAACCCCTCTTTTTGCAAGGTTTTCAACAGTTGGTGGAGAACGTGGCTCATCAGACACCGCCCGCGACCCGCGTGGATTTTCGGTAAAATTTTACACTGACGAAGGCAACTGGGATATAGTAGGCAATAATACACCTGTATTTTTTATACGTGATGCATTAAAGTTTCCTGACTTTATTCACACTCAAAAACGTGATCCCAAAACCAACTTAAAAGATCCACAAATGATGTGGGATTTTTGGTCTTTATCACCAGAATCACTTCATCAAGTCACTATTTTATTTTCTGATCGCGGAATCCCTGATGGTTACCGCCATATGCACGGCTATGGTAGCCATACTTATAGCTTAATCAATAAAGATGGCGTTCGCACTTGGGTTAAATGGCATTTCAGAACTGAGCAAGGAATAAAAAACATTCATCCTAAAAAAGCAGCAGAAATGGATGGAACTAATCCAGATTCAGCACAAGAAGATTTGTTCAAAGCCATTGAGAGAGGAGATTATCCAAAATGGCGACTTTACATACAAGTAATGACAGAAGAACAAGCTAACAACCATCCTGAAAACCCATTTGATGTCACTAAAGTTTGGTCACAAAAACAATATCCACTAATTGAAGTCGGCGTAATGGAACTGAATCGTAATCCAGAAAATTATTTTGCTGAAGTTGAACAAGCAGCATTTGAACCAAGTAATGTAATTCCTGGAACAGGTTTATCACCAGATAAAATGCTTCAAGGTCGAATCTTTGCTTATGCCGATGCACATCGTTATCGTATAGGAACCAATTATCAACAACTACCAATCAATGCCCCAAAATGCCCTGTTCATAATTATCAACGTGATGGCGCAATGCGCTTTTATAGCCCAGATAATGCGCCTAATTATGAGCCTAATAGCGTCAATAGCGCACCAAAACAACAACCACAATATGCCGAACCACCAATGCATGTACCGGCTGGCACAATGGACAGGCATGATCATCGTGTTGATGACGACTATTACTCACAACCTCGCGCATTATTTAATTTAATGCAGCCTGATCAAAAA
>JAGGIK010000083.1 GCA_024103515.1 Snodgrassella sp. | reverse complement strand
CTGGATCTGTATCAGTTCTTGAAATTGTCCGATACCACGAATATTAGTATGCAGGCG
The DNA here is from genome assembly GCA_024103515.1 of Snodgrassella sp. Lineage (GTDB taxonomy): Bacteria > Pseudomonadota > Gammaproteobacteria > Burkholderiales > Neisseriaceae > Snodgrassella. The sequence goes on along the minus strand of JAGGIK010000083.1, from coordinate 1,837 downwards.
GTGGAGTGCCGGGAATGCTGTGGTATCTTCTTCTGATGTAAGTTCTCGTAATACGGTAATGATATTTGTTGTGGTTGTGTGGGCTGTTGGCTGGTCGGTAATGGTTGTTTGTTGTGTAAAAATTTCCGGTTTAATTGCGTTTTTTAATGGAATTTGAGTATGTCCCAGTTCTTCTAACAAGGCTTTGCAATCCAGAATTCGTAAGTCATTGTCATGAGCAAAATCCATCAGAAAATTAAAAGCAGTGGCACTGATTTGTTCGAGTTTGCGATCGACAGCAACACAGCGGATATTGTCTACCAGAATCGGCCGTACCCATTGATGATAGGACAGACGGTGTCCCTGATCAAAAGAAGACAAAACACCGCATAGTCGTTCAGCCCAGTCACTAGGACGAAAACGTTTATTATTATTTGTCATACCTTGAATAACAATTTCATATGGATTGCAAATTAGCATGTTGGCCTCTTGATACAAACAAAAGTCTGAATAATGTATATGTGTTTATTTTGCTGTTGGCGTGTGATTATACCTGATAGTAAATGATAGATGTGTATCAGCTATGGCGGCTAATTATCTTATGGTTATATATTTCTATAAGGATATGGAGTTTGTAACATCTGTATAGATTTTTTTGACTGATGTTATCTAAATCAAGTTATAGGGATAGAAAAAATAAGATATGAGTAAACATTCATTGTTGTGAATTAATATTCGTAATTGATGTTTTGGATTTTTTATTTTCTTGATTGTATTTACTGTGTTTTATGGCTTGTACAGCAATTATGGCAGCAGTCAATAATGATTAAATTTCAGGAAAAAAGAAATCGATACCTCAGAAATTTTGATACATCTTTGCAAATTCAAAAGATAGATGTATTGTTGAGTGAGTTATTGTTGGTAAGTGTAAGTCGCGCTAAATGCTTAAATTAAACTAGGTAGTTTACTATTTTGGAATGCGCGGTTGATGATGGATAGTGAGTTTCAATAAAGAGGTGTTATATGAAAAAAATCACAGCGATGATTAAACCTTTCAAACTGGATGATGTCCGTGAGGCTCTGGCTGAAATAGGGGTGCAGGGAATGACTGTCAGCGAAGTGAAAGGCTTTGGGCGTCAAAAGGGACATACCGAAATCTATCGCGGGGCTGAATATGAAGTAGACTTTTTACCTAAGATTAAAATAGAAATTGTACTGGTGGATGAGCTGGTAGAGCGTGCGGTTGAAACCATTATTGCTAGTGGCAGAACAGGTAAAGTGGGTGATGGCAAGATTTTTGTTTCATCTGTAGCTGAAGTAGTGCGAATCCGCACCGGTGAGTCAGGCGCGGCAGCCGTATAGACGGTAGTAAATACTTAAGAAAGGAGAGAAAATGAATTGGATAAAAAAATGGGTGATAGTCGCGGTAATGTTATTGCCATTTCCGCTATTGGCTGCTGATCTGACTGGTTGGTGGCGGCCATTGTCGGAAATAAACGCAGGCAATACGGCGTGGGTAATGACTTCTGCGGTACTGGTTTTGTTCATGACGGTACCAGGCTTAGCTTTGTTTTATGGTGGCATGGTGCGCAAGAAAAATGTACTGGGCACAATGATGCATAGTTTTGCCATTGCGGCCTTGGTGAGCGTTATCTGGATGATAATAGGCTATTCACTGGCGTTTACACCGGGTAATGCATTTATTGGTGGATTTGACCGCTTTATGCTTGATGGTATGGGATTGGATCAAACCAGAGGAATGACGACTATTGTTAATGGAGACGGTACTGTTCCTGAATCGGTGTTTATGTTTTTTCAAATGACTTTTGCGATTATTTCTACCGCTATTGTGACGGGT
>JAGGIK010000082.1 GCA_024103515.1 Snodgrassella sp. | reverse complement strand
GCGGCTTATGCTTATTGGTACAATCATCAACGGTTACATTCGTCGTTGGGCTATTTGCCTGAGGTAGAATTTAACAACCGGCTACCCCTTAATTTTGTTGTTTGAATAGGTGTTGCCATTCGATGTTTGCTTGGCATGGTTAGAAAACAGTTATCTGCTATGCGATAATCAATATATGTTTTTGGATAGTAGCAGGAAAGATTAAATGGTTGATGTGGTGGTGGATGGGAAGCCAATTCAGGATACAAAGCAAAAGTCTGTGCAACGTTGGGCATTGACACTTGCTTACGAAGGCAGTGCTTTTCATGGCTGGCAAAAACAGCCTAATGACCTGTATACAATTCAAATGGTACTGGAAAATGCCTTAACGCAAATTGCTAACGAACCGATTCATGTGGTGGTTGCTGGACGGACAGATGCCGGGGTGCACGCCACTGGACAAATTGTACATTTTGATACGCATGCCAAGCGCAGTGCTGAAGCATGGTTGCGTGGTGTCAATACCGCTATGGATAAAAATATACGTATTTTGCGAGCGCAGCCAGTGGCTACAGATTTTCACGCCCGTTTTGATGCCTTTGGGCGTCGTTATCGTTATATGCTTGAATCCAGTCGGGTGCGTATGCCCCAATTGCGCGGTAAAGTTGGCTGGACGCATTATGCGCTGGATATGGTGTTAATGCGTGAAGCTGCACAGCTCATAGTAGGCGAACATGATTTTTCCAGTTTTCGATCTAGTGATTGTCAGGCTAAGTCACCGGTGAAAACTTTGTATGATTTACAGATTGTTGGTAACACGCAATTAATGGCGCTGGATTTTCATGGCAGTGCTTTTGTGCATAATATGGTGAGAAATATTGTTGGTGCTTTGGTATATGTTGGTGCCGGTAAAATAAGTGTTGCTGATTTTGCGCAATTATTAGCGGTAAAAAGTCGCCGGTTTGCTCCGCCAACTTTTATGCCGGATGGCCTGTATTTGACCGGGGTTGATTATCCAGAAAAATGGCAAGTAGCTACTGCACCTTTACCGCAATGGTTGTGGCCACATCTGATTTAATTGATGATATTGCCGTAGGTTAGGGGAGGAGAGAATGAAAATCCGTAGTAAAATTTGTGGAATGACACGTGCTGAGGATGCTTTAATCGCGGCACATTTAGGTGTGGATGCAATTGGTTTGATTTTTTTTGCTAGAAGTAAACGCTGCGTAGATATTAAGCAGGCACAACGCATCTTGGCTGGAATACCCCCTTTTGTCAGTGTCGTTGGCTTGTTTGTTAATCCTAGTGTTGCTGAAGTGGAAAAGGTATTATCTCAAATACCCTTACATATTTTACAGTTCCATGGTGACGAACCGCCCGAATTCTGTCAGCAGTTTCACCGCCCATATATTAAAGCTGTCAGAGTGAAAGCGACTGCCGATATTATTTCTGCGGCTGAGACTTATGCAGATGCTCAGGCATTATTATTTGATGCGGCTGTGGCGGGGGAATATGGTGGAACAGGGCAATCTTTTGACTGGCAGTTGCTGCCACAACGGTTGTCTATGCCATGGATATTATCTGGCGGACTGAATCCGCTTAATCTTAAGTCTGCCATAGCACAGACAGGTGCACAAGCTGTTGATGTTTCCAGCGGAGTTGAGTTGAGCCCAGGTATAAAAGACCAAGAAAAAATGGCCATGTTTCTGAACAATCTGAAAATAATGTAATTTATGACCAAAACAGTATATTTTAATCATTGTAATTATCTAACGGTCTGTCTGTGGATATTTTTATTAATATAAATTTGTTATGCAATCCTTTGTTTCAGTTGAATATGTTTCTAACTGGCCACGCAGGATTTTCTTACTATTATTTTAATAAAAGATTAATCAATTACTTGAAGTAGAAAAAGCAGTTTGAAATATTCAAACTGCTTTTTATTGGTTTAATCACCATCATAATCGGCTATGGTGAATTAATTATCTGCCACTACTGATGGTTTAATGAATGATCCGTAAATTCTTGTGGCAGATTGTATTAATTAACACTTACCAGTTTACTTTCAAGCCAATATTGCCACGGAAACTCTGGTGTTTGCTGCTGCCAAAGTTATGCTCGTAGCG
>JAGGIK010000081.1 GCA_024103515.1 Snodgrassella sp. | reverse complement strand
GCCAATTGAATATAAAACCCTAAGACAAGCAGTATGATTTTCCACTTGAAGCTTGTACTAACAATGGGGTATTTACACAAACAACAGCATAAGCAGACACCTTTAGTATCCAATTCCCTTAAGGGTTGTTATTTATATGTCATTGTATTTTTTCACTTTTATTAAAAGTGCGATAAAGTTATTTGAATGGATACAATCTGGTGTTCAATCATTTTTTATATATAAATCCCCTATAGTTTAATGGAAAGAATTTTTTTACTATCTAAGGGGTAGTTAATTTATTTTCAAAAAATCGATTTCCTTCTTTTTTCTATGCTGGATTTCCTTCTTGCATAATAAAATTTCTCTTGTTTTCTTTATATTCAGTAAAATTTATCTGTATTGTTTAATTAGATAAGAGGGCTTGCACTAATAAAGCACTTAAGTAGCCTTATCTATCAATCAGACGGTTTATTCTGCAAACCATCCAGTAGCTGTTGATGGATTCCACCGAAGCTGCCGTTACTCATCACCAGTATGTGATCACCACTGCTCGCATCATTAACAATTGCTTTAATCAAAGCTGACATCTCATGAAATACCTGTACCTTGTTTTCTAATGGTCCTAAAGCTGCTGCTACATCCCAGTTAATACCTCCTGCATAGCAATAAACTATATTGGCTTGAACCAAACTTTGACATAAAGCTGCTTTCATTGCTCCAAGCTTCATGGTATTAGAGCGTGGTTCGAATACTGCTAAGATCCTTGCAGGGCCGATTTTCTGCCTTAATCCTTCGATGGTTGTAGCAATCGCGGTTGGATGATGGGCAAAATCATCATAAACAGTGATACCCTGCACTACTCCTTTAATTTCCATGCGCCGCTTAACGTTTTTAAACCGCCCTAAAGCTGCGCAACTTTGCTGAACTGGTATACCAATATGCGAGGCAGCAGCAATAACTGCTAATGCATTCATGCGGTTATGCTGACCAAGTAAATCCCATTCAACATGTCCGACAATCTGCTGCCGGTAAAGTACGTCAAAACCACCATTACTTCTTATTGTGCCTATTTGCCAGTCTTGATTAGAACCAAAACCTTGTATTTGTGACCAGCACCCTTGCGCCAATACTTCTTCTAAAGCTGACGACTGATCATTATTCACAATTAGACCCTCACTCGGAATGGTACGAATCAAATGATGAAACTGTGTCTGAATTGCCGCCAGATTTGCAAAAATATCAGCGTGATCATATTCCAGATTATTTAGGATCGCGGTACGCGGTCGGTAGTGTATAAACTTACTGCGTTTATCAAAAAAAGCAGTATCATACTCATCAGCTTCAATAACAAAATAAGAATCAATATTGGCATTAACTAGAGGATTTTTGGGTAAGCGTGCTGAAACGGCAAAATTTTCCGGTACACCACCAATCAGAAAGCCTGGTTCCAGCCCCGAATCTTCTAATACCCATGCTAGCATACTGGCCGTGGTCGTTTTGCCATGAGTACCGGCAACGGCCAGTACCCAATGCTTCTGTAATATATGTTCACTAAGCCATTGTGGCCCGGATGTATAAGGCAAACCTTGGTTCAGAATGGCTTCTATAACCGGCATTCCCCTGCGTGCCACATTACCAATCACATAAATATCGGCAGTATAGCGATCAAGTTGTGCTGCTTCAAAGCCTTCTACGACTTCAATTCCCAACTCTGCCAACTGAGTACTCATTGGTGGATACATTTTGGCATCACAGCCAGTTACTCGATAACCAGCCTCTTTGGCAATTGCCGCTATACCACCCATAAAGGTTCCGCCAATGCCGATAATGTGGACGTGCTGCATAGAAATACTAACTTAGTTATAAAAACGAGCATTATAGACTTTTATTATCATTTCTACATGTCTAAATAAGATATTTAGTTTGATGTATCTAATTCAGCTTAAGCACTCATTTGCTCATTTAATTGCGATTAAGAGTTACAATAAATTAAATTTTATAGAAAAATTGTCTATTTATAAAATATTTTCTTTTTAAGGTTACAAGATGTGAGCAAAACTTAAATGTTAATATTGCATTTAAATAAAACTGATTCTATCCCCTAAAATAGTACAGCATAACAGTAGCAAACTCCCTTTATTAACCCCCTAAGGATTTAAAAATCAAATGGATAGGCTACACTAATTCATACAACCTTTTTAAGGGATAAGGCAAACTTAACGCTAAAAAGGAAAAAATGATG
>JAGGIK010000080.1 GCA_024103515.1 Snodgrassella sp. | reverse complement strand
TGTTATGGTAAGACACCCTGGCAAACTTGGGTAGAAAAGGACTGGCTAAAGAAAAGCAGCTAGAGAATTTATTTTACTCATCAGACAGTCATAGTGTTAGAACGAATGTCGATGAGTAGGGAGTGTCTGTCAGATTAAGTTTGAGCTAGTACATGTAATCAACCATTTATATCCCTAGCCATGGCACCATCCTCACCCACATCACCGCCATAATAGCCATGGTCAAAAATAACTTATGCGCCAACAATCTGGAGAAAAACCGCAGCCCGTGGCAAAATCAGCACTCATCATTGCTTCGCGCACGCTTCACCATAAAAGCGCCGGCCAACAAGCATACCTAACACCTTACCCAACTAATAGCAGCCGTCATCAGCATAAACAGCCATAGCCAAACCAATAACCATCAGCCCCGATTTTCAGCCACCACAATGGTCACTAGCCAGTCACAATGATAGCGGGTGCAGTTGTACCTTGATATTGACTGGTGGCGCATAATACGGCGCTGAAGTCACCAGCAGTTGTGCTCCGGCGCGGACATAATCCGCTACATTGGAGCGCGTGATGCCGCCAGCTGCTGACAGCAAACATCTCGGTGCCAGCAAATGCGCTTGCGCCAATACCAAAGAGAATTCATCCGGCGTAAACTTATCCAGCTGCACAATATCCGCCTGAGCTCTTAATGCCGCCAACGCTTCTTCAACAGCATCAGCTTCAACAATTACCTTCTTCTCTGGCGCAGCCTGCTTCAAGCGCTGCACCATCGCTTCCCAGTTATCTGGTTCTGCATAAAAACGCCGGTGATTAGCAAATAACAACACCGATTCCGCCGTACCCGCACGATGCAGAATTCCGCCACCATCAATCACCGCCGCAATGGCCAGCGATTTCGTACCGGGAATACACTTGCGTGTGCAGGCAATCTGCACCAGCGGATTAATCGCTCGTGCCGTGGCCACCATCTGCGCCATATATTGCGCCACACCACCACACCATTCCAGTACATTCTGCACCACTTTCCAGCCCTGATGCAGCCTTTCCGCCGTTCCCATCGCCGTCAACAGTACAGTTCCCGCCGCCACATCCACCCCATCCCTCACCTGAGCAGACACCTCCAGTCCGAGCTTCCGCAACAATCGCACCGCCACCGCCACCCCACTTATTCGCCCAGCTTCTCGACGGCAAAACGTCATCTGCCCAAATCGATCACCACAACCCAAAGCCCGTGTGGTCAAATCACCATAAGCCACATCATCTAGTAGCAGCCTGTCCAATTCAGCATCAGAAAGATAAAACATATTATTCACTGTTTAAATAATTTCATTTACATATTTAAGACAAGTACTAATCACCTTTTTTTGTCAATTTCTTCTAGAAATAGAATAACATAACTCAACTATATTACAACGTATAACTAAAGATTTCTGCTAAAAAAACCTTAAATTGACTGCTTTTCAAGTTTATACAAATCATAAATATTCTCTTTATTAAAATAATCACCTAACAGTTTCAAAGATTCATCGCTTAATTCTTAGTTAAATAACAGTGCCAGATTTTTTTTTGGCTCTAGAGCAGGAAACATAAAATAAATTCCTGTTCTTTTCATATAACTTTGAATTGAAATAATTTTTTTGGTTTCTGTTAAAAACTTATCTCAGTTATATTGATTCCATCCCCTGCACAGGGCTATTAATACATTGTCGTATTCTTCACCTTTCACACCGTGCTGTGTATTAAATGGCGTAAGATTATCAATATAATTGAGTGCATTAACGACTTCTTGATAACGTACTTGACACATTTTTTTATATTCAACTTGCCCAGTTGTTAATTCTTCTTCATTAAGATTTTTCTGAAATATAACATCCTCATGAATTTGCTTTAATTCATCGGGTAACTTGGGGAATGGTATTTGCTGTTGAAGCAAAGTATCAATGACATCAACAATATTCCTTTTTCTTGCATCTAAAAGCTTCTTCAAATTTTGATTAAGCCTTTTTATGGTTTTATCGTTTTCTATGAATGCAAGCAGAAAATCTGTTTGGATATTAAACATTTCCCCATACCTTTTATTCTCATAGGCATGACAGATTGGCTCTAGCACCGTTGAGAAAAATTCAATAAACTTATTTTCTCTGGTCAATAAACGTTGTGAATGTTTAAAACATTGACTTAATTGACTGTAGCTTCCATAAATAGAAATTATATTATTGGTCAACAATAAAATTTTGCTATTTTTCGTATCTTCAAAATCCCAATTTAACAGTGTTTTAATCATATCAAAAACTTTTGTTACTTCTGCTTCAGGTAAATCACCTTTCCACCGTGAGTTTTTAAGTCTGTCACCTTTAAAACCATTAGTATGAAATACTTGGACCGATCCCATATCATTATTGTTGCCAACCGGTATTCCTAACAAAAAAACCTTATTGTAATAGGACATGAAAACTCAACCATCTATCAATGGCGGCACAAATACCGTAATATGCAATTCACAGATATCAAACACTTAAAGAGACTGAAAACTAAATATTATCAGTTCCAGATATTTGCCCAGCTGAGTTTAAAATCACAGCATCAGCAACAAATCATAAAAAGCGCGAGTGTCCATTTAAATCCGTAGAGCTTGGGTAGAGGAATAACAAATTACCCAATCTATCGCAATCGCCATAAGCTGCACTCACGATAATTAACCCAAGTTCCAAACTCATTCAGTAACGATGTTGGTATTGAGTGCGACCACTAACAAGCATTGACGCTGTGGTTTGCCGAAATATTTTAAACGTACCCACAAGCTTGGCCAGAAATGCAAACATAGATATGTTTAACGGCCATATTATGC
>JAGGIK010000007.1 GCA_024103515.1 Snodgrassella sp. | reverse complement strand
GTTGAATTCGCCATGCCATATATACCGCAAATTTTTAATAGGAATACCAACTTTAGCTTCTTATAAAATAGCTACGAATTGATAGGGTGTTATCTATTTCATGTTTAAATCCTCTGTGGGTTAATGAAGAGAATTTCTACTTTGAGGCTGTACTATTTTAGGGGGTAGTTACACATTTTCAATAAAGATTTACCATCAGGAGCTTCCTTATAGCCTCCAAAGGTTGAATGCGCCAAAGCAATATGTATATAAACTGATCATTTACTATGTAATAATATAAACGTAAATTACTCCTTTCTATTTTAGAATAATTAAACGATTCTATTCCTACTTGCTCAATTAAACTGGCATTCATCGCTTCTTTAAATCTTTTAGTTTCAGTCCCACACAGAATATGTAAATCTTTTTTTATCAAATTAAAAGTTTCTTGACTTATTTTCTTTTAGTTTGATAAAGGGAGTATTTTTTATTATATCTAAAATTTTACATTTTGATTATTTTGAAGTTACATGTATCGAATAAGTCCTTGATCTGAATCTCTATATGTTAATTCTTGTCCCTGTATTTTAATCACTTACATAGATATATTTGGAGTTTAGCTCTTAACTATTTTACTTATGTATCATCATTATGAAGGGATACTTTTGTATTAGAATTATGGTCTGGAATAAAATATGTAAATGAGTTTGTACATAAGTCATAAACAACATATTGTTGCTCTTCAGTAGCACTATTTATGATCTGAAATATAAGCTCTAAAACATTTCCTACATTATCTGAGAACTTTAGAGTTTCAATTAAAAAAGAGTCAAATAAAAAGTCGATTCGTAAAAATCCCCTTGTAAAACTAAGATGTTATCGAATTTTCAATAAGCATTTTCTGCTATCTCCTTGTTGTTAGAAATTAAATTGAAAAAATTTTCTTCAATGTTTTCAATTTTTGATGCAGAATCCAATTTATCCCAATTTATGGTGTTTAATATTTTTAAAATTTCTTTCATCATATTTGTATTAATTTTTCTGTTCGGATTTAGTTTGCTTTTCAAAATAACTTTTTGCATATTTTGTTGGATGTCTTGTGCCGACAGGTGTCATTTTAGATCAATAGTGTCGGTGAAACTGCTGAAAAGTTTCACGCCGCCAGTAAGGTAAAGAGAATGTCAGTACCGCGCCAGTCAGTAATAATAGCCATAGCAGGTTTAACCAGATTAAAAATACTGGTATCGCGGCAAATGCGCCATAAACCAGCTGATAATTACTAAAATAGATTATGAATATGGCAAATCCTCTGCGCATTAAATCTAATGCAACAGCAACGATGATTGCACTGAGCAAAGCATAACGCCATGGTACGAAACAAGAGGGTACCAATTTATACAGTAAAAATAATAAGGTAATGATTAAGAAGAGATTGGTTAGATTACTGGCAATGGTGCTGGCAAAAGGTATGTGGGTTGCTTGAGTGCCTAGATGAGCGAGAACCCCAAGAAACGATAGGCTTATTCCCATTATTACTGGCCCCAGAGTGAGTAAAGCCCAGTAAATCAGCATGCGGATCCACAACGGCCGTTTATCACGAGTCTGCCAAATTTGATTAAATGCCTGTTCAATGGTTTGAATCAGCATTAATGAAGTCATAAACATGAAACTGATACTAACAGTAGTTAAACTGCTGGCTTTGGCACGAAAGTCGTTTAAATAAGCACCAACAGAATCTGCTCCTGCTGCTGGAATAATGATATTGCTCAAAAATTGGTTGAAGTGAGCGGCCATATCGGCAAATATTGGAAAAGCATTAACAATGATGACTGTAACGGTAAAAAAAGGGACCAGTGCCAACAAGGTTGTGAATGTTAGTTTTGTGGCAATGAGAGATAAATGACAATGACGGAAATTTCTACCGACAAACAGCAAAAATTGAGGAAGGCGATGTTCTAAATATCTGTTTGTGATTAGAGATTTATTCATGGCAATGCTTTTGCAAACTGACAGTTGATTGTACAGAAATTTTGCATGCAGTGATCAATTATTGTTTTGATTGTGAAAATCGGGACAAAGGATAGTCTACCCTACAGTTTTGGGAAGAACTATTCATATTGTTTATAGCTGGCAGGAAAAAACATTGTTAAGTATGATTGCTCTATGGCAGCAGTATGGTTTGTTTGTTGACATTAAACGGAATACAATAAGCTGTTTTTAGCAAAATTGAATTTGTTGTTGACGCGGTTGGTGTCAGATCAAAAAGGCCAAATTTAGGCAAATTAATATGAAGGAATGTTCATGAGTTATCAGAGTAATTTAAACAGTGCGGCAACCTTACCGACTATTTATAGGCATTGTTCGATCCGCAAATTTACTGAGCAGGCCTTATCTGATGAGCAGCGCGAAGCAATTTGGGAGGCTGGGCGAGCAGCTTCTTCTTCAAGTTTTATGCAATGTGTTCATATTATTCGCATAACTGATGCGGAAAAACGGGCTGCATTGTGTGAAGTAGCAGCCAATCAAAAATATGTGTGTAGCGCTGCTGAGTTTTGGGTATTTTGCATCGATTACTCCAAGCATCGTCTGATCTGTCCTGAAGCACAGCTTGACTGGACGGAAGCACTGATTATTGGTGCAGTGGATGCCGGAATTATGGGGCAGAACTGTTTGCTGGCAGCAGAATCACTGGGTTTAGGTGGTGTATATATAGGGTCATTGCGCAACGATATAGCCAGAGTGACCGAAATACTGCAACTTCCAAAGTTGACTGCACCATTATTTGGATTATGTCTTGGATATCCGGCACAAAGTCCTCTGTATCGTCCGCGAATGCCGTTAACTACACTGGTTAGCGAAAATACTTTCCGTCCGATGGATAAGGCGGCGCTTGCTGCATATGATCAGCAGTTGGCTGCTTATTACCAACAACGCAGCGGTCTGGATCTTAACTGGAGTAAGGCCGTGGCCAATAATTTCGGACAACCAGTACGTCCGCATATTCTTCCTTATCTGCATCAACAGGAACTGGCCAAACGCTAGAGCATTTTTTGCAACGGATAAAGCCTGTCGGGCTGTAGCTGACGGGCTCTATTCATTTTATTTGCAGAAATTAATATCTGTTTCTCATTGCCAGTATGCTGTTGGCCAGTGCTAAACCTAAGCGCTGATAGCCGCTTGAAGTGAAATGGACACCATCACTGCGCGCTAGTCCCTGACTGATCCAAGATTTCATGCTACATTCTCCGCCCATTGCTGCTTGCCAATCCCAATATAAAGTATGCTGACTGGTAGCTACATCTCTCTGCATGTTTTGTAACTCGGTCAGTTTGGCCGGACGTTTACCACAGCTACCAGCAGTATTTTTCAAACTTTCAGGTGCCCCTAGAATCATAATCGCGCTTTTAGGGGATGCTGTACGAATCTGACTAATGGTTTTCAGTAAGGATTGTTTGACGGATTCAATATCCATATTGTTGTATGCTTCATTGGTACCATAAGCCAGAATCACCAAATCAGGTTCAACAACATTCAACTCATTCTGCCAAGCTTGGCTATTCCATCGATCCCATTGGTTTAACTGATATCCATTGATGCCTAGGGCAGAAAAAACTGCACCATGAATATTGCTGTTGCGTACCCAGAATCCACCAATTGCCGTATGAAAATTCATGCCGGCCTTGATGGTAATGGGAAACTGAGCATTAAATTTACTAAAATGCCACTGATTGTCTTTGCTTTTGGCTGACAAAACAATCTGTCTTCCGTTGGCATCAATAATATTTAGATCATCATCTCCTTGTCCTTGGCGAATACTGACAATAACTGTTTGTTCTGCTTCTTGTTGGCGAGCTTTAATAGTTAATGTTGCACCTACTGAAGGTTTGGCAATCAGTCCGCCTAAGCTGTAATTCTCATTCTGTTGAGTTCGGCTTGATAGCGCTTGCCATCCATTATTACTATAGCTGAATCGAGCCAGGCGCATGCCATCAACCTGAGTGGGCATCGCCCATCCAGGGCCGCCATTTCCCAGCTCCTGTTGTAAGCGAGTTCGAGCAGCATCAGTCAGATAGTCTGCTGCAGTATGTGAGTCACCAAGCTGAACAATATTAATCTTTTTTTGCTGCAATGCTTTAGCAACCTGATTAATGTGTTCGTCTTGATATGGTTTTATGCTGGATTGCTTTGGTTGTTGTATGGGATCGGCCGAACAGGATGATATCCAGATTGAATAAAAAATAATAGTCAGTTGTTTTTTAATGTTCATCAGACGTACCATCAGTATGGGTTTGTGCGGTAATATTAAAGCGCTCAAATATAGTTTTAGCAATAAGCTTTTGTCCCTGCAGGGAGAAATGAATGCCATCAGCGCTGCGAGTTTTAATTTTCAGTCCATCTGTTTGTATCAATATATCGCTGAACTGTATACCACTATTTCCTAATATTATTCTTGTATCAATAACATAGCCATGATTTTTACTGACTTCATGATTTATTAAATCACGTAAATAGATCATTTGTTCATTCAGTTTTTCACGTCGCATATTTGGTGGGGTTAGCCATAAAACAGTGACGTGATGCTGGCGGGCGTTATCGATAATATCTTTTATGCGATTGCGATAAATACTTTCCCATTCGGGTGTTTTGAAGCGAATAAAACTGCCTGCGTTGGGATTTGGCATATCCCATGGATCATTGGGTCCAAGAAAGACCACTAGAATTTTAATATTGGGATTGTTGTCTAGGGTATCACTGATGGTTTTACCCCAATTAAAGAACCGAGTATAAGTCAGACCAGTGCTTTGTTTACTGAGATTAATTGATTTAATGCCATATTTTTCACTTAGCCATCTTTGTACATGCGGCGCAACGCCTTGCATCATTGAATCACCAGCAAAAAATACCTGATCATCGTTGTTAAGAGAAAAGTCAGATTTGATCATATTTTCTTTGCTGGCTATTTTTGCGATCTGTCTGTGCTGTTTTTCAGTTTGTGCGTTTTGCTGTTTTTTCTGCGCTAAGTAGGCTGGAGTGTATACATACATATCATTAAAACCAGTCATCATTTCCCGATTAAACTCACTAATCTGTTGGTTTAGTGAACTGATGCTTTCATTCAATTGGGCTCCTAATAGCGCTCCTTTTTGCCACACTGGAAAAAATTCGAGCTGACTTAGATCCTGATTTTTATGATATGCAAGCTGATAATAAGTGATAAGAGAATTTTGCATTAACCAGACTAGTATTACCGTCATTAATGTTACCGCAATGAATACGAAGCGAAACTGTTGTTTATTACTGCGGGCACAGATCAGCTCAGTTTGAGTTTCAGAAGTTTCAATCACAGGCATCACGACAGTATTGGCCAGATCCGAATTGATTTTAGTTGAAGTGGCCGTTTGGCTGCGACTAAATCTTTGTCGCTGTTTTTGTCTGCGGTATGCAGGTAGTTTTCGTCTTTTAGAAGTTTGCATATATAAACCCCGGAATGCCGGCAGGAGCGCAGATAATTGCGATAATTAGTAACAATAAAAGGGGAAGAATATAACAATAACGTGGTAATGTTTCGGCGTGGTTATAAAAGTAATTAAACAGTTTGACTAATTTGGGATAGATTAGCCATGCCAGCAATAAAATACCTAAGAAATAGAATGGATTGCTCGTAAGAGGAATATTGACATGATTATAGAATAGAGCATGGAAAATGGTCAGAGCATCATTTACAGTGGGTGCGCGGAAAAAAACAAAGCAAAAGCAAACAAAATGTATTGTTGTGAAAACACCCATGAATTTTCCCAGCCGGCCTGATTTTTGCAGGCTGTTTCGAACCTCTTTTTCATTACAGCGTCGCAGTACCATCACGATACGGTCAGTAACATTAAGTATAGTCAGTCCAGCTCCATGCAAAGCTCCCCAGATGAGAAAATGCCAGCCATTGCCATGCCATAAACCGGAAAGCACCATGGCGACAAGCAAATTGATCTGAGTACGGATAAAGCCTTTTCTGTTTCCACCAAGAGGAATATAGATGTAATCCCTGATCCAAGTAGACAGACTAATGTGCCAGCGTGCCCAGAATTCCCGAATATTATGTGCTAGTAACGGTGCACGAAAGTTAATCGGAATCCGGAAACCAAGAAGTAGACCTAATGCTACCATCAAGTCACTGTAACCGGAAAAGTTGAGAAAGAGCTGCACAGTATAGCCGTAAATTGCAGCTAGAATTTCTAGACTGTGATACTGAGCCGGATTGGCAAAAACAGGATCTACCCAATTTTCTGAGATCCAGCCGGAAAACCACCATGTTTTTATCAAAGCAAGGACAATTAGAATTAAAGCTAATGTGGGCGCCAAAATACGCCGCCGATCTTTAGTATGAATCTGATTGAGCATACCAGTTGGCTCATTATAAATATCCTTCAGATCGCGAGCAGCATAAGCGCGAGCAATTGGACCGGCGGTGATGGTTGGGAAAAAACTCAGATGAAGAGCCAAACCGGGAAGGGTGAAATGCTTACCGGTTAAATTGGTTTGTTTACGTGTTTGGTATAGGGTGGATAGATAGCTTATTGATTGAAAAGAATAATAGGAAATACCTAAAGGCAAGATAATGCTGAATAAATAATTTATATCAATGACGGTATTCTCTAAATTATTAGTCACACTTATTCGGAAAAAATCAAAATATTTCCAGAATGCTAGATTTAACAATGTCAGTGCGACACCCATCATTAACCAGCGTTTAATACGATGGCTGGTGCTGATACGAACAGAAATAAAGTAGATCAAAACGGTGTAAATAATGAGCACTAACAATGCCAGCAAGTTGCCGGCTTTAAATACTACAAAGTAGCTGCCGCAAAGCAGCAAAAAATTTTGAATTTTGGGTCTGGCCGCCAATAACCAGTATAGGCAGAAAAAGGCAATAAAAAATAAGCAAAATTCCAAAGAGATAAAACTAAACATGAACCGGATCTATAAAATTATGTCTGTTAAACGATACCAGATACTGGTAATCATAAATTCAACGGGAAATATTTTGTCAGAATGAATATGTTTTAAGAACCTTGTAAAAATTAATAATTAAAGCAGTAATTAAAGGCCATTGAATGTTCGAAATAACCTCATTCAGAAGAATTTATCTTGTATAAACTATGCCATGCATCATATATTTAAATTCGGTTGTAATATTTCAGTTTGATGACAAATCGTCGTACTTTAATTAAAGTGTGTTGAGCTCAGATGATTGCATTCAATCAATCCATTTTTTTTCATGGCCACTGTATTGCTTTATACAGTATTCACTTTTAGATGTAAATAAATGTAATATTATAAATCTACATATCAAGCTGTTACAGCCATTACAACCTAATTGTAAATAAATTATAACATACGGAATTGTAGTAAAGAAAGGATTAGGCTAATTGTATTGAGGCTGAACATTTGTTGATGAGCACAAAGATTTTGACAATCAACAGAATAATTTGACCTTTACGATGGGTAAAGGTTTAATCTTAGTTGAAGATGAATATTTTATAATATGGGGTATTTAATCATGCATAATCATCACCATAAAGCTGTTTCTCATCATCATAGCGGTACACATAGCAACGATAAAAAAACATTAAAAGTTTCGCTGGCTATTATAGCTGTGTATATGTTGGTTGAGCTAGTTGGAGGGTGGTTGACTCATAGCTTGGCTTTACTTTCAGACGCTGGCCATATGTTTTCAGATGCTCTGGCATTATTATTGTCTCTAATGGCTTTCCATTTGAGTGATAGGCCGGTTGACCGCTGGCAAACTTATGGTTACCGGCGTTTTGAAATTCTTGCAGCAGCTATTAACGGTTTGGCACTGGTAATCATCGCTTTGTTCATTATTTATGAGGCCATCGGACGCTTCATGTATCCACCACAAATAGCTACTGGAGGAATGCTAACCATCAGTGCAATTGGTTTATTGGTAAATGTGCTTGTGGCATGGTATATATACCGCAGCACAGAAACCAAAGCTAATATCAATATGCGAGGGGCGTTCCTCCATGTTATAGGTGATCTGTTGGGTTCTGTCGGCGCAATCGTGGCGGCAATTCTTATGATGTTTTTTGGCTGGAAATGGGCTGACCCTGCTGCCAGCATCCTGGTTGCTATACTGATTGCATTCAGTGGCTATGGTATTTTAAAGACCAGCATGCGTATTTTAATGGAAGGTACCCCAGAAGAGATGGAGATAGAGCATCTAAGTCAGGTTATTCTGACTATACCTGGCATTTTTGCTGTTCATGATTTACATGCATGGACTATTACCAGTAATCTAAATGCATTGTCGTGTCATATTGTGGTTGAAGGTACTTTAACCGTCTCCCAGGCTGAACAGCTGGTGAATAAGCTGACTGAAAAGCTGCTGGCGCATAATATTCACCATGTTACGGTACAAACAGAAAGCAGTGAACATAAACATGGCGAAAATTTATTGTGTTGTTTGCCGAAACACTATAAACATTTTCATTGACTTTAAACGAGAAGTTTTGGTTATGAAAATAATAAATTTAATTTAATCGCGCAATGGATAGTAGGATTGTATTTATACTTTTGAAGTAGAAATTAAAATGCTGGTATTTAATTTTAATGAATTAGTTAGAAAAAGCCAAAGGCGCAGATGCCGGTCTCCAAAAATCGGCCAGATGAATTAACCATAACATGATAAGAGGCGCATGAATTAAATATGTCTGAAAAGTGAACCAATCAGGTTATCCACTTGGTTTGCTAAGATTAAATTAATATTAATGATGTAGATGATTCAATTAAAAAATGAATGAAAGAATTTAAGTTATTTTCGTAGGGATATATATTAGTTGTGAGCTTAAACGAATAAAAATTTTTTGGGATGGTATTAACCATGTAATGATTTACCTAGGCCAGTAAATATTATTTTTTAGCCATTTAGATCTGATAGATGATAATATTAAACTGAAAAGTAGCAGAATGCTTGAATAAAGACTATTTAAAAGTGGCTAAGAAACGTGTTGTATCAAAATTAGGCAACTGAAATGCAGTGAGTTTTCGATGTCAATATTCGTTTTGAGCGAATATTATATGGGGAAAGAAATATGATTAAAGCTGTTTTATTTGATTTGGATGGTACATTGGCCGATACGGCACTGGATCTTGGAGCTGCTCTAAATAGACTACTACAAAAACATGGATTGTCTATGCAACCAATGGAAGCTATACGTCCATTAGCAAGCCATGGAGCTTCAGGCTTAATTGAATTAGGCACTGGTATCAGCAAAAATGCACCAGAGCACGCCGTTTTGCGACAGGAATTTCTGGATGAATATGAATTATGTTTTACTGAGCAAACAGTCTTATTTACAGGCATCAATGAATTATTGCTATCTTTGAGTGAAAGGCAGATAAAGTGGGGCATTATTACCAATAAGCCTCATCGGTTTACTGATCGACTGGTACCTCAACTGGGGTTTAAGGTTGAACCGGACGTGGTGGTCAGTGGCGATACTACTTCAGCACCAAAACCCAGCACTATTCCGATGCTTTTTGCCTGTGATCAGATTGGTGTATCCGCTACTGATTGTCTGTATATTGGTGACGCTGAACGCGATATGCAAGCTGGTAACAATGCGGGAATGACAACTGTACTGGCAAATTGGGGTTATATTGCTCAAACAGATCAGCCTCAGACGTGGCCAGTTAATTATACTATTGATTATGCAGGACAAATTTTGGAGATTATAGAGGAGATAAATAATTTATATTCTAATAATTAAATATATGTATCTGAATAGGTTAGTTAGTGTAAGGTTGGTTTGCAATCGATGCTAAATTATGGCTAATAAAGGCTTGACATTAAAACTATATTTTAACAGACCGAATCTCGATTAATGGTTTTTAAAATAAAAGTACATACTTGATTATAAATAATTGTACCAATAATAAAAAATGAAATGAGCAAGTCTGCCATAGCAGCTGATGCATACAGAAAATAAGTAAGGATATGCTGATAGATAAAATAAACTAATGTTGCAAAAAAATGGTTAAGATTACCAATACAGTATGGTTTAATTCGGCATGCAATGTCATATAGAATATAGCAGTTATTGTAGCAGGCATTAAATAAAGAAAGAAGCCATGATTGTTAATGTTATTTGAAAATCAAAATTTTGTGCTATTGTTATTGAAATCAAGAAAGTAGCCAGAGGATTAATTAAGATAAAAATAACAAGAAACCACAAATATAAATGCCAATGTTTCAGGTGTTCAGAATCCAGATATCTTTAGTTGATGACTAGTGTCAGGAAAAAAGCTTGTAATTCAATGATGAATTAGGTTGATAATAAAATTTTTGTGTAATTATTTTTTATTGATTGCACTGAGAATATACCATAGAATTATCCGACTACTATTAGTAAAAACGTTAGCTTTAACTAAAGATAAGTGTTTTCTAAAATTTATTTGGAATAATAGCGATGAAAACAATTGGTTTAATTGGTGGGATGAGTTGGGAAAGTTCGGCAGAATATTACCGTCTGATCAATGAAGAGGTGCGGCAGCAATTGGGTAGTACCCATTCTGCTAAAAGTCTGATGTGGTCAATGGATTTTGCTGAAATAGAAGCATTACAACATGAAGGTAATTGGACAGAGCTAACCGAAAAAATGTGTCAAGCCGCACAAAATCTGGAGCGGGGTGGCGCTGATTTTTTGGTTATCTGCACCAACACCATGCATCGCATGGCTGAAGAAATACAAGCTAGAGTCCGAATTCCGCTGCTACATATCGCTGATGCCACGGGTAAAGAAATAGCCAGCAAAAATTTTAACAAGGTAGGCTTGCTTGGAACTCAATTTACGATGAAGCAGCAATTTTACAAAAGTCGGTTAACCAAAAAATTCGGTCTTGAAGTATTGATCCCAGATGATGGAGACTGCCAGATCATACATCGAATAATTTATCAGGAATTGGTAGTGGGGACTATCAAAGAAGAGTCAAAACAACTTTATCGAGATATTATTCGGAAGCTAGTAGAACAAGGGGCTGAGGCCATTATTCTTGGATGCACCGAAATCATGTTACTGATATCATCGACCGATAGTGATGTACCGATATTTGATACCACAGAAATTCATGCTAAAGCAGCAGTAAATATGGCTTTGGCATAGAAATAGCAGCAATAAAGAGCCTATACTCAACTCTGAACCAAATGAGCCTGATTTGTTGTTAGTCAGTCAGATGATTTCTTAACCATCGTACCGCTGAGATAATTTCATTAGCACATAATCCAATTGGGCCAATTTGGTTCTGAGTCAGAATTTCTGCAGCAATGCCGTGTAACCAAACCCCTCCGCATATTGCCTGTTCCGGCGGAATATGCTGTGCAAGTAGGCTGCCAATTATCCCGGAAAGGACATCGCCAGACCCTGCTGTAGCTAGTCCTGGATTTCCGCTCAGATTCTGACGTATTTGTCCGCTTGGTGATGCAACAAGAGTGTGATGACCTTTTAGAACAACCCATGCAGCAAATTGTTCTGCCAAACGGCCAACAGCCTGATGTCGGTTACTTTGGATTTCTTTAATACTACATTGCAGTAAACGGCCTGCTTCACCAGGGTGGGGGGTAAGCACGAGACATTCTGATTGCTGATGGGATGATATTATGTCTGGATTACGCGCTAGAATATTAAGCGCATCTGCATCTAGCAACATTGGGCTAGAAAGCTTTTGTAGACTTTCTTTTAATAGTTTTTGGGCGGAGATATCAGTACCTAAACCACAGCCTGTCACCCATACTGTAATATCATTGCGTTCAAGCAGATGTGTAGCTGTACTGAGCATAAGTTCAGGTTGGAATGGTACAACAGCTATTGGCAATGTTGACTGATTAAAACCAAGCCATACTTTTCCACAACCACTTTTAAGTGCCGAACTGCCAGCTAGAATCACTGCTCCTGACATACCTTGTTGTCCGCCTAAAATACCTACGGTTCCATAAGTACCTTTATGGCTATCTGCTAAGCGTGATTGACATAATGCTGGAAAAGATATTTTTGCATGTCTTTGCCATTGATTTAAAAGTTCGCTATCTATGGAGAAACTGTTCATCTTTGACCTATACGCATTTTTTATGGTGTATGTTATTGAAGAATGATCTGGTCTAACAATGCATTTTTCAGTTTTAACTGTTGATGGGTATCTACAAGCTGGGGGGCATATACCAGAAAGCTGTCCTCCGCTCGCTCATCAAGCGTGGCGATTTTGGCAAAACGGATGCTGATGTTTAGATCTGATAAAACAGCGGCAATATTGGCCAGCAAAAAGCGTCGGTTAGCGGTAATGATATCCAGACTATACCAGCCAGATGTTTCTTCCTCGTAAATATCTATGCGCGGGGCTAGAGGCATGTAGCGACTACGTCGGCTCAGTATAACCGTATGTTGACTGAAAGGACAAAGTTGGCCATTAACGAATTGGTTAAGCGCTAGATCTATTTTTCCTTGAATAGACAAGTAATCGTGCTTAGAACAATTATCCGGAAACTGCAGAATAAAAGTATCAAGAATAAAATTATGTTCGGTGATATAAGCTCGTGCTGCCAGAATATTCATGCCGTTATGACTGAAAATAGAGGCCAGTTCAGCAAAGAGTTTTGGGCGATTAGGCATGTATACCATGACTTTAAGGGTATCAGTAGCCGGTAGCAGCTGGCTATGTGCCTGTGCTTGCTCTTCATAATTAATCAGTTTGGAAATATGCCAAAGAATATCTTTCCATTCATGTCGAACGAAATAGGCCTGACCCAGCATATGCCATAGTTTTCGTTGTTTGCCAGCCTCAACATTACAGTTATTTAGTGCCTGTAGAGCCAGTTGTTGGCGATCGGTGATGATACTGTCTGGATCGGTTTGTAGTCCATTTAAGTGATAAATGGTTGCTTTATATAAATTTTCCAGTAAACTGGCTTTCCATGAACTCCATATTTTGGGGTTTGTGCCGCGTATATCTGCTGTAGTAAGTAAAAATAGGGCAGTTAGACGTTCTCTGGTTTTTACGCGTTCAGCAAATCGATTAACCACGGCCGGATCATTGATATCCTCTTTCTGCGCGGTCATTGACATCAATAAATGATCTTCAACTAGCCAGGTCAGCAATTCAGTGTCTTCTTCATTGAGAAAATGATCTTCAGCAAAACGTAGTGCATCCGTCACGCCCTTTTTAGCATGATCTCCTCCACGTCCTTTTGCAATATCATGGAACAATGCAGCTAGATATAAAATATGTTTCTTCTGAAAATCGTGCATTAAAGTTGAAGCAAAAGGTAATTCGTGACTATGCAAATCAAGTACCAAACGGCGCATGTTGCGGACAACCATTAGAATATGGTCATCAACTGGATAAATATGGAATAAATCATTTTGCAATAGACCGACTATCTTATTCCATGCAGGCAAATAACAACCCAAAACACCGTAGAGATTCATAAACCGCAGTAAGTGCGTTAGGCCTTCTCCATGTTTGAAAAAAAGGAGGAAGCTTTTACGGTGAGCCGGATTTTGGTAAAAATCTTCGTTAACCAGTTCATGCACTGCTGACCACCAGGCGCGCAAAGTTTGTGGATAAAGACCGATTACATCGTTATGTGACTGTGCAACGTGCAAAATGGTAAAAATATGACTCGGGTCACGCCAGAATAATTGGTCATCCTTACAGGCCAGTAAATTTCCCACTTGATGATAATTATTATCCAGTTCGACGATCACTCGAGGTAATGTAGCGTAGACACGATCGCGCAACATGGGCAAGAATATTCCATTAAGTTGCTTTACTCCCTTGGTTGCACGATAAAAATCCCGCATCAGTTTTTCACTGGCTGGAGAGGCTGGTTCCTCGCTATAACCCATATTTAATGCCACTTGGTTTTGCAGATCAAAGATGAGTCGGTCTTCTGCTCGATTTGCTGCCAAATGTAAGTCAATGCGTATTTTGGCCAGTGTTACCTGACAATCCAGTAATAACTGCACTTCAGTACGGGTTAAAATCCCTTGTTTCATTAATAATTGAAGTCTTGGCGGCAATCCTTGTACCTTAGCTAGCCATAGCAAAGTATGGATATCCCGTAATCCACCCGGAGCGGTTTTAACATTGGCTTCAAGTAAGGCCGCTTCTCCAGAAGTTTTGGTATAGCGCTGTTGTTGTTCTAAAATTTTTCCTTCAATAAAAGCGGCGACATCACGCTGTAAATTTAGCTGAGCAATAAAGTTTGCTGCTAGCTCTGATTGTCCGCAAATATAGCGACTTTCCAGAAAGGCTGAGTCACTGGTCAGATCAGTACGAGCGCTGTCGCACAGTTGGGCAATAGTTCCAACTTTGGGTGCTGGTTGTAGATGAAAATCCCATAAGGTTTGTATAAATAAACCTATTTTCTCTTCTAAAGAGTTGTCAATTTCTTCTGCACAGATTATAACAATATCCATATCTGAAAATGGATACATTTCACCTCGACCAAATCCGCCAATGGCCAGCAGACATAATGGCTGCTCCAAGAAAAATTCTTGCCATAACAAAGACAATGTCTGAGTAATTGCTTCATCATGTAGCTGGAAATAGGTGTAAGGCAGACGTTGTTGCTGATAGGCTTGTGCCGCCTGCTGTTTTTGTTGGTGTAACGATTGTGCTAGCTGGGCGATAACATTGCTATTGTTCATAATTAGTGGCTAGTGTGCATGAGATTGACGATAAGCATTTTGGATCGGTGTAATTTGTTGCAGCCGAGCTCGATCAATGGCTGCTGCAATCCGATCAGGACTGCTTTGAGTGCGAGCAATGGTTGCGGTATCAATATTTGTGGCGGCAGCTTGTAAATTCAGCCAATGTTGCATTTGTGGATAATCCTGATTGTAAAACCCTTTTCTGCCACGAGCGTCTGCTACACAGACCCTTAAAATTTGCTTGAAACGATGTGGACGACGGATGGCATCGGTTTTCTGTAAAATTTTCAGTACAGTGCTGGGTTTCAACTGGCTTACACTATGTAATTGAGTATGATAGGCACTGCACAGTACAGCCAGCTGAGCACAGGCTTTTGGAATATTCCAGCGCCGGTTCAGGGCTTCGATTAGTTTAATGCCGGCTAGATCGTGACCGAGGTGTTGAGGTAATATATGCTGAGGTGTTCTTGCTTTTCCGAGATCATGAGTCAATGCTGCATAGCGCTCTTCTAGGGAATAATTCTGTTCAGAAGCATACTGCAATGTGAGTAGGGTATGTTCACCTGTATCCACTTCGGGATGATAATCAGCTCGTTGTGGTACCCCAAAAAGTGCTTCTATTTCTGGCAAAATAAATTTTAATGCACCACAGGTACGCAATGCTTCAATCATTAACCGTGGGCAACGTTCCATTAGGCCTTTGCTCAGTTCTTGCCACACTCGTTCGGCGACCAATGCATTTACTTCGCCGTTTGCGACCATTTTTTGCATTAATGTCATTGTTTCTGGCGCAATCTGAAAGCCATAACGAGCGGAAAAGCGTGCGATACGGAGGATACGCACCGGATCTTCAGCGAAAGCTGGACTGACATGCCGTAATATACCTTGCTGCAAATCATTTAAGCCATGGTAAGGGTCAATTAAGTTGCCTTGGGCATCTTCCGCCATGGCGTTAATAGTCAGATCTCGTCTAAGCAAATCTTGTTCGAGCGTGACATCTTTATTAGCATAAAACTGAAATCCACTATATCCGGCCGCTATCTTACGTTCAGTCCGTGCCAAAGCATATTCTTCATGCGTTTGCGGATGTAAAAACACCGGAAAGTCTCTACCCACCGGTTGATAGCCGGCATTTAGCATATCCTGTGCAGTTGCGCCTATCACAACCCAATCTCGATCAGCTACAGGTCGCTGGAGATATTTATCCCTGACTGCTCCTCCTACCAGATATATGTCCATAATTTGCTGTTTGCTATGAATCAATCGAATTGCGTTTATTGTGCCGCAATTTGAAATGAATGTTAAACAGTATTTGGTTCGATCAGTCTTTTAACTCCCTAATAAAGCTTAAGCAAAACACTCTTCTAAATATCTTTACAATTCGATCTTTTCTTTGAATTGTTGGTATTATCCAGATTAAATAGAGTGTCAAGAATTAAAATCGATCATGTTTTAAATGTTGATCATTGCTATTTATATCAGAACGATCGTCGAAAATAACTGCAAAAGAGAGCATTTCTAGTAAAATAGGTACAATTATTTGTTTAATGAATACTATTACGGTAAAATATTCTTAATATTAATTATAATTAATTGAGAAATTTTAAAAAATACCATAATTTTATAAACTTAAATTCATTCCAATGTGAAGGTTATCTTTATATGCAGTTAGTAGATCGAATAATTACATTAATCCTCAGCGGTATTATGATTATCGGTGTTTATCAGTTTTATTTTTTTGCGCAGCGTTTTACTGCACATCGTGTCAAAATTTATTCTTCATCCTTTGATGAAAAAATACCATTTTGGCCAATATGGTCTTGGATTTATAGTTTTCTTTATTATCCAGCTATTCTGTATCTTAACTGGATAATTGTTGATATGCGTCAATTCACCATGATAGCGCTTACCTTTGTATGTCTAATGGTTTTACAGATGATCTGCTTTGTTGCATTTCCTGTGGCTACACCTAAACACTGGCGTTCAATCAATCAAGGTAAAACTGCTTCGGAGAAATTTCTCCAACTGGTGCAAAAATATGATGATAGCTCAAACTGTTTTCCCAGCATGCATATTTCTGTATCGATGTTAACATCGCTATTTGCATTACCAACGCTTGGCCCGTTTGTATTTTTGTTTCCCCTAATTATCGGCTTATCTTGCCTTTTTACCAAACAACATTATATTATTGACTTGCCATTCGGGGCATTACTGGGCTGGCTGGCTTATCAAATTTATCCTTTGGTAATTTAAATATCAGTTTTGCGAAAAAGTACCTTAGGGTACATAGTTTATGATCTTAGAAATAAAAGGGTGAATCTCAATGTGGGTTCACCCTTTTTTCGCACAAGTGCTTATTTCACTTCAATTTACCATCTTAATTAATGTTTGCTATCAGGGGTTCGGTTAATCAGTTTCCATGAGTTACCGGCATGTTGGGTAGGTGGTAATTTTTCATGGTCTTTAGTAGTAGCGAAATTTTCGATAGCATGACCATGCGGATCAACTTCCTGATAGATGCCGCCATTGATTCCTGTATTATCACCTGGTTTTAAATTACTCATTTTTTGTTTCCTCTAAAATATGTTGCTCATAAACGGACAACAACTATTATATTAATAAGTATTTGAATTAATGCAAGTTGATCTAGAAAATTT
Organism: Snodgrassella sp.; assembly: GCA_024103515.1. GTDB lineage: Bacteria > Pseudomonadota > Gammaproteobacteria > Burkholderiales > Neisseriaceae > Snodgrassella. The sequence continues at coordinate 47,582 of JAGGIK010000007.1, read as the reverse complement.
AATTGATTAAACTTGAATTAACTTTTTGTTGTTTATTATTAATATTATCTGGAAGAAATAATTCTTTAGTTATCTGTCTGGTTTATTTATGTTTACTAAATTTTGTTCTTGAAGAGAAGGTATGTTCTTTTTTGGCATAAACCTATTATGAATTCCGTTTAAGCCAATAATATTGAGCATGGTAGTAAAGTTATTTTCGGTTACAATTATATTTTGGATGATCAATAGTTGGAAGCAGTATGATTCGTAATCCAGTGCGCGAATATTTAGACACACAAGGCCTGAAATTACCTATAGAAGATATTGAAATGGCAGTTATAGCAGCCCAAACTGTGTTAAGGGTAGCGCAGGCTGAAATTGATACTTCGGTACTGTGGTATTATGAAAATCATTTTAGTCTTGCGGAAAAACTGGGTGTTAATCTTGACTCTACTGCTAATCATACTGTAACAGATCTATTTACCGCAAATAACAACAGCATTCAGACTCTGCGGCAGTTGTATCTAGCCATTGATTCATGGCGCAGCCGTTATCAGAATCAGTCAGTTGCCTTATATCTAAGCGAAAAGAATGCAACCAGTAACTATTTGGTGCGGCTTGTTTCTCAAGGATGTGTATTGCCAGCCTACATTCAGTGCGATGAGGCACAAATGCAGCAATATCTGTTTGTTCGTACAGCGCGTACAGGTTGGTTAAATTTGATTGATGATGTTGATCAGTGGCTGAAGGATGGCAGCTTGTCTGGTAGGCAGCCAGGTTTAAGCCAATTATCTTTGCCGATTACCAATGAATATGGTCAGGTATTCGGGGTAATATTTGCAACCCATGAGCGGATAAAATCATTTTCTGAAGCTGAGTTAATTAATTGGATAGGCATGGCGCTAGCTATAGTGCCGTTAGTAATTAATCTGCAATCAGCCATGATGGCCACAACAAAAGGACATAACTGTGACCCAGACACAACTTCATAAATCGAAAGATAACTGCCCGCTGCGATTTGTCGCCACCTGCAGATTACCAACAGAGTGGGGAGAATTTACCATGTATGGTTTTGAGGATGTACGGTGCCGGCAAGAGCATGTTGCTTTAACTGTGGGAAATGTCAGCTCAGGTCAAGCTATACTGGGAAGAATTCATTCCGAATGTCTTACTGGCGATGCATTATTTTCAAAACGCTGTGACTGTGGTCCGCAATTAGAGGCTGCGATGAAAGCAGTACAGGCTGCTGGTCAGGGGATTATAGTCTATTTAAGACAAGAAGGACGAGGGATCGGTTTGCTTAATAAAATTCGTGCTTATAAATTGCAAGATGAAGGCTTGGATACAGTAGAAGCCAATTTAGCCTTGGATCTACCAATAGATGCCCGTGACTTTAATCTGGCCAAATATATATTGGACTATTTAGGCGTGCAAAGTATCCGTTTAATGACTAATAATCCACAAAAAGTTGCTACAATAAAACAAATGGGTATTCAAGTAGTTGAAAGAGTGCCTTTACATGTTGGTATTAATCAGGAAAATGAGCACTATTTGCTTACTAAGGTCTCTAAATTAGGGCATTTTGCAGATTAAATGGTTAATACTGTTGTATGGACGGCAAGTTATTATGATTTTGAAATAATTTTTCTTTGTATTCATTATGTCGTATTAGATATGTGGTTGATGAGCAAAGATTAAAAAGTATAGAAACAATTGATATTTCAAAGCACATATCTATTCTAAGCTGTACAAAGAAGTTTATGTGCTAAGTTTTAATGACTAATCGAATAATGCATTGAAAACGTCAGAGTATAAATTGTTTTAGTTTGAATTGATAATTTTAAAGAATAAAATCACTAAAACCAAAATAGCGACAAGAAGTCGCTATTTTGATTAAATAAACAACCGATTCAAATCAAGCTGCTTGAATATTGGCTGCCTGTTTACCTTTTGGTCCGGTAGTTACATCAAATGAAACACGTTGACCTTCTTTTAGGGTTTTAAAACCGTTCATATTAATGGCAGAGAAATGAGCAAATAAATCTTCGCCACCCTCATCCGGAGTAATAAAACCAAAACCTTTAGCGTCGTTAAACCACTTAACAATACCAGTTGCCATGAAACTTCCTATACTAAAAAACAAGATAAATAACAAGTATCAGACATAATGGCCAACAAAATAGTGCACATTCGAACAGCTGTTTGTTAAGCAATATATGTCTAACTTGCTTAGGTAATCTTTTTACATAGGTTAAGAACTAACGTCAAGTAAGCTTACCGAAAAATGATAAAATTATTAAAACCGTTACTAAAAACCCACAGATACATGTAAATATACACAGAATGTCAACTACTAATATACAAACTATTAGCCAGAAACAGGAAATCGTGATACTGCCTCCGAAAAAATATCACGTCATACTTTTAAATGATGATTTCACCCCAATGGATTTTGTCGTGAAAATACTAATGGATATTTTTCATTTGTCTCATACGCAGGCCACAGCGGTAATGCTCATGGTGCATGAAACGGGTCGCGGAGTATGCGGCGTTTATCAAAAAGATGTGGCAGAAACTAAGCAAAGGCAGGTCATTGCGCGGGCGCGAACTGCTGAGCATCCGCTTCAATGTGTCATAATGCCTGTGTAAAAGACCATAACTAAACTGATGAAATAGTAAACTCTGGTATATATTTACTAGAGTATTGCGATTTACATTATAGTAATAGAAGATAATCAATGAAAAATGAACAACCAAGTGTAAAAGAATTATTAGGAGAGCGGAAATGATTTCGGCGCAATTGGAAAAAATTCTGCAATATATTTATGCTGAGGCACGCAGTCATGCATTCGAATTTATTGGCGTTGAACATTTACTGCTGGGGTTGGTACAGAAAAGTGATGAAGTAGCTAAAACTCTAATTGCACTTGGGGTAGATAATGCTGTACTGACCAGACAGTTACAACACAGTATAGTCGAGAACACACCAATTCTTTCAGCCAGTGCAGTTTCTCAGGTAGAGTTGCAGCCGACTATCGGGTTTCAACGCGTATTACAACAGGCAATTGTGCATGTACGTGCCGCAGAGGCAAAAGCAGAAGTAACGCCCGTTGATGTGTTGATCGCTATCATGTCTGAAAAAGACAGTCATGCTGTATATTTTCTTGAGCTACAGTCGGTCACACGATTAGATGTGTTGCGGTATTTGACTTTAGGGAATAATGCTGCAGACAGTGATAATGCTACCAATGAAAATACAGACCTTGATTCAGCCAAAACACCGGTTAAAGCTCTTGATCAATATACAATCAATCTGAATAAAGAAGTTTTGGCTGGTAGAATTGATCCGCTAATCGGTCGTGTCGAAGAAATGCAGCGACTGATTCAGACATTGTGCCGGCGACGCAAAAACAATCCTTTGCTGGTAGGTGAGGCGGGCGTAGGAAAAACGACGCTGGCTGAAGGGCTGGCCTATCAGTTAGTGCATGATAAGGTACCGGATGTGATTAAGGGTGCGGTGGTGTTTTTGCTGGACATGGGCGCTTTACTGGCTGGTACCAAATATCGCGGAGATTTTGAGGCTCGTCTGAAAGCCGTAATTAAGGAAATGGGCGAGCTGGATAAGGCTGTATTATTCATTGATGAAATACATACTATCATCGGTGCTGGGAGCGTTTCTGGGGGCACAATGGATGCATCTAATCTATTGAAACCAGCGCTGGCAAAAGGCAGAATGCGCTGTATTGGTGCTACAACCTATCAGGAATATCGCACTATCTTTGATAAAGATCATGCATTAAGCCGGCGATTTCAGAAAATCGATGTACAGGAACCAACGATACCGGAAACCATTAAAATTTTACAAGGTCTACGGCCAGCTTTCGAACATTATCATCAAGTGCGGTATACGCGTGAGGCATTGGAAGCCGCAGCAGAATTGTCTGCGCGCTATATCAATGAGCGCTTTTTGCCTGATAAAGCGATAGATGTTATTGATGAAGCTGCAGCAGCGCTGAAAACACAGCCTAAATCAAAACAGCGCAAGACCATTGGCAGGACTGAAATTGAGGCTATTGTGGCTCGTGTGGCGCGAATCCCAGAGAAAACTGTATCGCATGACGATAAACAGGTTTTACGCCATCTCGCTGATAATCTGAAAGCCAAAGTTTTTGGTCAGGAGCAGGCAATCGATACTTTAACCACGGCCATCAAAATGGCTCGCTCTGGCTTAAAGCAACCGGATAAACCAATTGGCAGTTTTCTGTTTGCTGGTCCGACTGGTGTGGGCAAGACTGAAGTAACCAAACGGCTGGCTGATCTGCTGGATTTACCCTTTTTGCGTTTTGATATGTCGGAATACATGGAACGGCATGCCGTTTCGCGCCTGATTGGATCGCCTCCCGGCTATGTTGGTTTTGAACAAGGCGGTTTGCTGACAGAATCAATCTCGAAACAACCATATTGTGTACTGTTGTTAGATGAGATTGAAAAAGCCCATCCTGATATATTCAATGTACTATTGCAAGTGATGGATTATGCCAAACTGACAGATAATAATGGACGTAGTGCAGATTTTCGTAATGTGATTTTAATTATGACGACAAATGCCGGTGCCTCGGAATTGGCCAGACCCGATTTTGGTTTTACTGGGCAGCGGGAACAAGCAGACAGTATGGCGATTATCGAAAAAGCATTTACACCGGAGTTTCGTAATCGTTTGGATGCTGTTATTCCATTCGCACCATTGAAAAAAGATGTGATTGCCAAAGTGGTCGATAAATTTTTACTGGAGTTAGAACAACAGCTTTTAGCTAAACAGGTTATAGTTGAATTTAGGCCGGCACTATATAATTATTTAGCCGAAAATGGCTTTGATAGCGCGATGGGGGCACGCCCAATGCAACGCTTAATACAGGAAAAGATACGTAAATTACTGGCAGATGAGCTATTGTTCGGTCAATTAAGCAATGGTGGAGAAGTATGCATTGATTATGATGCAGATACTGATGAGGTTAAGCTGGATTTTTTCGTGTCTTCATTTAAAAGAAGTAAAGCAAAACATACCGTTACCATCGAAAATTAGCATAAGTAATTGATAGTAGATTGCGAAATATTCTTAACTCAAAATGATGTGTGTCAGGCTTTATGCTAAATCCTAGCCAAATTAGGAAATGAAGCCAATAATAAGCAAACAGGATACGACAAAGAAATGAATATTTATAAGCAATTGATAAAATTCAAAATGGCATTTATCTTTTAAAGATATAAATTCAAATTGGCCCCGAGTGAATTAAATAATCCATGATAAATTTTAATTAGCAGAAAATATTTTTGACCGGAATTTTGTGAATGTTTGTAGTATAAATCCCTCACATTGTAATTTACTTCCACGTTCTCTTATTCAGTATAGAGTTTCTGCCAGTAGAACAAAAATGATTGCATACGACAGCTCCATTGAATATATTATTGGGCTGCTATATCGTAAATGTCAATTTACAAGTGTGTTTCAGTTCAAGTTTATGAATAAATAAGTTAAGTTTAAAAAAAATATGCATTTAGATTAAATATAGGCTAGATGCATAAGGGATTTTTGATAAAAAAAGTGTGGCGAGACGCCACACATAAACACACACATCAAGAGGAAACCAATCAAAGTGAAACTATTATAATTTTTTTTACAGTTTTTGTATTGATATAAGTCAAAAAAGTAACTAAATATTAAGAACATTTAACATTTGTATGTCTTATAGATCAATGCCTTATAGTTTATGTGAATAACATTGTTAAATTATTGCTCATTGGTTATCTAATCAGTATCAAAATCTGCTAGCGCAATTCATCTGGCAATGGGTCATTTTCAAGTTGCTTTGGCGATTGCAGTTGCTGGTTCATGTTTAATACATGTATTGCTTGACTGTCACTATTGCTGAAGAATTGCTTACTATGAAGTAATTGCGGGCTGGTAATACCAAGCCAGAATGCGACACCATCTATAAGCTCAAGCCCGCTTCGACGTGCTTTAATCCGTGTTTGGGTGTTTTGGTCACTATTAATTACCACTAGAGGGATATGATAGTTTTGATAAAAATGATCATTGTGGCGCAGAATACTGCTTGCACGAACAAAACTGTTTTTTTCATACGTGTTTTTATCGTGGCTTAAACCGTGATCACTGAAGTAAAACATGCTAAACGGCTGACCGGTTTTTTTCAATGCTGTATAAATTTGCTTTAACAGCAGATCTGTCTGCCAGATGGTGTCGATGTAACAATTAGTGTTGTGATTTTCAACGTAGTGGTGCGGCGGTTGTGGTAAACGATCGCATGGATTTGGATGAGAGCCCATAATGTGCAAAACGATCAGTCGTGATTTATTAGCAGATAATGGGTTAGTTAGTACTTTTTCTAACGGCGGTATAAGCTGATCATCATAGCTTTTTTTGCCAAAATCATAGCCGGTTTTTTTTAAAAATATACTCTGATCAGCATGGTAAGCAATGGTTGAGATCGAAGTATCATATTGTCCTAAGGCTCCCTGATTAGATAGCCATACTGTTTCCATGCCCGCTTTTTTGGCCAGAGTAATAATATTGTTCTGAATGGTAAATAATTTCCCATCGCTTAGCGTGAGACTGTGCAATAAAGATATTGGCGTATTAGGACCGGCTGAAAGCATGTTATCCATGATAGTATTGGCGTGGCTATCTAAAAAAGGGGTATTTGGATATTTAAACCCATACAGATGCAGATAGTCAGCTCGTGCGCTCTCACCAATAATCAATATATAGTTTTTGAATTTATGCTGAGTTTGTGTAACATTCCATTGATCTGGTTTGTTTAAGTCTTCTTTTAATTTATTGAGTTCGGCAAAATAAGCTCGCGGTTGTAAATAAGCATCAGCTAAAAATTCAATTGGTTGTGCACGCAGAGCAAATCCGCCGATAGTATAACCTTTGCGTGCAGTCTGCATACTCATCACTACAAGTACCACCACTAAAAATATTGCCCACCTTGTGCGCCAGTGAGGTCGGGGTGTTTTGCGACTCAAGTGCACAATCAGTAATGGAATGATTGCCAGTACAATAGTGATCAGATATGTCTGCCAAGATATTGTACTGATGTATTCACTGGCTTCAGTTGCCGTAGTACTTAACAACGAAGCTACGATGCCGAAACTGGGTCGACCATAATGCACTGCTGTAGGATGATATAACAGAATGAGAAAAGCGCTAAACCACATTAACACATGCCAGCAACGTGGAAAATAGCGGTGCAGTATTACAGAAAATAGCCATGTCTCAATGATACGATTGGGATTGGGCGGGTAAGCTAATGCAAAAATCAACACAACACTATTGAGTAATAATAGAAGTAAGGTAACTGCGTAGCTTTTAAGAAAGAAAAATTTCATAGAGTACTTAAACGGCAAGAGTAAAATAATTGGCAAAAAAATGCATCTTTGTGCAGTTTGGCTTGACTGATGCATACAGACTGAGCTCCAGCCTTCATTTGTCAATTACCACAGGCGATCGGCAAATGTTGGTTTAGATCAGTATGCTGCTGGAGCGTAATGTTTTACACCTGCTCTTGTGTACCAAACGAGTTTTCGGAAAGGCAAGATGGTTCTGGCGTCCAATGAGCGTCTGTTAAATAGACACAGTTGGTTTGGTTGCTTAGCGCTGTATATATCTTGCTCAGTTACGATCCCACAGTATAAATCAATACTGTGATGGAATTGTAAATTGTTCAATGGTGCTAAGCATTGTTGAAAGAGCAGCTAATCGGGGCCGGTCTCTACCATGACAATTGTGTTGATCTGTTTACTAAGCTGAAGGCTGACTAATAAAGCTTGAATATGCATAATATCTTTGTTGTGCACGTGTCCAACAAAAAGTTGCTCGGAAAAGATTCTACTGGTACGGTGACAGACAATGAATTATATTATTAAATCCTGCAATGTAACAGCTGCGACGCTATTTATTGCCAAAGACAATATCAATATTGCCTGGTTTTGAAATGGAAAATATTTTAGCGGACGATTGTCACTTACCAATAACAGACTTATGGCAAATACGAATACTGTTAATATGTATATCAAATACTTTGTTATGTCGGATGACTTTTTCTGAATGATCAGTTATATATACAGAAGCATCACTTTACTGACTTTGGCTGCATAACAATATTTCAATGCTGTCACTTTCGGGTCCATTTAAAGCAGTTTCATTATGCACGAACGAAGTTTGGTCATCCTGTAACTTTGGCTTATTATAAACATTACGGCAGCCACTTTTACAGATATAGAGCATAACTGGAACCAATAAGCGTAACGTGCAGTATTAGCCACCCTTTCATTAGCAAAAATAGTTGTACCATTAATTGATAATATATTAAGTGATACTGACTGTGACTCTATAAAAAAGCAAATTTTTGACTTTACCTATGTACTAAAATAGGTCAATAGTAATGAACGAAAAAGGCCAAGTGAAATAGCAACGGAGCTGGCTCAAGGTCTAAAACCTTAACAGGATTTAGGTGAATGAAACTCGATTTATGCATAATTGGATAATTGAAACTGCTTTAAATGAAGCCAAAGTTGTGTCTTTAGGTGATAAGAAACATCAATAGAAATATTGTAATAATCTCGCAATCGTTACCCAAGAGCACGCTGATGAGTGATGATGCAGAATAAAAGCTAGCAATTGCTCAAGACGGAGGAGTTACTTTGAATCTAGGTTAATTAAAAAATACCAAACTCGAATCGATAAAATCAAGCTAGTTTCTGTTTCTCTATGCCAAGAGTATTACTACTTAACAAATCACCGTCACATTAAAATCGGCAGATGCTGTTGCTATCTCACCGCGCCTAGTATCAAAAGTAACCGATTTCGTCATAGAACCAGTTATTGCATGGCAAAACAGACACTTGATAACTTTTATAGGATGGTTAAAAGAGCTATTGAGCTTATGGATGACAACAAATGAAGGAGCAAAGTTGTGGTTATTGATGCCAAGGGAATTTAAAAATTCAGGGGTCGAAAATATTTTAATGCATGTGTTGGTGAACTAAAAAATTTCCGAATGCCATGAATGCGGTTTGTCCTGAAACCACAATTTAACTTGGCATTATCCATAAAGTAGACAACAGTTTAAATAGGACCGTTGGTAAGCTGACAAAGCAATACGCAAAGATTTAAAGACTATTTAGCAGGCATTGATAGAGAAGGAAGCCTTACAGGCATTGACCACTTTGAATTTTGTTGGGAACATTAGCGGTTATTTTAGTCAGACTTAACGTATAAATAGGAACCATCTGAGCACATTATTTGCATATTCAAACAATATTGAGATAGCGATTTATACCATCAATACTATAGAGTCATTGAATAGTGGGATTCGTCATGCTATTAAGAAACAAAAAAGTTCCCAACGAATGAATCCGTTAAAAAGTACTCTATTTAGTGATGGGGCAGCTGCAAAAATGGACAATGCCTATTCGGCATTGAAATAGGCAGTTGGTCAGTTTAGTATAGAAGTAGGTGACAGGATTAACCGCCACCTTTTAGCAAATGCTTTATGGACAGTCGTCCGACCATTTATAATGGACTAAAAAGCCCGATTGAAACTTTTTGTACCTTTAGTCAGTAAGAACGAACCTTATAAAACCATTAGTTATGGCATTAAAAGTCTGGTTAAAGTTGAAAAGCCTATTGAAGATAAATTAAGACGACAAACTACACACGATAACCAAACCGATCCGGATAAAGTGCTACATATCGACACCAAATTTTAACCTTTACTGAACAACGAAACCCAACAAAAGACGCGCGAGTATTTATTCGTTGGTATTGCTGATTGTTCACGCCAGCTCTATGCGGCAATGAATACCAAGGAACAAGTGAACAACTATTGGTTAAAACGTGTCATAACTATCGCATCAATTAGAAATTCACTAAACCAGCCTGTCCCCAAACGAATGGAAAAACCGAAAGAGTAATACGAATTTTAATAGAAATGGGGCATAACCAGCAAATATTTAGCGATTCAAAAGATAGACAATAAAAGCTTAAACGATTGATTAACTACAATAATACAGTTAACCCCATAAGGTAATTTTTGGGAAAAACCTTATGAGTTTTTAGAAAATTATTTGAACCATGAAGTGTAAACAACCCGGTTTTTTCCTGCACTTTATGCAACAAATTTTAGCCAATGAGCGGAGCTTATTAGCAGCGGTATTCAATCTAAGTCTTGGTAGATAATACTTTAATAGCATAATTACTTGAAGCATATTGGCAACAACCGCCATACCAATCAGCAGCCTATTCTTAAAATAATTTTTTGCTGGAATAATAGCAGATATTTTGGCTTTTTAAAATTGTATTTTGAGTCTCTTTTCACAACTGCCATACCTGCGGAAGTGACAATGTAAGCTCTAGCTCTAGTGTGAATGTATCTATTTTATTGTCGATTAAACGATTATAGCTTGGGGCACGATTGGACAGTAGTCAGCGAAATCCGAAGTTCAACTCCTCCATAAAGTATGTTGTTAGGAGTGTGATGATTTTACTTAGGTAAATATTACTGTAATGGAAGTTGCTACTTTTAGCTTGGCATTAAAGGGTATCTGCTCATGAAATACTAAATAAATACCAAAAAGATTTGAATGTATTTAAATGAAATTAAACATGTATAAAAACAAATAATCTTAATTAATATAGATAATTTTTATGATATTTAGATAAGTGTATGAAATGATAAAATAGATTGGCGGAAGCGGTGAGATTCGAACTCACGGTGGGCTATCAACCCACGACGGTTTTCAAGACCGTTGCATTAAACCGCTCTGCCACGCTTCCGTCTTTGAAGAAGTCAGATATTAGACGAAAATTAGGTTTTTGCCAAGCTTTTTAGTAATACAAATTTTCGATTATGAGCTAAGTAATTATTTTTTTATTTAAAATAATTTAGCTAACTGCATTTTCATCGCGTAAATATACCCATTCCTTTGCGGTTGAAGAGGCCTTGTCAAAATAATAACCTGAATAATCAAAATCTTTTAGCTGCTCCGGATTTGTTAGCTGATTCACAGCAGCAAAGCGCATAAACAACCCTCGCGCGCGCTTGGCATAAAAACTAATTGTTTTGTATTGACCGTTTTTCTGGTCTTTGAAAATAGGAGTAATAACCGGGGACGATAGTTGCTGCTGTTTTATTGACCTGAAGTATTCCTGAGAGGCAAGATTGATTAAAACAGTATCTCCCGATGCCTGCATATTTTGTTCTATCGCGACAGTAATAGTATTACCCCAGAATTCATAAAGGTCTTGGCCTTTTTTATTAGCCAGTTTGATTCCCATTTCTAAACGATATGGTTGGATCAGATCTAATGGTTTTAATAAGCCATATAATCCGGATAAGATGGCGGTATGTTGCTGTATATAGTTTATGGCTTTGTTGTCTAATGTTGTTGCTTCTAAACCGGTATACACATCTCCATTAAACAAATATATTGCCTGAGTAGCATTGTCAGGCGTAAAAGGTAAGTGCCAATGATGATATCGGTCAGTATTCAGTAGCGCCAATTTATCGGAAATACCCAGTAATTTTGCCAATTCATGTGGAGCCAATTGCTTTAACAACGGAATCAATTGTTTGGTTTCTTCAAGCAATTGGGGTTGGGTGAATTTTGAAGTACGATTTTGTGCTTTGGTATTTAGGTTTTTAGCTGGTGATAAGACAAAAAACATTTTTTTCCTTTAACGATGATGTACAGTTACAGTTTGTTGACTGATAATTTTAGTAGGGCGTTTGCTTTTACTTCCTATTAGTATAGGAACAAATTATAGCCTAGACATCTATTGGTGTTCAGACTAGCGAGCAAAACGAACAGTAGATGTAACCACAAATTAAAAATTATTTTAATGTATTTAAGTGCAGATATGCGTCAGCTAATTTTAACCGCACAACATAAATAATCACTTAAAATATATAAGGCAATTCACTGCAAATTGCCTTATATGGCTTGACAGTGCTGTAGGAATTAATAAATCGCTTAAACTTTTGTTTTTAACTTGTGTATCTTTGAATATGTGCGGTTTAGGCCACCTGTGCGGTAAAGTTTGTCTCTCTTTCTGCTTTCCCATTTGTTTGTAGGCAGCTGGCCTTATTGAATTGTTAATTAATTCGATGTTTAGCGCACGTCTCAAGCAATTGATGTTCGCCAATTTGCAGACATTCACGCCGGCTATCGGCATAAATTTATTTAATACTGAAAGTTCATTGGGCTCATACATCGTTTTGTCGAAACCGTGCTACGCCAAAAAAAGATTAATCCCATCAATGCCCGCGTATGGTTCACGTAGCATTAATGCTGACCAAGCAATACGCGCTTTGCTCCGCTGCCTTATCGTGTCTTTAATGTAAAGGTACATACTGGGTGTTTACAGGTATATTTCGCCCAGATCGATTTGTTAGCGCGTTAAGTTTAACATCTTAATTGATCTTCAATGGATTTTTCATCATTAAGCAGACGTTAAATGCTATAACTCATGGTTTTATTAAGTCCGTTTTACTGCTTACGAAGGGTAAACAGTTTTAATCTGGTTTTTTTGTACCTTATAAATGATTGGATGACTGGTTATACAAAGCTTGGTCAAGTTGGTGAAGATTATTTTTCTTTATAATATAGCTGTAATAAGTTTTATTTGTGAGAAAATGTTGATTATATATATATTTATAGCTGTAATTTTTCTAGTTATTGCCCACAACGCGAGGATATCCTACATAAATGTGTTGTTCTTAAATTATATAAAATTAATTGATTTGAATAGTGTGATTGTAGAAAATGTCCCTCACGATGAGAATAAAAATTTTCCAAATCGTAATCCATATAATGATAATACTTTAAAACATAGAATTAACTTGTTGTTAGAAACAAAGATAAGTAATAGGTCTGTGTAGGCGTAGAAAATTAATCAAAATAATTAAACTATGCTTATTATCAATAAGCATTTTATGATATTTAATCTAATAATAGTTGATTAATCAAAATCAAATGTGTCCATATCGCCAACCTATCAAAGATAATAAGTGGTCATTTAAGTTGTAATGTCTAATATTAAAAAATAAGTAGTCAACTGACTGTCGCTTTCGGCAAGTTTACTTATTTGCATCATGGGTAAAAAAAGAGCACAATTCTTTAATCTAATTCTCAATCAGTTTTTTTAATAGTCACCATGTCTACATTGCCATTACATCCTGAAACGCTTGCCATCCGAGGCGCTAAAGAGCAAACTGATTTTAATGAACATAATTCAGCGCTATTTCTAACCAGCAGTTTTATGTTTGACAGTGCACAGGAAGGAGAGGCACTTTTTGCCGGCACAACCACCGGATATACGTATACCCGGACCAGTAATCCTACAGTAACAGCATTTCAAACACGAGTTGCTCAACTTGAGCATGGTGAAGCTGGTTTGGCTACATCATCAGGGATGGCTGCAATCAATGCGGTTTTACTGGCTTTACTGAAATCGGGCGATCATATTGTGGCCAGTAAAAGTCTTTTTGGTACGACAGTGGGTTTATTAACCAATATCCTGCCTGAGTATGGCATTGAAGTTTCTTTTGTTAGTCAAACTGATACTGATGAATGGATTGGAGCCTTAAAGCATAATACGAAAATGCTGTTTCTGGAATCTCCGTCTAATCCCTTAAATGAGTTGGCCGATATCGAGAAATTGGCGCAAATAGCTCATAATCATCATGCCTTACTGGTGGTTGACAATAGTTTTCTTTCGCCGGCATTGCAGCAGCCTTTATGTTGGGGCGCTGATTTAACTGTACAATCCGCTACAAAAGCTATTGATGGGCAAGGGCGAGTAATGGGTGGTGTAATATGCGGTAATCAATCACTCATCAATAAAATTTATTTACATGTGCGCACTACCGGGGAAGTTCTGTCTCCGTTTAATGCGTGGGTACTTTTAAGTGGTTTGGAAACGCTATATGTAAGAATGGAAAAACAATGTGCAAATGCTTTACAGATAGCACAGTTTTTGTCCACACATCCCCAGGTAGTACATGTACACTACACTGGATTAGCCCAGCATCGGCAAAAAGATTTAGTGCAAAAGCAGCAATTGGGAGGGGGAATTGTGGTGGCTTTTGAAATTAACGGTGGTGAGCAGATGGCCTGGCAGCTAATTGATAGCGTATCCTTATTCAGTAAAACAGCCAATCTTGGTGATGTTAAATCGACAATTACCCATCCATGGACAACTACTCATGGTCGTATGACAGCAGAAAAAAAGTTGGAAGCAGGGATCCAGCCTGGTTTGATTCGCTTATCAATTGGACTAGAACATGCGGACGATTTAAAGGAAGATCTTGCACAGGCATTAAATACAATGCTATAGAAATCATCTAGGCGTTCAGGTACATCATTGCTTTAAAGATAATGGCATGGATTTTTGACTGATGTTAAAATATTAGTCATTTTGTATTTGATATCATGCAATATTATATAGCTGCTTAAATAATTGTATTGATGCTATTCATGTTAAGCAAAATTATCGGTAAATATAAGATATTTATTGAAAAATATCTCATCTCGCTACTAAAGAATGATGAGTCTGAATTGATTTTGCGGTATGCTTAACTTGTAATAATGTTGAAAATCGATATTTTATAACTGTATTCTCATAATGTAAAAGGAAACCAAGATGAGTCATGATTTGATTTTAAATATATCCGATGCGGACTTTGAAAAAGAAGTTTTACAATCTCAATTACCTGTTTTACTGGATTTTTGGGCACCTTGGTGCGCACCTTGCAAAATGATTGCTCCAATTCTGGAGAATTTGGCACCAGAATATCGCGAAAAATTAAAAATTGTCAAAATCAATGTTGAAGAGAATTCTCAAATACCAGCCAAATTCGGCATACGTCAGATACCGACTTTAATGATTATTAAAAATGGCGAAGCTGTAGCTAATAAAGTGGGTACTATGAGTAAAAGTCAATTAGAAGCGTTTATCAATGCTTCAATTTAACTCAATAATGTTTATTTGTACCTGATTAAGAAAATGATTCATTGATAAAACTTAATTAAGTTTTCTGTAAATTTGCTCTTATTCAGGTACCAATTTATTTGATACTCAAAATTTGAATTTGATTTTATTGATGGTCTATTCCCTAAATTCACGTAATCAATTTATAAATTCATTATGGTTTTGTAGTTTGGGTTAATCTGAAAATATATACAAATATAATATTAAATGTCTCTTATTTGTGTTATTGTGGTGTTGTGTCATTTATTTGAATCCGCATAAAATTTATTTGCATCGATTTATCTAAAAAAATTTTATTGCTTTGCCTGCCTTAAGATAATATAAGTTAATGTATTATTGAAAAAAATATGTTAATCATTCTATAGTATGCTCTTCTATACAACAAAGATGAATTTTTTAGTCGTTGATTGGCCTTAACTGGGTTGTACGTATGAAAATATGTCTGATTCAAACCAGTTATTGTCGATTAGCAGATGTAATAGATTTGAATTAGGTAATTTTATGTAAATTAAACATTATAAATATAGTTTAAATTTTTAAAATTATGGGCAATCATATTAATTAAATATGAGCTTAAATTTACATTAAGCCTTTTTTTTGAAACGTATTGGTTAAATTAATTTCACTTTCGCATACATTAATAAAATTATACTTAAAATAATGTAAATTTATTTATTTTCATATAAGTTGAAAGATATTTAGTCGTATATACACCTATTTGCCTCCTTGCTAATATAAAAAATGCTTTATTTAGTTTTTTCTAAAACAGGATCACGGAAAGTGAGAATATTATGAATCCTAATAAAACGATTTCTCCAACCGGTGGCGATCAATCCAAGCAACTGAATACGATTTTTATTGTAGCTTGGTTTATGTGCACTATATTCTATTTTGTACAGTATGCGCTGCGTTCGGCTCCAAGTATTATGCAGCAGGAGATCATTGCTACTTTAAATATCTCAAGTATTGAGATGGCAGGAATTATCGGACTGTATTTTTATTCTTATGCCTTTTTTGCTTTGGTTTCTGGCGTTTTACTCGATCGTATTGGTCCACGTTTTACCGCTTCTTCGGGAATTCTGCTGGTCGCAGCTGGTTGTGTATTGTTCTGTTCCGGCACGGTTATTACAGCGCAAACAGGACGTTTCCTACAGGGTGCAGGTTCTGGTTTGGCCTTTACCAGTGCAGTATTTCTGGCTACCCGTGGATTTCCAAAAAAATGGCTGGCTACAGCAGTGGGCATGACGCAATGCTTCGGTATGCTTGGTGGGTTCATGGGGCAGGCGGTTGTCTCACCCATCATCAAAAACCAGGTTTTAACTTGGCAGATGTTCTGGATGGTTGCAGCTGGCGTATTGGTCGTAATTTTCTTTGCTTCAATATTAATCACGCCACGCACTCGTGAAGGTAAGGTTAATTGGAAGGGGCTCACACAACCTTATATCGTGGTTCTGAAAAATCCTCAGTCTTATATTTGTGCCATCATTAGTGCAATGATGTTTATGCCAACTAACGTAGGAAATATTGCTTGGGGGAGTCAGTTTCTGGTTGACGGATTGAATGCTGATCCAGCTGATGTAGCTTTACGTCTAGCCATGGTACCGTTGGGCTGGGTGATTGGTTGCCCGATTTTGGGTTATATATCTGATAGTATCGGTCGTCGTAAACCGGTGGTTTTAGGTAGCATTATTATGATGTTGGTAACAGGTGGTGTGATTGTATATATGCCAGATATTATGCCAAACTATATTATGGGTTTGTTACTCGGTGTAGCTTCTGGCGCGGCAATGATTCCTTACACTATGATTAAGGAAGTAAATCCCGATGAAGTGAAGGGTACAGCGACAGGGGTTATAAATTTCATTGTGTTTGTGACCAGCGCTATTATGACCAATCTGTTTAGCATACTGATCAAATATCTTAAAGAAGTTGAAGGCGGTCAGCTGAATTTGAAAGTATTCCAGACAGCTGATTTGGTATTTGTCGGCGGATTGGTGTTAGCGTTTGTTTTAACGTTGGTGGTGCGCGAAACCGGTAGCAAAGCTAAAGCGATTTAATCAATATATAAGTGAGTAAAACGGCTACGTAAAGTAGCCGTTTTGTTATTTATGACTATGTTCAGGCAGATATCAAGTTAAATTATGGCCAATTTAAATCCGGATGTGTAGCTATCACTGCCCTAAACTGATCTATTATTCTGTCTAAAGCCGGTTGCGTATTAGCCTCAAATCGTAGTACCAGTACCGGCGTTGTATTTGAAGCACGCATCAAGCCAAAGCCATCTTTAAATTCTACCCGTAGCCCATCTATGGTTATTCGTTCTATTTCACCGCTAAATTTGGCTGATTGTGCCAAACTAGCGATAATTTCATGACCAGATTGTCCATCCGGCACAGGGATGTTCAATTCTGGAGTAGATATGCCTTCTGGTAATTTATTTAATACTGCAGAAGGATTTACATTTGTAGACAAGATCTCAAGCAAACGAGCACCAGCATATAAACCATCATCAAAGCCTAGCCAGCGTTCATTGAAAAACACATGACCACTCATTTCACCGGCCAATAATGCGCCACTTTCTTTAATTGCAGCTTTGATAAAACTATGACCAGTTTTACTCATCACTGCGACCCCGCCATGCTGTTCGATCCACGGTTTTAGTAAACGCGTGGATTTCACATCATAAATTATTTTGGCTTTTGGGTTGCGGCCAAGGACATCAGCTGCAAACAGCATTAATTGACGATCAGGGTAAATGATTTGTCCTTCTTTGGTCACCACTCCAAGACGATCACCATCGCCATCGAAGGCCAGGCCGATTTCAGCATTGCTAAATTTCAAATGTTGAATCAAATCCTGAAGATTGTCCGGTTTGGCCGGGTCAGGATGATGATTGGGAAAGTGTCCATTTACCTCGCAAAATAATTCTTCAACTTCACAACCAATGGCACGATACAAATCGCCAGCATATGCGCCTGCTACACCATTTCCAGCATCAACTACGATTTTCATCGGGCGTTTTAAGCGGATATGTGCTGCAATATAAGCAGTATATTCAGCGGTAATCGGCAGTCTAACAACTGTGCCAGATTGCGCTGCTTCTGGGGCCAGCTGATCAGTTTCGATATTAATACGTAATGTCTGGATATGATTACCAGACAAGGTCGTACCAGCCAACATCATTTTAAAACCATTATAATCCGGCGGGTTGTGGCTGCCTGTGATCATGATGCCACTGCCCTGACAATGTTTGATCGCTGCAAAATAGAGCATTGGAGTGGCGACCATACCTACATCAATGACAGTGATTCCACATTTAGTGATGCCTTGGATCAGACTGGTGGCAAGAATTGGGCCAGAGAGACGACCATCACGTCCTACCGCAATTTGAGTCACTCCTTTTTTTATAGCCTCGGTAGCCAAAGCTCGCCCAATTAATTCTGCTGTATCTTTAGTGAGTGAAACATCCACAATTCCGCGGATATCATAGGCCTTAAAAATGGTGGCATCTATCTGCATTGCCATAATATATGTTTTCCTTACAACTTCTGGTAAATAAATTTGCAATATTCAATATGCATTCTTTAAAACAATCATTTTTATTCTTGTTGCATGGGTATCCCAAAGTGTTGATAGCTCAATTCTGTAGCCATGCGTCCTCTTGGCGTACGTTGTAAAAAACCTTGCTGGATTAAATATGGTTCGATAACATCTTCAATGGTGTCTGTAGATTCACCAATTGCTGCTGCAATATTATCAAGACCAACTGGCCCTCCGGCAAATTTAAATAATATTGCCTCCAAATATTTGCAGTCCATCACATCGAGACCGGACTGGTCAATATCTAGCATTTTCAGAGCCGCATCGGCAATAGCAGCATTAATTTTTCCCTGATGTTTTACTTCGGCATAATCGCGTACGCGTCTTAACAGCCTGTTCGCAATACGTGGTGTACCACGGCTTCGTCTGGCGATTTCAGCTGCGCCAGTCTGATCAATATTCAATTGTAATAACTGAGCAGAGCGGGAGACAATGGTGGTTAAATCCGCATTACTGTAAAACTCTAAACGGGAAACAATGCCAAATCGATCACGTAGAGGATTTGTCAGCATCCCAGCACGAGTAGTAGCACCGATTAGAGTGAATGGTGGCAGATCTATTTTTACAGATCGCGCTGCTGGACCTTCGCCAATCATGATATCAAGTTGATAATCTTCTAAAGCTGGATAGAGTATTTCCTCTACAACAGGATTTAAACGATGAATTTCATCAATGAATAAAACATCATGTGGTTCAAGATTAGTTAATAGTGCGGCCAGATCACCAGCACGTTCCAATACTGGTCCTGAAGTTTGGCGCATATTGACGCCTAATTCATGAGCAATAATATGCGCTAAAGTGGTTTTACCTAACCCCGGAGGGCCAAATAACAGCGTATGATCCAGTGCTTCATGCCGTATTTTGGCTGCTTGAATGAAGATGGCTAATTGTTCTTTAGCTTTGTGTTGACCAATATAATCAGTTAATGCACGCGGGCGCAATGCACGTTCCAACTGTTCTTCCTGCAAGGAAGTTGTTTGCGGACTGATAACCCGTTGTGGTTCGGTACGTGAAAGTTGATCTTTTTGTAGCATATCTAAATAAAAACTATTTTAATGATAATATTATTGTAGCGATACAGATTAAAAAATAATCATGCACACAGATATTATACTGGCTTACTCATGCGGGTAAAAATTTTAAAATAATCTGGAAATGTTTTATTTACACACTCCGGATCATCAATATATACACCAGTATTTAATAAGCTTACCAAAGAAAAACACATAGCCATACGATGGTCATCATAGGTATGGATATGTACGTTATGTTTAAGCTTTGCTGGAGGGGTGATACTAATGCTGCTCTCGGTTTCAATTACTTCAGCGCCCAGTTTGCGTAATTCTGTTGCCATGGCGTAAATTCTGTCGGTTTCTTTAACGCGCCAGCTGGCAATATTACGAATATGACAGGGTTGCTTGCTAGCAAGGGCAATAATGGCAAGAGTCATGGCTGCATCTGGAATATGATTAGCATCAATGTCAAAGGGTAAAATTTCTTGTTCAGATGGGCGGGATATTTCGATATATTGTTCTCCCCATTGCACATTAGCACCTAATTTTGCTAATTCATGCACAAAAGCAATATCTCCTTGAATACTATTGGCATCTATGGTGTTGACCCGTATTGGCGTGCCAGATAGCAAGCCTGCTGCTAAAAAGTATGAAGCGCTGGAGGCATCACCTTCCACAAATATTTTTTCCGGCGCATGGTAATGTTGATTTGCGTCTAAATGAAAAAGGCGAAAATTCTGATTTTCGACCCTTATGCCAAACTTTGCCAGTAAATTAAGTGTGATTGCTATATAAGGTTTGGAAATCAATTCACCATTTACAACAATGGTATATTCTTCACCGGTGAGAGGTAAGGCCATTAACAGTGCTGTTAAATACTGGCTTGAGACGCTGCCTTTAATCGTGAGTTCATGCTGTCCGATTTTTCTATGACGCTTGTCAATCTGTAAAGGTGGATATCCGGAATGTTGCTTATAAGTGATGTTGGCACCTGTTTGGTGCAAAACTTCAACCAGATCACCAATAGGTCGCTCATGCATGCGTGCCGTGCCGTGCAAATAGTAATCACCACCCAAGATGGCTAATACAGCTGTTATAGGGCGGAATGCTGTTCCAGCATTACCTAAAAATAATTCAGCCTTTTGTACAAGAAAGTGCCCATGACAACCGTGTACTCGTAGATGCAAACCATCTTCGTTGGTTTCATTTGGTATAGAGTCGATCTGCACGCCCAATGTCTTTAATGCTGAAAGCATGTATTGGGTATCATCTGAATCAAGTAAATGTAAAATTTCACTGCAGTTGTCAGATAAGGCAGCTAATAGTAGACAGCGGTTGCTGATACTTTTGGAACCAGGCAACTTAATTGAAGAAGGTAAAAGGGTACAAGCGGGAAGAAACAGGCTATTCATGGATAATATTTTTTGTGTTTATATAGATTAATGTGTTTTAGTTTATCAGTTTATTACGCTGGATGGTATGAATCGCCACACGACAAATAAAATTTTTTGACGTGGCAGTGCTAAGTAATGCAATATTTTGCATCTGTTGTGTTTCTTGGTGCGTTAATACAGATTAAGCTGATAGAAGTCGATAACGCCGGAAAAATTGATAAATTTATAATTTTACCTACATCACTAAGATGAAACTATAGGATTCGCTGCATGATGTTTTAATCGAGGCGAAAAAGGGAAAATTTCAGTTGTGGTTATATCAGATCTGAATATAGCGTATTGTTAATTTATCAGTACACACAGTAAATTAATAATAAAACCAAGGTTAATATAAGTCAATTAAATTGTTTTTATCAATCTTATTTGTAAATAGGTTGTTAACATTGTTTTAGAATTACGTAAAAGATATTTATGTTAGATATAATCATAAGATTATATATGGTGTTGTGAACTAAACATGAAACTGAATTTAGATTGGCGCTGGTCTATTCGTTGTAGTGTATTTTTACTGATGATAATCATTGTGCCATTCTCTCAAATGTTACACGTTGATCCGAAATGGGAAACTGTTGTAGAGCAGGGGCAAACTTTTTTTTTATTTGGGTGCTTTTTATTGACTCTAATTTTTACTTTTGCTTATAAGTTAACTGGTAAGCTACGGGCATTCTGGTTATGGGCAGTGTTATGGTGGCTGGTATTATTGGGGCGAGATCAAAATTGGGGACGCCAGATGTGGCCAGGCTATTCGATAGCGATATACCATAGCATAGCCGCGGTATTAATCATGAGTCTGGTATTAATGTTATTATGGCCGCGATTACGTGAAGGCATTCATTATTACTACCGTCGCCCATTTCCTATTTGGGATTTTACACTGGCCTCAGTAGCATTTTTGTTGGCTGATGCAGTCGAACGTGGGCGCTGGATTGCACAATTTATATTATTTAATCCGATATATGACGATTTACTGGAAGAATTGTATGAATGCCCATTTATGTTGGCTTTATTCTCTGTATCATTTTGTCTACAATGGAGAACGATTAAAGAATTAAAACAATAACCATAATGATTTTCAGTTTGAAATTCAGAATTTTAGATTAAAAACAGAGTTGTTTTGTTTTATTTTATAAATCAATAACTTAAAATCAACTAGAATGGTAGTGTTTAAAATATTCCAAATTCCGTATAGTGGGTTGATTGACTTGGTTGGTGAATTTAGTACAAATGGCTTTGATACAAATGCTTCCAATTAAACTATCTAAGAACGTTGCCCTTTTATATTTTGCCTATAATATGAATATAATTTATTGAAAAATATTTTTTTTATTGAAAATAAAAAGTGTTTTGTAGATATATATCTGTATATTTATAAGAAATTAAAGTTGGGTAAATTACACCTGCAAATACTCTGGATATATTGATTTAGTTAGCATTCTAAAAATAATACTTTAAATTTTTGATGTCTTAAAAGATTTTTTTATAATAATCTGTATTAAGTTGAGTCTGTATTTATGTATGGTTATTTGAAATAAACTATAAATATATCAATCATTTAAATAGTGTTGAATAAATTATCTTTGAGCCATTAAAGTTGGATTGCTTCTGATATGTTTATTTCAATCAAGCTGTAGTTGATTTGTTCAATAGAATATTTTCATCCTTATTTTAAAATTTAGATTGATATTGAATGACAAAAAGGATAGATTTTATTAATATACAATATTCTATCTTGATTGATTTAAAAACTGGCCTAATGATTAATATTATTGTCTTGTCGGTTAACTATATATCAAATCCTTTTCATAGCATTATCGATGAAACTGTATTTGATTGCGCAACCAATTGAGCAGGAATAATACAAATTTGATGATTAGTGTCCTTCCATATGGGATGTATGTTTAAAGGCCTCTTTAGTATATTACCCATCTATAGATAAGGTTAATTATGACTTCTTTGCTCTCCAGTCAATGTGCTAAGGTCATTGCTATTGATGGGCCGAGTGCTTCAGGTAAGGGGACGATTGCTGAGCGGATAGCGACGCTATTAAATCGTGACTATCTTGATTCCGGTGCACTTTACCGGCTCACTGCTTTATATGCTCAGCAATCACAAATTGACTGGACAAATGAGACGCAAATTGCGCACTTGGCCAGTACACTTCCTGCGAATTTTATTGCAGGAAAAATATTACTTAATAATCAAGATGTCACAGTTGATATACGTAACGAAAGTATAGGGATGGGGGCATCTAAAATTGCAGCTTTCCCAGCAGTACGAATGGCATTGTTGCAACGACAGCGTGACTTTTTGACCGAAAAAGGTTTGGTTGCAGACGGGCGAGACATGGCTTCAGTGGTATTTCCTAATGCTGAACTTAAAATATTTTTGACGGCCAGTGCTCAGGTACGTGCCAAACGCAGGGCCTTGCAGCTTGGACTGCCTGTTAACGGTGTGCAATTTCAGCAAATACTGACAGATATTGAAAAACGTGATGTTGCAGACCAGTCAAGGGTTGTGGCACCGCTTAAACCGGTTGCTGAAGCTCATATACTAGATACTTCTTTTTTAAATATTCAAGAGAGTGTACAAAAAATACTTGATTGGTATCGAATAATTGAAAAATAGGTTACAATATCTAGATTTTATAAAAATTCTTTTGGTTATGAATCTCGGCTAAATAAGTATTTAGCATGCTGTTTGTCTAATACTATAGTATATAGACATAATTAATAAATCAGTTAAAATGCCGGCGCAGCCAAGGTGCGCTGGCTTCGATAAACCAACCTTCGTATCCCTTGGCGGTACATGTTTGAGAATATATATATGACTATGGAAAATTTTGCCCAGCTACTGGAAGAAAGCTTCACTTTACAAGAAATGAATCCTGGCGAAGTGATCACTGCAGAAGTTGTTGCCATTGATAATAACTTCGTCACAGTGAATGCCGGCCTGAAATCAGAATCTTTGATCGAAGTGAACGAATTCAAAAATGTAGCGGGCGAGATTGAAGTAAAAGTTGGCGATTTTGTAACTGTTACTATTGAGTCAGTAGAAAATGGTTTTGGTGAAACAAAACTATCACGTGAGAAAGCTAAACGCGCGGCAGACTGGATCAAGTTGGAAGAAGCCATGGAAAATGGTGAAATCCTGTCTGGGGTGATTAACGGTAAAGTCAAAGGTGGCTTGACTGTTATGATCAATAGCATTCGTGCTTTCTTGCCTGGTTCATTAGTTGATGTACGTCCGGTTAAAGACACTTCTCATTTTGAGGGTAAAGAAATTGAATTTAAAGTGATCAAACTGGACAAACGTCGTAACAATGTTGTCGTTTCCCGTCGTGCCGTACTGGAAGAAACATTAGGTGAGGAACGTAAGGCGTTGCTGGAAAACCTAAAAGAAGGTTCAGTGGTGAAAGGTATTGTGAAAAACATTACTGATTACGGTGCCTTCGTTGATCTGGGTGGTATAGATGGTTTGTTGCACATTACTGATCTGGCATGGCGCCGTGTGAAACACCCAAGCGAAGTGCTGGAAGTAGGTCAGGAAGTTGAAGCGAAAGTATTGAAATTCGATCAGGAACGTAGCCGTGTTTCTCTGGGGCTGAAACAATTGGGTGAAGATCCATGGAATGGTCTGGCTCGTCGTTATCCACAAGGTACCCGTCTGTTCGGTAAAGTAACTAACTTGACTGACTACGGTGCTTTTGTAGAAATCGAACAGGGTATCGAAGGTTTGGTACACGTCTCTGAAATGGATTGGACCAATAAGAATGTTCACCCAAGCAAAGTCGTTCAAATGGGTGATGAAGTCGAAGTGATGATTCTTGAGATTGATGAAGATCGTCGTCGAATTTCTCTTGGTATGAAACAGTGCCAGGCTAATCCATGGCAAGAGTTCGAATCCAATCATGAAAAAGGTGAGAAAATCAAAGGTTTAGTAAAATCTATTACTGACTTTGGTGTGTTCGTAGGCTTGCCTGGTGGTATTGATGGGTTGGTACACTTATCTGATCTTTCTTGGACTGATGGCGGTGAAGAAGCAGTGCGTCAGTTCAAAAAAGGCGAGGAAGTAGAAGCTGTTGTATTGGCTATTGATGTTGAAAAAGAACGTATTTCTTTAGGCGTGAAACAGTTAGCAGGCGATCCGTTCAGCAACTTTGTCAGCGTTAATGATAAAGGCAGCATTGTAACGGGTAAGGTTAAATCACTGGACGCTAAAGGTGCAGTTATTGCACTGGCCGACGATGTGGAAGGTTATCTGCGCGCATCTGAAGTTTCAAATGATCGTGTTGAAGATATTCGCAACGTCTTAAAAGAAGGTGATGATGTAGAAGCTGTGATTACCACAGTTGATCGTAAAAACCGCAATATTAACCTGTCTATTAAAGCGAAGGATGTACAGGAAAATAATGCTGCATTACGTTCTCTGTCTGCAAATAACTCATCAGCTGGTACCACCAGCTTGGGTGACTTGTTGAAAGCCAAATTATCTGGTGAAAGTGAATAAGTAGTTATGACGAAGTCAGAATTAATGATTCGTTTAGCGGAGCTGTATACTGCTAATAACGATAGTACTATTTTAAATGCCAAGGATGTCGAACAGAGTGTTAAGATTATTGTTGATACAATGACTCGCGCTTTGGCTAAGGGGCAAAGAATTGAAATCCGCGGTTTCGGTAGTTTTGATTTGAATCATCGTCCCGCACGTCTTGGGCGTAATCCTAAAACTGGTGAAAAAGTGAATGTACCTGAAAAATATGTACCACACTTCAAACCAGGCAAAGAATTGCGTGAACGTGTAGATAAAACATTACTATCTGAGAATCGATAACATAGTTTTATAGAAGTAGTTAACGCCGCATTTATTGCGGCGTATTTTTATGTATAGCAACTCATGAATACTACAACAGTAGAGTATAAGCAATTTTAATAAGAGTAAGACTAATTCATGTGTTCCAAACTGGAAAAGGTCTAATCGGGTTATTCAATTTTTTTGATGATTTTGCCGTTAAAATGAACCTAAATTAGGTTTAGGTGCTAAATGACTCACGCATATAAAGAGTATAGGTAGCAAGGTAACAATACCTAAAGAAGTGAAATTATATAAAATATTGGACGGAACAATTTAAATAGATTGATTTATAAGTAATAATATATTTAATACAGTTTTAATGTTCGGCTATTTTAATCTATATATTTGGCTAAAATTTAATCTTTGTCTAATAAAAATTTAGAAAAAAGCATAAAATAGCTTCTTGTCAACAAAATGTAGATTTTGAAAACAGGACAATATATTAAAAGAAGTAGAAATTTGCTAAAATGGCAAGCACAAATTCTATTTTTTTATAAACATGCAAATAGCTAACAGTAACGGTGATGAGAATTGACATAGCTGTAGAGTGAACATTCCCTATAGTAAATTCAGATATTGTGGCTAAAGAGCTTATTAGTTAGCTTTTTAAGTTCTTGAAAAATATCTTAAAAATTATTATGATTAAGATGAAAAGATTATCCAAAGCTGAAGTAAAAGGATTTTATGTGGATTAATTATAAGATCTTCTCTTTTTTTGATTAAGATAATTTTGTCCAAAATGGGTCAGTATAATTCTGATTTTTAGAAAGAAAATGTAGTGATTGTCATTTCATGCTGTCATTACAGCAATCCATTCACGAGGTTCTGAGCGGTGTACAATTTGTGCTGAATTGCTGATTCTATTGATGTCAATGTCGTGTATAGTTCTGATGCCTTGGAGAATGCTTCCCAAGAACCAGACTATGTCTTCGTGGCTGGTGAGCGCTATGCATGCAGAATTCAGTGATGCAAGTTAATTAGTACATAAGTTTTGTTTGGTGGGTATTTGCCTAGTTATTAATCAAAATAGATGTTATGCTTTTCTTTCAGAGATAAATTTAAGAAAAGTATATATTTTTGTTTAAATATAAAATTTTTACTTAAGTGTATATGTTTATATATAATTTGAAGTTAGAACGTTCTTAATATAGCGCTGTCTCGATGAAAACTAATCTTTTAAATTTTGATTTACCCAGCTTAACCGCTTATTTTGCCGAAATAAGTGAAAAGCCTTTTCGAGCAAAGCAGGTTATGCGCTGGATGCATCTGGGCGGGGTTGATAATTTTGCCGATATGACCGATCTGGCTAAATCATTGCGAGCTAAGCTGTCAGATA
The DNA here is from genome assembly GCA_024103515.1 of Snodgrassella sp. Lineage (GTDB taxonomy): Bacteria > Pseudomonadota > Gammaproteobacteria > Burkholderiales > Neisseriaceae > Snodgrassella. The sequence continues at coordinate 20,276 of JAGGIK010000007.1, read as the reverse complement.
AAGCTGAAATTAAAGTTCCTGAATTGATTGTTGAGCAGAAATCAACTGACGGAACACGAAAATGGTTGCTTAATGTCGGCACAGGTAATGGTATTGAAACAGTATTTATTCCAGAAGATACACGCGGAACTTTATGTATCTCATCTCAAATTGGCTGTGCCCTAGAATGCATGTTTTGCTCGACAGGACGACAGGGGTTTAACCGTAACCTGAATACTGCAGAAATTATTGGTCAGTTATGGTGGGCTAACAAAGCTTTAGGCATAACCCCTAAAGAAGAGCGAGTTATCTCTAATGTAGTAATGATGGGTATGGGTGAACCCCTAGCCAATTTTGATAATGTGGTTACTGCACTAAATATTATGCTAGATGATCATGGTTATGGTTTATCACGCCGTCGTGTAACCGTATCAACTTCTGGTATGATTCCACAAATGGATCGTTTGAAGGAAGTAATGCCTGTGGCACTGGCTATTTCGTTACATGCATCTAATGATCAAGTGCGCGATCGCATTATTCCGTTAAATAAAAAATATCCGCTGAAAGAGTTGATGGCCGCATGTGAGCGCTATCTAGTCAAAGCACCAAGAGATTTTATAACTTTTGAATATATTATGCTTAGTGATGTTAATGACAGGCCTGAGCATGCACGTGAATTAATTGAATTGGTTAAAGATGTTCCATGTAAATTTAACCTCATACCATTTAATCCATTTCCTCAAGCTGGATTTGCGCGTTCAGATACCAGTAGCATTAAAGCATTTCGTGAAATTTTACAGCAAGCCGGATTTGTCGTTACGGTAAGGAAGACCCGTGGTGGTGATATAGATGCGGCATGTGGCCAGTTGGCAGGAAAAGTTAAGGATAAAACACAACGTCAGCAGAAATGGCAACTTGTTTAAGGGTTAAGTTAATGAAAAAAATATATTTATGGGTTTTAATTAGTATTGTATTATCAGCTTGTGCATCACATGAAAAGGTGAGAAAGCCGACAGCTGCTGAGCGTGCTAATGAGATTGCCCAGATAAAAACTCAGCTAGCCATTCAATATATGAGTACAAAGAATTATCGACAGGCAGTTGACGCGATAGATGAGGCTCTTAAGCACAATAGCAAATCTACTGATGCATGGATGATTCGTGCGCAGATATGGCAGTTTTTAAAAGAACCAGCTAAAGCCGAAGAAAGTTTCCGGCATGCATTGTCGTTGAATCAAAACAGTCCTGAAATCAACAATAATTATGGCTGGTTTCTTTGTGATATTAAAAGAAATCCTAATGCAGCAATACCTTATTTTGACAAGGCTTTATCCGATCCAACCTATCCTACGCCCGAAGTAGCGCAGTTGAATAAAGGCGTATGCAGTCAGCGTATGGGTCAATACCAACTGGCACATAGCTATTTTGAAAGAGCTCTGGCCGCAAATCCTAATTTTGTTCCAGTGAAGAAAGAAATGGCAAGGACCGCACTTGAATCTGGCAACCCAAGTGATGCACATTATTATTTCACCCTATATCAGAGTCAGATTAATAATTTGTCTGCTGATGACTTATTACTAGGTTGGCGAATAGAACGGGCATTAGGTAACAGTCAGGCTGCCTATGAATACGAAGCTCAATTACGTACTAATTTTCCTTATTCAGAAGAATTAGGGAAAATTTCGACAGGAAAATTTTGATGAATGAACTAAGCAGAAATTCTGAATCCTCTCCGAATCCAGCTGAAGCACTTGGCCAATTACTTAATCAGGCAAGGAAAAAAAAAGGCATGTCTGTAGGCGAGGTAGCCGAATGCCTCAAACTGCCTGCAAAACAGATAGAAGCCATAGAAAGAGGGAATTATGAAGGAATGCCTGAAGCAGTTTTTGTCAAAGGCTTCTTGACTAGTTATGCACGTTTGATGGAAATAGATAGTAACGAGCTTAAGCAATATCTGGGTCAGATTTTTCCTGCTAAGAAAAAAGAATTTAACCCTGAAAGTAGCAATGTTTCAGCGGAGGATTTAGATTTTCAACATCAACCACAACGTCGTCATTTTCCACGCTGGATATTAGGTTTGGTTTTGCTTGTTGGCATTGGTACTGGAATTTATGCATGGCAAACCAAATCAACTTTAGAAAGTGCTAAACAGGCTGCCAATAGCACGCAGGATGTTACTAATCATGCAGCAACAGTTTCAGATGTTGCCGCCAGTAATATACGCATTGTTCCGATGAGCGCTAGTGATAAAGCAGGATCGACTGAACGGCTAACCTCAAGCGATCATTCAGGAGCGAATAATGTTGTAGCAGTAAATACTAATGTAACAGCGCATTCTCCTGATTCTAATCATACTTTATTAATCAAGCTGGGACATCAGTCTTGGTTACAGGTAAGTGATAGAAATGATAAAGTATTAATTAGCGAAGTAGTTAGTGCAGGGTCTTCGCATGAATTTAAGGCTGAAGCACCTTATAAAGTGATTATTGGCTATACTCCTGGTGCCATCATTGAACTTGACGGTAAAAATGTTCCTATTCCTGAGAATAGAAAAAGAACAGCAGCTATGAAAGTAGGCGATATTTAATATGACATTTGCGCTAATTCGTAGAAATACACATCTGGTTCAGATTGAAAATATCACGGTTGGATCTGACGCACCAATCAGGGTTCAATCTATGACTAATACAGATACTGCTGACGCCCTGAAAACGGCTATTCAGGCTAAAGAACTCGCAGACGCGGGTTCCGAACTTATTCGTATAACCGTTAATTCACCTGAGGCTGCATCTAAAGTAGCCGAGATTCGACAGCGGTTAATGGATATGGGCTGCAATGTACCTTTGGTAGGTGACTTTCATTTTAACGGCGATCGTTTACTTAAAGACTATCCTGACTGTGCCCGTGCGCTTGCAAAGTACCGAATTAATCCAGGTAATGTAGGTAAAGGTATTAAAGGCGATGAGAAATTCGCCTTTATGATTTCTACTGCTGCTGAATACGATAAAGCCGTGCGTATCGGGGTAAACTGGGGTTCGCTTGATCAGGCACTGGCAAAACGCATGATGGATGCCAATCAGAATTTACCCATGCCATTGAGTTCTGAAGCGGTTATGCAAGAAGCTTTAATTGTTTCTGCGCTTGAATCTGCTCAAAAAGCTGAAAGTCTTGGTTTACCAGCCAATAAAATTATTTTGTCATGTAAAGTTTCAAATGTGCAAGATTTGATTACCGTTTACCAAAATCTAGCCTCTCGCTGTGCTTATCCTTTGCACTTGGGTTTAACTGAAGCCGGTATGGGGAGCAAAGGTATTGTGGCATCTACAGCGGCCTTGGCGATTTTGTTACAGCATGGTATCGGTGATACCATTCGCGTATCATTAACGCCAGAACCGGGTAGTGCTCGAACTAAGGAGGTTGTGGTGGCACAGGAAATTCTGCAGACAATGGGGCTGCGCTCGTTTACACCTCTTGTCACCGCCTGTCCTGGTTGCGGACGCACTACTAGCAACGTTTTTCAGGAGCTTGCTCGGGATATTCAACACCACCTGCGTGAGAAAATGCCAGAATGGCGGTTACAATACCCTGGTGTGGAGAATCTGAATGTTGCTGTGATGGGCTGTGTGGTTAATGGACCGGGCGAAAGTAAACTTGCCAATATCGGTATCTCATTACCTGGTACCGGAGAAACACCTGTTGCCCCAGTTTATATTGATGGAAAACGTAAAGTGACGCTCAAAGGCGAGCATATGGCTGAAGAATTTTTGGCTTTAGTTGAAAATTATATTCATGATAATTATGGTGAGAATGGCAAAAAGCGGCAATTTAATAAAGTAATTCCGATTGCAATGCAATAAAGTACTGGTTGTCATGTTAATATAGAGTTTAATTTCAAACGAGTATCAGAATCTAAATAATATGGGTCAGAAAATCCAAGCAGTAAAAGGCATGAATGATTTGCTGCCGGTAGCACAAAAAGATTTCAAGTTAACCGCGGCTTTATGGCAAGCATTTGAAGATGTTGTCGCTTCATGGACCAGAAGTTACGGCTATAGGCAGATACGCACTCCTATTGTTGAACAGACCGGTTTGTTTGTGCGATCAATTGGGGAAGAAACAGATGTCATTGGCAAAGAAATGTATACATTTCCAGATTCAAATGACAAACTTAGCTTAAGCTTGCGGCCTGAAGGAACAGCTTCTTGTCTGCGAGCAGTGGTAGAACATAATCTACTCTACAATAATCCACAAAAATTATGGTACATGGGACCCATGTTCCGGCGCGAGCGTCCGCAGAAAGGAAGATATCGTCAATTTCATCAGGTCGGTGTAGAAGCGTTAGGTTTCGAGGGCCCTGATGTAGATGCAGAATTGATCAGCATGAGCGCTGAATTATGGAATCGACTCGGAATCCGTCAGCATTTAACTCTGGAAATTAATTCTTTGGGTAATAAACAAGAGCGTGCGGCACATCGTACAGCATTGGTCGCTTATCTGCAGAAGCATGAAGCAATACTGGATGATGATAGTAAACGTCGCATGCATACGAATCCACTACGTGTCCTTGATACCAAAAATCCTGCTCTTCAGCCTATGCTCAAGGATGTACCGCGTTTGATTGATTTTCTCGGCATTGAATCTCTAAACCATTATCAAACTCTAAAAGAAATGTTAGATGGTTTGAATATTGCTTATGTTGAAAATCCACGTCTGGTTCGTGGGCTTGATTATTACAATCAAACTGTCTTTGAATGGACCACTGATAAACTAGGGGCACAGGCCACTGTTTGCGGCGGAGGACGATATAATGGACTAATTGAAGAATTGGGCGGTAAATCTGCTCCAAGTATTGGTTTTGCATTGGGCATTGAGCGTCTGTTACTTTTAGTACAGGAGTTCGGTCATCTAGCCGTTAATGATGTACCGGATATTTATGTATTGCATCATGGAGTAGGTACCAGTTTGACAGCAATGCAGCAAGCAGCTTTGCTGCGCTCAGCTGGCCTTAACCTGTATGTGCATTGTGGCGATCAGACTCTGAAAGCCCAGCTAAGGAAGGCTGATAACAGTGGTGCTGCATTCGCTTTGATTATTGGTGAGCAAGAGCAGGTTAATAGAACAATTACGCTAAAAAATTTGCGTACACACGAACAACAGACAGTTGAAGCCGAGTCGGTATTACAGTTAATTCAAGATTGGAAGAATACATAATGGTTGTACACATTCAAGATGAACAAGAAATAGCAAATTTTAAATTTTTCTGGCAACGCTGGGGGCGCTGGATTTTTGCTCTTCTAATTGTTTTAGCCTTAACTTATTTGAGTTATGTACTTTATCAAGGGCATGTGCGCAGTAATAATGAAAAGGCTGCAGATGTATTTGAAACTTTTGTTACTCAGGCTGATGCTAAAAATCTAGAAGGCAGTAAAAAAGTTCTGTTGCAACTGCAAAAAGATTATCCAGATACCATGAATGCCACCCAGGCAACTTTAATGATGGCTGGAACAGTTTTTGATGCTGGAATGTATGATGAAGCTATACAGCATTTGCAGTGGGTCAAGTCAAGACAAAACAGCGATTTGCTTCAAACTATAGTTGCACAACGTTTGGCAATTGTTTATTTACAGCAAAAAAAATATCCGGAAGCGCTTAAAGCACTTGATGTACAAGTAGACAATCATTACAAACCAACTTTGCTTGAAACCAAAGGTGATATATTGTTGGCGCAAAAGAAAAACGCTGAAGCAACTACTGCTTATCAGCAGGCGCTTAATCTGTTACCCAAAGAAAATGTACAGCGCGAAATTATTCAAATGAAAATAATCACCATGAATTAAAAAATTATTTTGGAGCTGAATTCTGGTAGCAAATTTGTACTTAGCATCGGAGCTAAAAATGATTTTGATCAGCTTGCCGTGAGCAAGCTCTTGCTGTTTATAGACAGTTAAAATAATGAAAGTAAAAACATGAAACCGACAATTGTTTTGGTTGGTCGACCAAATGTTGGAAAATCTACATTGTTCAATCGTTTAACTCGAACCAAGGATGCCTTGGTAGCAGACGTGCCGGGATTGACCCGTGATCGACATTATGGTCATGGACGAGTAGGAAGTAAACCTTATCTTGTTGTTGATACAAGTGGTTTTGAGCCAGTGGTTGATAGCGGTATCTTATATGAGATGGCACGGCATACTTTACAGGCTGTAGATGAGGCAGATGCCATTATTTTTATGGTCGATGGCCGTATAGGATTAACACCACAAGATCAGATTATTGCCAATCACCTGCGTAAAATTACTCGCCCGGTTTATCTGGTCGTCAATAAAGGCGAGGGTGCTAATAGGGCTATTTTAGCAGCAGAATTCTATGAGTTAAGTTTGGGTGATCCAATTGTTATCTCCGGAGCCCATGGTGATGGTGTTTTTGATTTGATGGAATCAGTGCTGGAATCATTTCCTAATGAAGAAGAGGAAAAGGCCAATCAGCATCCAATTTTCGCCATTATTGGTCGTCCTAATGTTGGTAAATCAACACTTGTTAATACCATTTTGGGGGAAGAGCGTGTTATAGCCTTCGACATGGCAGGAACCACGCGAGATTCAATTCATATTGATTTTGTTCGTGATAATTGTCCTTTCACCATTATTGATACGGCTGGTGTACGAAGGAGAGGTAAAGTAAATGATGCCATTGAGAAATTTTCAGTAATTAAAGCCATGCAGGCTATTGAAGCTGCTAATGTAGCCGTTTTGGTTTTGGATGCTCAGCAGGATATTGCCGATCAGGATGCGACTATAGCCGGTTTTGCTTTGGAAGCAGGGCGGGCATTAGTGGTTGCAGTGAATAAATGGGATGGAATAGATAATGAACGTAAAGAGCAGGTGAAAAGAGATATTGCGCGCAAACTTTATTTCCTTGACTTTGCTAAATTTCATTTTATATCTGCTTTAAAAGAAAAAGGAATTGATGGCCTGTTTACATCAATTCAGGCAGCTTATGATGCCGCCATGATTAAGCTGTCCACGCCTAAACTTACTCGAGTGTTGCAAACAGCATTAGAACGACAACAACCAGCACGAGCCGGTTTAATCCGCCCTAAAATGCGTTATGCACATCAGGGAGGGATGAATCCACCTGTTATTGTTATACACGGTAATGCATTGCAGCACATCAGCGCTGCCTACACACGTTATCTGACACAAACCTTTCGTAAAGCTTTTCATTTACAAGGTACTCCTTTACGTATACAGTATAATGTAAATGTTAATCCATACGACGAAAAGGACATTAAATCCAAGCAATCACTGCGTCGTGTGAAACTTAGCAATAGAATTGCTAAGCGTGAACAGATAAAAAAATCGAAAAAGCAGGTAAAGCGTAAAAATAATGTCAAATCTAAGAAAACAAATGTGCAGTAATGTGTTAGCATTAGACATGCTTAACTTAAGTGCTGTACACATGTATAGCTTAGCGATCACATAATCAAAATAACGGAGTATCTAAATGAGCGCCAAAGGACAAATGTTACAAGATCCTTTCTTGAATGCACTACGGAAAGAGTATGTGCCAGTATCTATTTATTTAGTAAATGGCATTAAACTTCAAGGACAGGTTGAATCTTTTGACCAATATGTTGTGTTACTGCGTAACACTTCAGTTACACAAATGGTGTACAAACATGCAATTTCTACCATTGTTCCAGCCCGTGCAGTTAGTTTGCAGCATGAGCCCAAGGCGAACACTGCTGAATAGTAAGGGCTGCTTTAATTAATAAAAAAACCGTGATTTATCACGGTTTTTTATTAATTAGTCATGGATTTAGAAAATAAATTTATTACCAGAACACCCATCAATATCAAAGTAATTCCGGCAATTGCAGCTAAATCCAATTTCTGTCCAAATTTAATCCATGCAATTAGTGAAACACAGACAATTCCAATACCAGACCACACTGCATAAGCAATTCCAACTGGCATGGTTTTAAGTGTCTGAGATAGACAATAAAATGAAATCATATAGCCGAAAATTGAACAAGCACTAGGTAAAAGGCGAGTGAAGCCACTACTTATCTTGAGCATACTGGTAGCAAAAACTTCCGCTAAAATGGCGATAGCTAAGAATAACCATTGACTCATCAACTTTCCTTTAACTTAAATAAATCGACATAATAACTCAGTATTATAAATAAATTTAGGCTGATAAAAAAAATTTACTTAATACATTAATGTACTAATTGCTACTTTAATGTTTGAATGTATAACCGATAAAATACTTTATAAACTTAGGTATTATATCAACAATTTTATTTACGTATGGTTAGGCGTATTCAGGATATATTTTAAGCATTTAAAGAAGAGCTTAATAATATAATTCTCGTTAGTGAAGTGGTAAATAATTTTTTAGCTATCATTACTTGACTAAGTATGTAATATAAATTGCAAAATATTAATTCGGTATAGGGGTACAAATCAGCAAAAAAACAGCTGTCAGTATTACTAAACTTAATATTGTGCTGACTAGTGTAGTGTTTTAGATTATCTTTAAATAGGTCGCAAACTCATAAATAGTAACGTGTGCTATTGGTTAACTAAAGTATTGTCGCCATTATTATAAAGATTTGCTTATAAGGTGAAATTACTGATAAAAAATAACTGTCTGTTATAAAAACGATTAGGAAATAATTCTTTAGTGATTAAACTAAACAAATTTTGGGATAATAAGCTGGTGTATCTATTTTCTAAATAGTACAGCATAAAAGCAGAAAATTATTTTTTTATTAACCCATAGAGGATTTAAATATGAAATAAATAACACTATATAAATTCGTTTTTATTTTATAAGAAGCTGAAGTTGGTATGCTCATTAAAAATTTGTGGTAAGTATGCCATGGGGAATTCTATTTTCTAGAAATGGCGTGATCAATATGGTGGTATGGAAACCTAAGATAGGATACGCTTAAAGCAACTTGTAGTCGAAAATCACAAGTTTAAGCAGGTGTTTGCTAAGCTGAGTTTAAAAGCTCAGCTTCAGGAGGAAATCATAAAAAAGCTATAGAGCCTACTAAGACATGTAAAACTTGGACAGTACAACTGCAAGAAAATCATTCTTTTATGATTGATATGAACTGTGTAAATATCTACTGTATTATGTTAATAAACTGGAAATTAAGCAATCTAAGGATGAACGACTGGCTAATATTTGTAGGCTACAACTTTTTCTTACCATTAGTATGTATTTGTTTTCTTATCTATCAAGAATACTCATCAGGTTAATTGGGTGGTGATTAGTTATAAATGCTTGAACCAAACTCAAAAAGGGTATGTCGCTCAATTGAGTTGTTGTATCTATTACGTAAATATAATAAATCATTTTATTAGTTTGATGTTGGCTTACTACGCGATCATGCTGGGTTCATCAGTAAAATCACTGTTTTTCCAAGGTTTAAATTGATGTGGACAAACCTTATCCAATCTTTTTTGATATTAAATTAGATTATGGGGAGAATTTTAATTAATGACAAAAGTATATTAATTAAAATTTATAAATTAATACATAATAGTTGCTAAAGGTTGTCATTAACGCCGAAATCTAGATTCCATATATGGCTAATTCAGAGCTCATCAAAAATACATTTGTTCGTGACCGGCCTTAGCAGATAATGAGTTAATGAACCTACTGACTTATCAGTGCGTTAAAAATCTATTCCTGTTATACATGTTTCACCTTCATATGCATGATGCAAACAAGTGGCATTGGCCAATGCATACACCTTAAATCAAGCAGAGATGATTGGGTTTTATGCTAAACAAAACGCCAGCTAGACGATTTTCTGGCTGGCGATAAGAACACAACCATCACTTCATTGCCATACTCAACCCACTTTAATACATTGATGTAGATCCTGCATGCTATATATTTGAGTATTTGAAAGCTGGCTAACTCCTTCACTCATTGCTAAGGCTCCGGCTATGGTAGTATACAGTGGGATACGCATATTTACAGCGCTGTGTCGAATAGAATGACTGTCTTTCACTGATTGAATATTACTGCTTACTGTATTCACCACTAAAGCAATTTCACCATTTTTAATGCTGTCTACAATATGCGGCCTGCTTTCAGTCACTTTATTCACTACCTGAACATTGATTCTATGTTTAGCCAGATAATCTGCGGTACCACTAGTGGCACACAATCCATATCCAAGCGACTGGAAGTTCATAGCTATTTGTACTATTTCAGGCTTGTCTTCATCGCGCACGGCCAAAAATACTTTTCCAACCGTTGGCATTCGTTCACCTGCACCCAGCTGAGCCTTGATATACGCTTGAGCAAAGGTTTCACCTACGCCCATCACTTCACCGGTTGAGCGCATTTCCGGCCCGAGGATGGTATCCACTCCCGGAAATTTGATAAACGGAAATACAGCTTCTTTAACGGCATAGAATTTAGGAATAATTTCACTGGTAAAACCTTGTTCTTCAAGTGATATACCAGCCATCACCCGTGCTCCTATCTTTGCCAGAGGTATGCCGGTGGCTTTAGAAACAAAAGGAACGGTACGCGAAGCGCGAGGATTGACTTCTAGCACATAAACCACATCGTCCTGTACAGCAAATTGTACATTCATCAGACCGACAACATGCAAAGCTTTGGCCATGGCTATGGTCTGCCGGCGGATTTCATCTTGAAAATTTTGACTTAGTGAATAGGGAGGAATTGAACAGGCGGAATCACCACTGTGTATACCGGCCTGCTCTACGTGTTGCATAATTCCACCAATCACTACCTGTTTACCATCACTGACGCAATCCACATCAACTTCGATAGCATGGCTGAGGAAGTAATCCAGCAATACCGGACTATCATTTGAAACTTCTACGGCTTCACGCATGTAGGTTTGCAATTCACTAGCTGAGTGCACAATCTGCATAGCCCGACCACCAAGTACATACGACGGGCGAACCACCAATGGATAACCCACTTCTTCTGCTAGCCGCAAAGCTTCATTTTCAGTGCGGGCAGTGCGGTTTTCTGGCTGGCGTAGGTTCAATGACTGTAAAATTTGTTGGAAACGTTCTCTGTCTTCAGCCGCATCTATGGCATCAGCAGAAGTTCCAATCAGGCTTACCCCATTGGCCACCAATTCATTTGCCAATTTAAGCGGAGTTTGACCTCCATAATGCACAATCAAACCCTGTGGTTGTTCGGTATGGCAGATTTCCAGTACATCTTCCAGTGTCAATGGTTCAAAATATAGTCGATCAGAAGTGTCATAATCAGTTGAGACAGTTTCCGGATTACAATTCACCATAATGGTTTCGAAGCCGGATTCACGTAATGCCAGTGCTGCATGCACACAACAATAATCAAATTCGATCCCCTGCCCAATTCGGTTGGGCCCGCCACCAAGAATCATAATTTTTTTTCGTTGACTGGGTGCAGATTCGCATTCTTCCTCATAGGTTGAATATAAATAGGCAGTATCTGTTGCAAATTCAGCCGCACATGTATCCACTCGTTTATAAACCGGATGCAAATTGAGTGAATGACGGTGCTGACGCACGCTGGTCTCATCTGTATTTAATAGATAAGCCAGACGTTTATCGGCGAAACCTTTGCGCTTCAATCTGCGCAAATGTCTATAATCAATATCTTGTAAGCTGATTGTTGCAAGTTGTTTCTCTTCTGCAACCAGATCGGCTAGCTGAGCCAAAAACCATGGATCAATAGCACAAATTTGCTGAATTTCTTCAAGCGAATAATCAGCCCGAAAAGCATCGGCTACATAAAGAATACGCTCAGGTCCTGGATTGGCGAGTTCACGTTGAATTGCAACACGATCACTAGTACGGCTATCAAAACCAGTTAATCCTGTTTCCAATCCGCGCAAGGCTTTGTGAATGGATTCCTGAAAAGTACGGCCGATCGCCATAACTTCTCCAACAGATTTCATTTGCGTTGTTAGCCGATCATCAGCAGTAGGAAATTTCTCAAAAGCAAAACGCGGTACTTTAGTAACAACGTAGTCGATAGAAGGCTCAAACGATGCTGGTGTTCTGCCACCAGTAATATCATTTTTCAATTCATTTAAGGTATAACCAACCGCCAACTTAGCGGCAATTTTAGCAATTGGAAAACCTGTAGCTTTCGATGCCAGTGCAGAGGAACGACTTACTCGTGGATTCATTTCGATAACAATCATTTCGCCGTTTATTGGATTAATAGCAAATTGGACATTCGATCCACCCGTGTCCACACCGATTTCACGCAATACAGCCAATGAAGCATCCCTCATCAGCTGATATTCTTTATCAGTAAGCGTCTGTGCCGGAGCAACAGTGATGGAATCACCGGTATGCACACCGCATGGATCAAAATTTTCAATCGAGCAGATGATAATGCAATTATCAGCGCGATCACGTACAACTTCCATTTCATATTCTTTCCAGCCCAGCACCGACTGTTCTACCAACAGTTCATGGGTAGGAGATGCATCAAAGCCACGTTCGCAAATAGTAATAAACTCATCTTTATTATAGGCAATACCCCCGCCACTACCGCCCATGGTAAATGAGGGGCGAATCAAGGCCGGATAACCCACTTCTTTTTGTGCATCCAAAGCTTCTTCCATACTATGGCAGACAAAAGATTTGGGTGTATTCAGACCTATTTTGTCCATAGCCGCTTTAAAGCGACCACGATCTTCAGCCTTATCGATCGCATCTTCAGATGCACCGATCAATTCAACCTGATATTTTTTCAAGATGCCATGATGAGCCAGATCCAAGGCACAATTCAATGCCGTTTGACCGCCCATAGTAGGCAAAATGGCATCTGGCCGTTCTTTCTCAATGATTTTGGACACGGATGACCACATGATCGGCTCAATATATGTAACATCAGCCATATCTGGATCAGTCATAATTGTGGCCGGATTAGAATTGACCAGGATAACTCGGTAACCTTCTTCCCGTAGGGCTTTGCATGCCTGAGCTCCGGAATAATCAAATTCACAGGCTTGACCAATCACAATGGGTCCGGCACCGATAATAAGAATGGATTGTAAATCTGTACGCTTAGGCATATTAATACCCTTATCAATGGTTATCTGTTGTATTGAGTAAGTACAGCCGATTTTATCTCGGCAACATTTAAATTAGCTGACCGTTACCGTCCATAACTTCACTGCAAATCCGATATACATCATGCCGACCCATCCTATAGCAGTTGCTACCACACGGCGATAATGATGGAACCAGCTCACCAGAATAACACCGCTGTAAATCAGCACACTCAGATAAGAAATACTGCAAATCTGCAAAATGATTTCCAGTACGAAAAAACTTGATGCAGGGCGAACATAGTTTGGGTCGACAAATTGAACAACAAAAGCTAGAAAAAATAAAATGGCTTTCAGGTTAAGCAGGTTTAAAAACAAAGCATGTTGGAAAATAGAGAAATTCGTTGTTGCCTTACCGATCTTGGTTTCAGGTATTGAATCGTCCTCAAATACTGAATGAACAACATAGGGGAGGCGCCATTTATATATTGCTTCGCGTAGCAGGCCACAGCCCAAATACGCCAAATACAGACCACTAATCACTTTCAGAGTTAAAAACAGGACTGGTATGGTTTTAATAACTGCAGTCGCACCTAAGGCCGAAAATAACATTAAAGTACTGTTACCCAGCAAAATTCCGGCTATGACACAATAAGCGCACTTAGCACCATATTTTCCGGCCATAGTCCAACAATACATGGAATTCGGGCCGGGCAAGAGAATGATGGCTACAGCACCTATAATATATTCACCTAGATCAGCGATTCCGAACATATATGCACCTGCACATTTTTGTTATGCCAAAACATTTCTTGATATTTATGTTCTAGACGCGGATATATGTGCTATAAAACGGTCAAATAAATAGGATACATCATGCGGTCCCGGGCTGGCTTCTGGATGTCCCTGAAAAGAAAAAGCTGGTTGGTCAGTCAAAGAAATACCTTGTAAAGAACCATCAAACAGCGATTGATGTGTTATGCGAACATTGGCAGGTAAAGTACTGGCATCTACTTCAAAACCATGATTTTGACTGGTAATAACTACCTTACCACTATCTAGATCCTGAACCGGATGATTTCCGCCATGATGACCAAAAGGCATTTTGCGGGTTTTTGCCCCGAGTGCTAGACCCAGTAATTGATGCCCCAGACAAATGCCAAACAAAGGTATTTTATAGCTAAGCAGTTCACGCACGGCAGCAATAGCATAAGTACATGGTTCTGGATCGCCTGGCCCGTTAGACAAAAATACCCCATCAGGTTTTAACGCCAGCACGTCAGCTGCCGGTGTTTTTGCTGGTACCACTGTCAGTTTGCAACCTCGAGCTGATAACATGCGCAAAATATTGGTTTTTACCCCGAAATCATAAGCAACAACATGATATTGTGTTTGGGGTGCTGGCTGAAAGCCCTGTCTCAGCGTCCAGTCACCTTGGGAAAATTCATGAATGGCTGCACAAGTTACCTCCTGTACCAGATCCTTACCAGACATGCTGCCAAAATTCTGTGCCAGTATTCTAGCCCGTTCAACGCTGGCGTTAGCACCAGTCATGATGCATCCGGCCTGTGTACCTTTATCGCGTAGCACACGGGTCAAACGTCGAGTATCGATATCGGCAATGGCTATAGTCTGATGCCGTTGCAAATAATGGTTTAAACTTTCCTGCGCGCGGAAGTTGCTATGCATAAACGGCAGGTCGCGAATAATCAAACCAGCAGCAAAAATCTTTTCGCTCTCAGTATCTTCTGTATTTACACCGGTATTACCGATATGAGGAAAGGTAAGTGTTACCAATTGCCGAGTATAAGATGGGTCTGTAAGAATTTCTTGATAACCAGTCATACAAGTATTGAAAACTACTTCACCAATGGCCTGACCCGCAGCACCAATACTCACACCATGAAATACTGAACCGTCAGCCAACACCAGCATAGCATTTGTAGTCATGAAAAATCCTGTAAGTTGAGAGGAGACCGATTAAATTAGTTCGGCTCACTTTATAGGCAAAAAAATTGGCTTTCCATTGCCAGATACAGGCAAAAAAAAACACGCTGTCTCACGAAAAAATACGTAAGCTACGTGCTTGATGATAGGAGATCGAGCATGCGCATAACCTCACCATGGAAGCAAATCATTTTAGCTAATTTTATTATTTTTAGCAATGCAAGTTTCTACAATAACATTGAAATCAGTCAAATTAAGCCATTGATTCATTTAAATCTGCACTTGAATTAATTGATACTTAAAAAAGATTAGCGCATATGATAATTAGGAGCCTCTTTGGTTATCTGCACATCATGAACATGCGATTCGCTCATGCCGGCTGCGGTAATTTCTACAAATTCAGCTTTATCATGCATGTCTTGAATATTGGTACAGCCTAAATAACCCATACTGGAACGCAGACCACCGACCAGCTGGTGAATAATATTGGTAATAGAACCCTTATACGGAACCCTACCTTCAATCCCTTCAGGAACATATTTATCCGTATTGGAAACATTGTCTTGAAAATATCGATCAGACGATCCCTGACTCATCGCACCCATTGATCCCATACCGCGATAAGATTTATAAGAACGTCCCTGGTATAGTTCAATTTCTCCCGGTGCTTCATCGGTCCCGGCGAAAACACCACCTAGCATCACTGATGAAGCGCCAGCAGCCAGAGCTTTAGCCAAATCACCCGAAAAACGGATACCACCGTCAGCAATCAATGGAACACCAGTACCCGCCAAAGCAGTAGCAACATTATGAATAGCAGTAAGTTGCGGTACACCGACTCCAGCCACGATACGCGTGGTACAAATTGAGCCCGGACCGATGCCTACTTTAACGCCGTCAGCACCGGCTGCAACTAGATCACGCGCAGCAGCAGCAGTGGCAATATTACCGCCAATCACATCTAAATGTGGATAATGCTGTTTGACCCAGCGGATACGCTCAATTACTCCCTGACTATGACCATGTGCCGTATCCACAACTAACACATCTACCCCAGCCTGTACTAAAGCATAAATACGTTCTTCAGTATCTTTGCCAACACCAACAGCTGCGCCCACGCGTAATCGGCCTTCGTTATCTTTATTGGCGTTTGGGAAAGCTGTATTTTTAAGAATATCTTTAACCGTGATAAGGCCTTTAAGCTCCCACAATTCATTCACAACTAAAACACGTTCAATCTTGTGGGTATGCATTAATTCACGGGCTTCATCAATACTTACCCCTTCATTAACCGTTACTAGACGATTTCGAGGCGTCATTATATTAGCTACTTTTTGCTCCAGATTGCTTTCAAAACGTAGATCACGATTAGTAACCAGCCCTACCACTTTACCATTTTCCAGCACCGGTAGACTCGAAACTCTGTATTTACGATTAGGGCCAATCAGCTCCCTAACTTTAGTTTCCGGCGTAATAGTAACCGGATCTTTGACCACACCACTTTCGTGCCGTTTAACTTTACCAACAGCCCGAGCCTGTCGCTCGATACTCATATTTTTATGAATAATACCGATTCCACCTTCCTGAGCCATCGATATAGCCAGTCTGGCTTCTGTAACAGTATCCATGGCCGCAGATACTAAAGGTAAATTTAAAGAAATATGGCGGGTGAGCCTGGTTTTTAAATTGACGTCACGTGGTAATACCTCAGAATGAGCAGGTACCAAAAGAACGTCGTCAAAAGTGTATGCTTTTTCGACTATATGCATGTTAAGGCTTCTTTGAGAACGAGGAGAAAAGAATAGTAGATACAACAGAACTGGCGAGTAATTTTAACTAAAATGCGACAATTTGGCAAAAAATCACTTATCATTGCTTGCTGTAGAGACATGATCAGAAAATTTTATCGTATAATATGTAAAAAATTTTATATGCGAAGGATTTGTAAACATGCGTCGTAAAATGTTGAAAACATCTCTAGCTACAATCTTGCTTAGCAGCATTATTGTCGTGAATGCCGCCGAAGTATTTACTTGGCGTGACTCTAAGGGAAATAACGAATATTCTGATGCCCCAAAACATCTTATTCCAGCTAATGCGCAAAAATTTAACGTTCGCACCCATGCAACTACTTCTTTAGCCCCCCCACGGCAAACAGCTGCTGTTTCTGCCTCAGATGTTGATTCATTGGCCGCACAGCAAGCTTTAGTTAACCGTCGTATTGAAGAACAGAACAGACAGACTGCTGAGCAGAATAAAAAAATTCAGGAACAAAATAGAAAAAATCGTGAAGAGGCATGTAAAACTTCACAGATCAATCGTAAAATAGCCGAGAATATGCGCACCAATCAGCGAGAAACACTGATCAAGCGTTACGACGAAGAAATACGCAATAACTGCAATTAACATTTTTACTCTTGATAATTAGATCTTCATCCATAAGTTGTTACTACAGCTTATGGATTTTTTATATGCTGCATTTTTAAACCTTGTTTTATTAACATACTATGTCAGATTCCACTGCTACTCAATCCACAACAACAACTGAAACTAATGAATTCAACATCACTCTGTTTTTGAAAAACCTACCCTTATTACCCGGGGTATACCGTATGTTGGACGGCCAAGGCAAAGTACTCTATGTTGGTAAGGCAGTGAATTTGAAACGCCGGGTCAGCAGTTACTTTCAAAAAAACGATCTGTCACCACGAATCCAGCTGATGGTGAAACAAGTCGCCAAAATTGAGATTACCGTCACCCATTCCGAAGCAGAAGCACTCATACTTGAAAATAACCTTATCAAAGCACTGTCGCCTAAATATAATATTCTGTTTAGAGATGATAAAAGCTATCCGTATCTAATGCTCACCGGTCATCAGTTTCCGCAAATGGCTTATTATCGTGGTAATCTGAAAAAGCCTAATCAGTATTTTGGCCCTTATCCTAATGGCTATGCCGTACGTAATAGCATCCAGACACTACAAAAGGTTTTTCGCTTACGTACCTGTGAAGACAGTGTATTTGAACACCGAGATCGGGCTTGTCTGCTTTACCAGATTAAACGCTGCTCCGGACCGTGTACAGGACATATCTCCGAAGCAGACTATCGTGAAAGTGTCCGGGCATCAATTGATTTCTTGCAAGGGAAAACCAGCGAACTTACCGCTACATTACGCGCAAAAATGCAGAGAGCGGCACAACAGCTTGACTTTGAAACAGCAGCACAGGTTAGAGACCAGATTCAGGCTCTAGGGCTCATGCAATCACAACAATTTATTGACAGTAAGAATACCAAACAAACAGACATTGATATACTGGCACTAGCAGAAGACAACGATACTGTTTGCATCCACTGGGTTAGCATTCGCGGTGGCCGCCACGTGGGTGATAAAAATTTTTTTCCAGATACGCGTTATCGAATGACAGAAAAATTACAGGATTATGGTGAAGCCTTTGTTGCCCAGCATTATCTAGGCAAAAGCAAACCGGAAATCATCATTAGTAACTTCCAGCTTCCGGCGGAATTGCGCTCCGCCCTGAATCAGGATCAAGGCAAAAAACTGCAATATATCCATAAAACAGTAGGTGAACGCCGCGTCTGGTTACAGATGGCTGAACGAAATGCACAGATGGCCATTCAACAATATCGTTTGCAACAACACAGTCAGCGGTACCGTATTGAAGCACTGGCTCAGCTTCTGGATATGGATGCTGACAATATTAACCGCATAGAATGCTTTGATATCAGTCATACCCAAGGTGAGGCTACCATTGCATCATGTGTGGTATATGAGGACGAAGCCATGCAACCGAGCAAGTACCGCCGTTACAACATTACCACAGCTAAAGCTGGCGACGATTATGCAGCGATGCGTGAAGTACTGACCCGACGGTATGGTCGTTTAGCTGATAATGACGACAGTATAGGTGGTTGGCCCGATCTGGTCTTGATTGACGGTGGTAAGGGGCAAGTGCATATGGCACTGGATGTATGGCAAGAGCTGGGTATTTCTATCCCGATTGTCGGCATTGCCAAAGGGCCAGAACGCAAAGCAGGGCTTGAAGAATTGATTATTCCACATCAGCAACGTAATATCCGTATCGAACCGCATAATCCGGCCTTGCATCTGTTACAAACTGTACGAGACGAATCACATCGTTTTGCCATTACCGGCCATCGACAGAAACGCGCCAAGGCTCGTATTACTTCTTCACTAAATGATATTCCCAGTATTGGTAACAAACGTCGGCAGGCTTTATTAGCTCGCTTTGGTGGCTTACGTGGTGTTGTTGCTGCCAGCGTACATGATCTAAGCCAAACTGAAGGTATCAGTCAAGCACTAGCAAAAAAAATTTATGATGCATTACATTAAAACTAATAAATATCTATATTGATTTATAAACTGTAGGATTTACTCGCGTTATTTACAGTCATTTGAGAAACTACTGTAATGAATATACATAAAAAAACAATTAACGCCTTATCACAGACAAGAGATATAGCGCTGATATCATTAAGCAAAATAACCGTCACTACTTTGGCTAAACGCTTTGTGGTCAGTCGTACAATCATTTATAAGCTGCTAAAAAAGCCAGATTGAAGCTGTTTGTACCTGTAACCAGCAAGAACGAACATGATAAAATCATTAGTTATAGTATTAAATGTCTGGTCAAAGTTGAAAAGTCCATTGAAGATAAATTAAGACGATAAGCTAAATGTGATAACCAAACCTATCTGGTCGAAATGCTACACGTTGATACCAAACGTTTACCGTTACTTGAAAGCGAAACCCACCAAAAGACGCGAGCATATTTATTCATTGGTATTGCTGATTTTTCACACACGTTCTATACGGCTATTTATCCCGATAAATTCCAATTTAGCTCAGCACCGTTGTGACAAAATGATGAGTTAGCCCAATGCCCGTACACCAATGTATGCATTTATTCCGCTAACCGATGTGAATATCAAGGCACAGGTAAACATCTATTGGTTAAAACGTGTCATACCCATCGTATCGATCAGAAATTCACCAAACCAGCATGCCTTAAACGAATGGGAAAGCGGAAAGAATAATACGAACTTTAATAGAGATGGGGTGTAACTATCCCCTAAAATAGTACAGCGCAAGAGTAGAAAATTCTCTTCATTAACCCACAGAGGATTTAAACATGAAATAAATAACACCCTATCAATTCGTAGCTATTTTATAAGAAGCTGAAGTTGGTATTCCTATTAAAAATTTGCGGTATATATGGCATCGGCAATTCGACTTTTTATAAATGGCGGG
>JAGGIK010000079.1 GCA_024103515.1 Snodgrassella sp. | reverse complement strand
CATCAAAATTACCGATTGTTACTGCCGTACCGCCAGACCAATCCGGCTGCTGCCCGCTCCCCAACCAAACTTGCATATAAATCTTGATTAAATCAAATAATAATACACCGCATTGTAAACATTTCAGCCAGCCTTAGCCAGCGTAATTAAGTAGTACTGCCAGCATAAAACCATTCAAAAAATTGACCTGATTCTCAAAAGTAAACAAAATTTGATACAGCCAAAGCAGTAATTCTTGCTAAAATAACCAACCATATCGTGCTCAGGCTAAACACAGCTTGGCTCAACACCTTGAAAACACATTAGGTAAAATAATGGTCTTTCGTTTCGACATCATCTACGAATATCGCGAAATGTTCTACTACGGTGCCCTTACCACATTGGGGGTATCGCTAATTTCAACCCTATTCGGCACCTTTCTCGGCCTGTTCTTCGCACTGGCACGCATCATCCGTATAGAAAAAGGTAGTTTACCCATGCGCGCACTTGCATGGATGCTACGTCAGGTATCATTGCTTTATGTAACCATATTTAGAGGCACTCCACTTTTTGTGCAAATATTTATCTGGTATTACGTCTGGTTTCCGATACTTATACATCCAGAACATGGATTGATCATCAGCGGACTACAAGCTGCTGAACTACGCCGCAATTACGGTGCGCTCATTACTGGAGTAATGGCGTTATCGGTTAATTCTGGCGCATATATCACCGAAATTTTCCGCGGTGGCATCCAGTCAATCGACCGAGGTCAGTTTGAAGCCGCGCGTTCCCTAGGCCTCAGCTATACTCAGGCCATGCGTTACGTGATTCTGCCTCAAGCCATCCACCGCATGCTGCCACCAATTGGCAATGAATTCATCACTTTGCTTAAAGATAGCTCATTGTTATCAGCCATCGCCGTAGCTGAGCTGGCCTTTGCTGCACGTACCGCGGCAGGACGTTATCTGAATTACGAAACACCCTGGTATACCATTGCACTGATCTATTTGGTTATGACCATAGCTCTAAGCTGGTTCTTCTCCTGGCTGGAAAAAAAATATAATAAAGATTATCGCCACTAATTATTTATAGAAAAATAATTTGCAAAGCAATTACCATCAATCAATACAATAGTAATTGCTTTGTAAACTTCACAGAATCATTTAGCTTAAGTTACCGTTTTATCAAAATCAACCTTTTTCTAGATAAGAAAAATAGTTATCCCCTTATAATCCTGACCTTTAAATATATTTGATATTAGGAGAAATCAGCTAAGCAAAAAATTAGTCCAAAAATATTTAAATTTAAATTTGTCGGCACAAGGTCATAGCATAATCCGTTGAACTGACCTTTTCGGTTATTTTTTTAGACTAAATCTGACCAGCTTATGGTAATAAAAATATTTAAGTCGTATTGACATCATTTAATTTCATTTTAAGAGGTTAAAGCATGGACACAACATCTTCTCATCTTGAAGAATTGGAAGCACTTTTCAAATTGCTAGAAAAAGGAGCCATCACCATAGATGAATATGAGGCACAAAAAAAAGCCATCTTATCATCTCCAAATAAGCCCAGTGAAACGATCAGCACAGAAAAGTCAGAGCCTGAGCTGCTTGATTCACAAGAAAAGTCCAAAGTAGAATTCATCACCACACTGCCAGAACATCAGAAACAACCCTCCTCGCAACAACCCAATCACATTATCATTACCCCAACACCACCGGCTCAGTTACCAAAAGAAAAAGCAAACAGCAATAGCGTAAAAATCTTTCTGATTCTAGTTGGCGGACTGATTATTTTGGTAGCCATGTATTTTATATTTGTATCAGGTAGCCAATCTAAACTGACACCTCACGAACCAATGGCATCAGCAGCCAGCATGGCCAGCAGCGTGATTACTACCTCAGAACAAAAAGCCGCCAATAACACTTCCAGCGAAGTCAGAAATGAAATTAACGAAGAAGATATTGATGAAACAGGGCTTAATCTTAATAGAAAAACAACGGATGAATTAAATAATTTGTTGAATAAATATCAGCTTGAACGCAGCAAAGCTGAGACCAGATTGCGTAAAGTCTGGGCAGAACTTGATAGTGATTTCAAAAGAAGTATATTAGACGAACAAAAAAGCTGGGATAATACAGCCTTAATCGAAAATTGCACCATGACTGGGTATAAGAGCGCAGAAGCACAGCAAGTAGCCAAGCTCTATTGCGAATCAAATGTTTTGTATAACCGCGCTGATATATTGCTTAAGCGCCAACAAGAGAATCTAGCTAGCATTAAAGAAGCAATAGCTGATCAAGTCGAACAAAAAGCGGTAGATGCCATACAAAGATTAGAAATAACCTGGAAGACAATTCCAGAAGACGTACAAAAAAACTTAAACCAGACCCATTCTCAGTGGCTTGAAGAAACAAAAGAATATTGTCTGTCACGACCAACGGCAGAAAATATCCATGAAACCAAAATCAACTTTAATCAGTGCATAACAGATAAAGTAGAAAATAAAATCAAAGAATTAAATGGATATAAAATTTAGACATAAGTAATGAATCAAAAAGCCAAACCAAAACTGGTTTGGCTATGCATTCAGACATTCCAATGTTCTCCGTATAAAACAATTATCATAGAACAAGGATAATACTATCAATATCCACAGCTTCAATTCATCTAGAAAAGACGAAACCGCATACTTAGAAGAGAGGGAAATTATTGGTCATATTATCACATGGTCGGTAACTTGATGTATTCCCTGAATTTAATCTGCAATATTTAGTATTTTGAAAAGAAAAGATATTGGTAAAAATAGCCATGTTCTTGGTAGTCTATACTAGATTGAAAGAAAATTGATTTTATAGATATTTAACTATTGATACTTTAAACGGGTACGGAGGGTATAAAACTACTTTTAAAAGTTGGTATCTCTTTGTAAATACCCCATAGTTAGTACAAAACAGACGTAGAAAATCATGCTGCTTGTTTTAGGGTTTTATACTCAATCGGC
>JAGGIK010000078.1 GCA_024103515.1 Snodgrassella sp. | reverse complement strand
AAAAATAAGCAATTACAGGAAAAATTAGCGATGACTGACACTACTGAAATTACTGTTCGTATTCCATCAAAAGTATCAGGAAAAAAGCTTGAGATAACTCTTCCACGCTGTTTTTTTAATCCGGATATGAAAATTCAACTTGTTAATGGTAAAGTCGAACGGAAGGGACTTACTATAATTTATCCTTTACCAACTTTTTCAGGATTTCCAAATAATGAAGAGACCATCCTTCAATGTCCAGATTTTAATAAACCCATTACAGGACTAGGAGTTGGCATTTTATATCCTAAAATAGGTCAGACCACCCTTGAGTATGGAAATTATTGGTTAAAACAACAAAGCTTTCGATTTTCAGTAATAGAAAAACGCAATAATCAAATTTTATACAATGTTGGTGTTGGTGGCAAACGAGCTATTTTTGCTGATCAATCTGATAAAAATCAGGAAGATATAAGTATTGAGTTCTGGCCATACGATGCAGGCAATGCCGATAGCCCTTTTCCTGATCAGATTGAAGTTCATTCTGTTTTTAATAAAGAATTTACGATAGGTTATACCATTTATACTTCGAAATTCTTACATGGCAAACATAAACCATCGCCAAATCAATGGTATTTTGCCGATGCTTTAATTGATATCTATAAACATAATGAAAGCCTGCTGGATCATCCGGAAATTCTCCAAGGCTTTATCGAAAACAATAACCGTATTTTGGATTATATTCATCAACACAGTAAAGTCGTTAATTAACCAGCAAGGCTTACTATCTGCTTTAATAATGACATTAGATTTAATTGCCATAATATTGCTAGTTTCAGGCATATTTGTTTGCAAAATAGCCATTAGACAGCAATTGCCAGTTATAAAATTTTAAACGATTGCTTTCTGTTGTTTTTTATCTGTTTAGTGATATAAATCAAACATCTTATACTTGCCAGATTTGATAATTAATGCTATATTTATGTTAAACACTGTTAGTTTATGCTATTAAAGCACTTAGATAATTTAATTTGCTCAAACTCAATTAGCAAAGGTAGCAAGATGAAACGATGGCTGTGTATTTTGATTCTGTGCTTAGCCGGCTGTATTGATGGGCGCAGTGAACAGGAAAAGCAACAACAATTACGGGATAAAATGATAATGGCTGATACTACTGAAATTACGGTTCTGATTCCGTCACTGGTTTCAAGTAAAAAACTGGCGATTACTCTGCCACGCTGTTTTTTTGGACCTAACTTGAAAAATAAAGTTGTTGATGGAAAAGTTGAAGAAAAGGCTGTGACTATTTTGTATCCATTACCTACTTTTTCCGGTTTTCCCAATGATGCAGAAGCACTAAAGCATTGCCCTGATCCATCCAGACCAATATCTGGAATTGGTGTAAGACCATTGTTTCCTAGAATAGGCACAAATGAACTGGATTATGGAAATCACTGGTTAATACATCAAGGATTTGCATACGCATTAAAAGAAGAAAAAAATAATCTGGCTTTATATTACAGTGGTATTGGGGGAAAACTGGCTATATTCGCTAATCAGTCTAAGGAAAATAAAGCAGATATTTCAATTGATTTCTGGCCTTATGATGCAGGTAATGCAGACAGCCCTTTCCCTGATCAGATTAATGTGCATTCTGTTCTGGAGAAGGAATTTGGCTTTGGTTATATGGTTTACACCTCCAAATTCTTACATGGCAAAAATAAACCATTGCCAAATCAGTGGTATTTTGCCGATGCTTTGATTGATACCTACAAACACAATCGAAGTCTGCTCGATCATCCGGAGATATTACACGGGTTTATCAACAACAATAATCGTATTTTGGATTATATTCATCAACATAGTAAGGTGATTAATTAAAATAATATTGCTCATTCTGGACAGAGTTATCCAGAAAATAGCTATTAAATTGTGACAGCCAATAATCAATTTAAAGCAATCATCTTCTATTGATATATATCAAATTTATTTATAAAATTAAACAAATCATATACTTGCAGCAGTTGAAATTAACGCTATATTACAATTGGATACTGTTAATTTACACTATTGAAGAATAAGGGGCTATTTAATCCGCTGAAATTTAATTCACAAAGGTAGCAATATGAAACGGTGGCTGTATATTTTGATTCTGTGCTTAGCCGGCTGTATTGATGGGCGCAGTGAACAGGACAAAAATAAGCAATTACAGGAAAAATTAGCGATGACTGACACTACTGAAATTACTGTTCGTATTCCATCAAAAGTATCAGGAAAAAAGCTTGAGATAACTCTTCCACGCTGTTTTTTTAATCCGGATATGAAAATTCAACTTGTTAATGGTAAAGTCGAACGGAAGGGACTTACTATAATTTATCCTTTACCAACTTTTTCAGGATTTCCAAATAATGAAGAGACCATCCTTCAATGTCCAGATTTTAATAAACCCATTACAGGACTAGGAGTTGGCATTTTATATCCCAAAATAGGTCAGACCACCCTTGAGTATGGAAATTATTGGTTAAAACAACAAAGCTTTCGATTTTCAGTAATAGAAAAACGCAATAATCAAATTTTATACAATGTTGGTGTTGGTGGCAAACGAGCTATTTTTGCTGATCAATCTGATAAAAATCAGGAAGATATAAGTATTGAGTTCTGGCCATATGATGCAGGCAATGCCGATAGCCCTTTTCCTGATCAGATTGAAGTTCATTCTGTTTTTAATAAAGAATTTACGATAGGTTATACCATATATACTTCGAAATTCTTACATGGCAAAAATAAACCATTGCCAAATCAGTGGTATTTTGCCGATGCACTGATTGATACCTATAAACGCAATCAAAGTCTGCTTGATCATCCGGAAATTGTCCAAGGCTTTATCGAAAACAATAACCGCATTCTGGATTATATTCATCAGCATAGCAAAATCGTTGACTAAGGAGCAGTTGCATACTGCTTTAATAATAATATCGTGCCTGTTTAGAATAATATTGCTCATTTTTAGCAAATTTCTTAAGAAAATAGCGATTAAACTGCGATTGCCAATAATTAATTTCAAATCATTAATTAGTAATTAAAACCTATCGATTTATTTATATAAATTAAAGCATTTAATACTTGCTATATTTGATAATTAACGCTATATTTATGTTAAATAGTGTTATTTTATGCTATTAAAGTGCTCAGGCAATTTAATTTGCTCAAACTCAATTAATAAAGGTAGCTATATGAAACGATGGCTGTGTATTTTGATTCTGTGCTTAGCTGGCTGCATTGATGAGCGCAGTGAGCAGGATAAAAATAAGCAATTACAGGAAAAATTAGCGATGACTGACACTACTGAAATTACTGTTCGTATTCCATCAAAAGTATC
>JAGGIK010000077.1 GCA_024103515.1 Snodgrassella sp. | reverse complement strand
CGTGCCGTCTTCAGCGAAGAAGGCGAACTATACGCCCATCTATTTTAGCTGTCAACTGTCCCTGCCATTTATTTTTACTTAACCCTGTATTTGCCTGTTTTTTATCTGTTTTTATTTCTTCATCCTTCACCACCCGTTCTATTTGTGATTCGGCTAAGACAATTCCTTCAGTATTTTTTGCGCTCTCTTCGATTGTTTTGGCGACTTGTTTGGTATGTTGTGTTATTTTTCAATACAGGCAATTGGTTATTTAAGTAATCATTTCTGTCTGTCCAAAAATTCAACTTTGGGCATGGTTTTCGTTGATGCGATATGTGGCTATTTTTATGACTGTGCAACTTGGGTTATCAATGTTTAAATTACTTTACATTATTTACTATTACATTAGATATAAACTAATTATTATGAAGTTGTGAAGTCGGTAGTTGTTGTAACCAAAAATGTCATATGAATCGAAATAAATCTGCAGATAAATATTGGAAATGCACTTGATGATGGGGCTTATATGGAATATGTTTTTTTAAGTTCCAATTGTGGGTAATTTATCATATTTGCATTGCTGACTTATGATCATTTTAGTCAGATTCTTTTTTCCTAACAACAGTATAAATTTTTCAATAGCAATCAGACAGTCTTGATATGAGAATATGTTATTTTAGTATTTATTTTGTGGTATGGTAATTTTGTTAATGATTTATAATAGGTATACTTTAAATTGCTGTATGTATGTCAAAAATGTGACGGATAAGGGGATTTATTTTTTTATAATAAATATTATTTTGGTTATATTTTATAAGTATATACTTATTTGAATATCTGATACGCCATAAAGTTCATAAATCGAATGTGTATTTCATTTTATGAGTTTGGTAGCGGTCTTAGCTGAACCCATATAATGTCTACTACTTTGGGCAATCGCTACAGATAATTTCAATGACTTTGTTTTTATTAAAATATTATTGCTGTATGCATATTCAAGTTGGTTCGGTCGATTTTTCTCAATAGAGTTACTACGATTTCTCCAATAGTAAGATTGATATCCGAAGCGGTTGTTTTTTCAGCGTATATGGCTTAAAACTCTATTGATTTAGATAATTCTTTTTTGCTCTAAAAAGTTTATTAATTTCCTTTTGGTCAGCCATTGTAATGGCTTTAGTTAGATTCTGGTAGGCTTTTATGGGCTAATAAAGCAAGTATCAAGATGAAAATATCTAATAATGTTAATAATTTACGCTGCTATTGACAGAATTTCTCTTCACAACCAAGGTGAATATTTCTTAGATTAAAGTATTCGATGTATTTTATTGTACTGTTATTATGAATACATAATGTTGTTCTCATATGCTATTGTGTCTGCATATTTTTATTTCTGTTTTTTACACATTATTTTGGTAGACTATTAATCCTCATTTTGATTTTGCTACTATGCCACGTTTTTTTATTCCAACCGATTTAACTATTAATTCATCATTTTCTCTGCCAGATAAAGTTGCTCGTCATGTTCAGGTTTTACGCTATCAACCCGGAGATGTAATTGATCTTTTTGATGGGTCAGGGATGGTTTTTCAGGCAGAGATTACTGCGATGGGTAAGAAAAATGTTGATGTAAGGTTGGGTGAAGGCCAACCATTATCTATTGAATCACCTCTTAAAATTACTTTATTACAGT
This sequence comes from Snodgrassella sp., assembly GCA_024103515.1. Taxonomy (GTDB): domain Bacteria; phylum Pseudomonadota; class Gammaproteobacteria; order Burkholderiales; family Neisseriaceae; genus Snodgrassella. The sequence continues at coordinate 1,750 of JAGGIK010000077.1, read as the reverse complement.
CTATTTCTAGCAGTGAACGTATGGATTTAACTGTTCAGAAGAGTGTTGAACTGGGTATTAGTGTGGTTCAGCCATTAATCACGGAGAGAAGTAGTCAACGCTTGCAGGGGGAGCGGGCATTAAAAAAGCTTGAAAGATGGCAGGACATTGCGATTAATGCCTGCGAACAATGCGGACGAGTGATAGTGCCGGAAATTCGACCAATATTGAATTTAGCAGAAGGCTTAGCTAACACATCAGCAACAGATTTAAAACTGTTAATGAGTCTGAATCACCCCCAAGCATTGAATCAATTTGTATCACCAAAAGCTGTTTCGTTGTTAATTGGACCAGAAGGTGGATTAACCCGTCTTGAAGAACAATTGGCCATGAAGCATGCATTTAAGGCAATCAGTCTAGGTCCAAGGATTTTGCGGACTGAAACAGCTTCATTAGCAGCTATTTCAGCGATACAGATGTTATGGGGCGATTTTGCTCTTCCCTGTGAGATTTAAGGTCAATAATTGAAGAGAAATAATCAGGTAAATCTAATTATCACAACATTTGGTTTTCATCGTTTCAGGGAATCGTTCATAAATCCCACTCATTTGCAAACGGTAGTTCTTGGTTTTAGAATGGTCAATTGCTGCTAAATTCAGATGAAGCCCATCAGCTTGGTTTTGTTTACCACCATTATATTCAGAACCAGGCTCAGGCAGTATGCGGCTGAGCTAAACTTGTTGTCAGTCAATTCGCTAATACAATAACTTCTCATTTGGGTGGATGAAGTTTGTGGCTTGATTTAATGGTTAGATTATGAAATTAACTTAAAAGTCATGATAAGTAAAACTGTTAGCGCTCAGGCAGCAGATACACTATTTGGCAACCATAGACCAAATTAATTAATAGCCGGTTTGCCTTGACCACAAATGTATTGAGCGCTATTTAAAAATTCAATTTTAAAATAATATTAACGATCTCTAGCCACAATAACAAGCCTGAAAAGATAATTTGCAGGCTTGTCTGTACGGCACAGCTTTGGCTTTAACTGTAGTTGGCTGCAAGATTATTCTGGGGCACAAACGGCCATTCTTCACTCATTGCACATATCTGGACTTCAGCACTGCGGGTATAAAAACTGGACATCGCCTCCACCATCAGCTGTATTTGTCTGGCTGTAAACCACATACCATCCGCCGTATAAATTTGATACTGCTGGAACGATTCATCGACAAACCAGTTATCCAGCTGCACCTGATCATCTGAGCCTGAATGACTAATAATCAGATCATAACCACTCTGACTTAGCCACAGCTCATGACTACGATAGTGGACAAAATCCAGAATATCGCCTTGCAATGCATTGCTTCCATGACCAGCACGGAACACATAACGATCTTGCTGCCAGCTACCGCCAATCAGCAAATCATCGCCACTGCCGCCTTCTAGTATATCTTTCCCGGCCCCACCAAATAACTGATCGTCTCCGGCTCCGCCATCCAATATATCATTATCGTCGCCGCCATCAAACAGATCTTTGCCATCATTACCATGTAAAATATCATCTCCACCATAGCCGTACATCAGATCCTTACCGGCTGTGCCAAACAATTCATTGGCTTCATTATTACCTTCAATAATATGCTCATAATTAGCCGCACAATGATGATACATACCATTTGTAACTATCCCCTAAAATAGTACAGCGAAAAAGTAGAAAATTCTCTATGATAAAAGTAAAGGGGATTTAATTATGAAAAAATGACTGAAC
>JAGGIK010000076.1 GCA_024103515.1 Snodgrassella sp. | reverse complement strand
GTGGTAGCTCAGTTGGTTAGAGTACCGGCCTGTCACGCCGGGGGTCGCGGGTTCGAGCCCCGTCCGCCGCGCCAAAAAATAAAAAAGCACAGCACAAGCTGTGCTTTTTTACTAAGCAACCAAAATCAATAACTTCAAATTAACCTTAGCTGCTACAACATCCAGACCCGCAAATAATAGAACCATCGACCTTAAACAGATAGCTCCCCCTATTGAGTTATAGTATTTTACAAAGATAATGGTGACGGCCTTCTATTTGAAAAACCATATTTCTCATATAAAACAACTGAAAAATCCATATATATTGAATCAACTTTTCTATATAAAAATAATATAACCTACCCTACTCAAATAATTGGTAATGCAGTTACTACAAAAAAAACATGTAGATAATTTTAATAACCAACAAGATAAATTACCATTCCGGAACAAGCAGCAAAATTATAAAAATTTTTTGGTGTAGCAAAAAATATAATTACCATTAGCGAGATTTAAAACATCAAAATCCAGAAGATAATTATAGAAAAAAAGAAAACAAAACCGATACCATTTATCAAAAAAATAACAAAAAAGAACGCATAGCATATACACATTCCTTTATCTACAATATTCTCATCAATCTTTTTTCCTAACTGTCAAATTATTAGCAATCAGTCGAGCCTAAAAAAAACAGAAATCACTATAAATGCGCATCAAGAATACAATAGCGGATATAAAGAACAATTTGAGTATATATTAATTTCTGAAATAATCTATGACATATATAAATAAGAATATTTCACTCTTACAATAACAAATGGATAAAAAATTATTTACGAATAATAAGATAATTTGTAGATTTCTATCCCTATAAAATCTTTTATGATTCTCATACTTCAATAAATGACTGTACAAATATAATCTACTCGAAATGATACAAAAAACCTACCAAAACAGCAATATATATCGAGAATATATCACTTTAGCAACCCAATAACATTCCTCCGAATAAAAATTACACCGCATAGAGATTTGCCTCGTATGATTGTTAAAATATGTTTTTTAAAGAGTATTAATAATATTTTTAATAAAAAAACATAAATTTTATTTTTATACATAGAAGTATACAATGCATTTAATCACACAGCAACAAAACGATTTACATCAAACCAGAAAATAAGAAAGGTTTATCGTGGGAAATACCGATTATCTGATTGAAGTAACAAATGTTTCCAAAAAAATCAAAAGCCGGCAAATTTTGGATAACATCTCATTTAAAATTGCACCTGGCAGAATTATGGGCTTCATTGGTCCCAATGGTGCCGGCAAAACCACCATGCTGAAAATGCTCACAGGTTTAATGTTTCCCTCTTCAGGAGAAATTAAAATTTGTGGCCATAATATCCAACAAGCCCACGAACAGGCAGCATTCAATCTGGGTACCATAATTGAAAACCCTGAGTTTTATAACTATATGTCCGGTTTTAATAATCTACAGGTATTTGCTGATATGAGCCGCCAGCCAATCAGTAAAAACAAAATAATGCATACCTTAGCCACTACCGGCCTAAAAGGTGCTGAGCATCAAAAAGTTAAAGACTATTCTTTAGGCATGAGGCAAAGATTAGGGGTAGCAAATGCCACCATCCATCAGCCCAAAGTATTAATTCTGGATGAACCCATGAATGGCCTCGACCCTGAGGGAATGAAAGACTTCCGCAATCTGATGAAAAGCTTTATCCGCAATGGAAACAGCATCATCATTTCCAGCCATCTTCTCTCCGAGCTACAAGAAATCGTAAACGATATCATTATCGTCAATCACGGCAGGCAAATATACACAGGCACAATGGCAGATTTCCTCAGTAAATCTAATAATCTTATTTCTATAGAAGTAGATGGCGATGTATTACTGGCAGAAAAAATACTACAGCAAAATGGATATCAGCTTACCAACCAGCTCAATAGCCTTGAAATCACAATTAACCAGAATGATCACGACCCACGTGCAAAAATTGCCAAACTACTGATTGAAAACAATATTCCCTTAATTGGCCTAAAACTTACACATTACTCTCTGGAAGACTCCTTCCTCGATACCATCAATAGCGATAATCAAAAAAGGGTTAACCAATGAAATTACTGATTAATGAATGGCGTAAATACCTATTCAACGTCCGCAGCGTAATTATCATACCACTGATATTACTGATTATATTAATTATTTATTTTAGCACAATGCATTTTATGATGGCGGCAATAAAGCCCTCACCCTCAGCGGAAGACTATAGTAAGGTATTTTTGTTTGGTATAACCATTTGTTACAATTTTATCAATTTTATTGCCATTATTTATGCCTCCAATATCCTGAGCTCGGAAATATCCAGAGGGACAATTAAATTCATCCTTACACGTCCCTATCAACGCTACAAAATATTACTCGCAAAAATCGGAGCAATTACCTTACTAATGCCAATATTCATGATTATAGCGGTAATCATTTCTTTATTATTGCAGTTTCTAACAATTCACCATATGCCAGAATTTGGCGCAACGATAAAATATACCGGAATATTTATATTATACATATTGGCAGTGACCGTATTTATTACTGCATTTGCCCTAATGCTCTCTTCCATGACCAGCAGTCCCGCCTTTGTTACCGGTTGCAGTATCGTGTATTATTTCTGCGCCTCTAAACTATGGGCGACAATTAATTTTCTCTATTTTCATTTACCAACAGATGGATGGCTATATAAATTATGCCCATTAAATGTAAATAGCTATTTAATTGATTTAATGAACGATGCAATCGAGAATTCTGCACAGAATGAATTCTATATCGCCTTACTAGCCAATATTGCTTATGCGTGCATATTCGTCCTAATAGCTGTGCTGATATTCAGACGGCGGGATATTTCATTGGCTAATTAATAATTATTTTACGCCAACCAGTAACAGGCCAGATTGTAAGAATAATTGGGAAACATATAACACCCAAGCCACCTTTACCAATCTGGCCTTATCATGCCTAATTAAAAATATTTGTAGCTAAACCTGCAACAAATAGCACTATCAAACAAGCATATTTATTACCCACAAAATAATAATACTTATACAGATTTAGAAACTGCATACCTCAATGTAGCATAAATTATCAAATGGCTTAAACCAACAAAGAAACCAAGCAATTTGGCCTCAAATCTATAAATATCTCAAGCCAAATATCTAATTTAGCTAAGTTAGCAGCTTTAGCCTCCCCACACTCACCGTAATCACCCCCAGAAATCATTCCAGCGCATATCAGGCTTGATGCATAGCCTTCGCCTCCATTGCCCAGTTATGAACACATTCACCAGCTCACTATTGTAATGCATAATTTATACCCTACTATTTCCGCTTATACCTGTTATAACCAGAATAAAAGCCTGCTTGATTATTCGGAAAGTGTGAAAGACTTTATCAAAAACAACAACCCTATTCTGGATTATATTCACCAGCATAGTAAAGTCGTTGACTAAGGAGCAATTGCATACTGCTTTAATAA
>JAGGIK010000075.1 GCA_024103515.1 Snodgrassella sp. | reverse complement strand
ATCTGGGGGGTGCCGTTGGCACTTTGCAGGACGGTTGGTTGTTGGTTTTTGGGGGCAGATGGGTCGGCATGAATTTCGGCCGCTATGGCACTTGTCTCTAACACAACACAAAAGCCTAAACCCAGTAGAATGGCGCTGGTCAGTACGGAAATGCTGGCCAGCAGCCGGCTGATGGTGCTATGGCCTGCTGTTGTTTGGTCTGCGGTACTTTTGCTATTGCTTACGGTGTTTTCGGCTACGGCTACCATTTGTCCGCGATGTTTGTTGTAGATGACTTTGTAGCGGTTTTTATTCATTTTTATACCTATTTTGATAATTTAATTTGGTTGATAATGATGTTTTTACGCTGCTCTTGATTTAGATAAAGTTAATACGCTTGGTTTAATTGGCTAAATTTTGTGTTAACAGTGTTGCACGCTGGAAACTGTTTAGATACTGTTAGTTGATCTTTACAGGAACGATGAGAATACCGGCTGTGCTATATTTCTTAACATATAATGGTGGTTAAATAAATGGCATAAACAATCACCCAGCTATATGTCATTACCTTATAGACTGCTCAGGTAATGATAAATTCTTTGCAGGAGATTATTTAATCTTAAATAACCATCAATGTATACCGAATAATAAATATCTGAATTGATTCATCTCACAACTCCTTATTGTAAATATTCTACAAATTTAATGACTACTACAATCTTTTTCATTACTATTTCTTAACATTATACTAATTTCGATTAATAAAATAAACCATGTATTATGCAAGGTATCAGGATATTATAAATTAGTGTTGTTGAAAGATAACAGGTAATTGGTTTGGAAACTTATGGACGGTCTACGCTTTAAATGGTAGTTTAAGTTGATGTGTTAATATCAATACATGCTAAATAAAGCAGTTTAGTAGGTATTTGTGGCAAATTTATATCACTGTGAAGCTATTGTTGTTAAGAATTTACAATATGTTGATGAATTTATCTTTATGAGCTCAAACCATCAATATTTTAATTATGGCAGCTACAGCCGGATGTATTTGTTTATTTGGACTATTAATACTAAAATATGCTTTAATTCATTGTTATCGTATTGCTGTTTGCTTCATTTATGGTGATAACTACTGCGTGGTACTGGCACATTAAACCCAGTAACTATAGTTTTCCACTGTGGCAAATTATTCTGATTAGCTGGGCAATGGCTTTATTTGAATATTGTCTGGCTGTGCCGGCCAATCATCTGGGGGCATATTGGGGTATCAAGCCGTTTCAGCTGAAAATTATTCAGGAAGTAGTGACGCTGGTGGTGTTTACTCTGTTTGCTGTTCTTTATCTGAAAGATGAGTTCCGCTTCAATTATCTGCTCAGTTTTGGCTGTATACTTGGCGCGGTGTATTTTGCTTTCAATCGCTAATTGGCTAAAGAAAAAGGACGCTGTTGCGTCCTTTTCTGGTAATACTCATCAGGCTTTCGGCAAAGTCACTCCGGTTTGCCCCATATATTTGCCAGCGCGGTCTTTATAGGAAGTGGCGCATTCTTCGTCACTTTCAAAAAACAGTACTTGTGCTACACCTTCGTTGGCATAGATTTTTGCTGGCAGTGGTGTGGTGTTGGAAAACTCTAGTGTCACATATCCCTCCCATTCTGGTTCGAACGGAGTAACATTGACGATAATACCGCAACGCGCATAGGTAGATTTACCCAGACACACGGTTAGAACATTACGCGGGATGCGGAAATATTCCACGGTACGTGCCAATGCGAAGGAGTTCGGCGGAATAATGCAAAAATCGTCTTCAACGGTAACGAAATTACGTGTATCAAAATTTTTCGGGTCAACTATGGTGCTGTTGATGTTGGTAAAAATTTTAAATTCGCGTGCGCAACGGATATCATAGCCGTAGCTGGAAGTACCATAGGAAATGATTTTTTCACCGTTTACCTGTTTAATCTGATTTGGTTCAAACGGTTCAATCATGCCATGCTCTTCGCTCATGCGGCGTATCCATTTGTCGGATTTAATACTCATGACAATACTCTTGATAAATTTAGTGCATTATACCGAAGCCAATGCTGTCTTTGCAGGCAAATTGCGTCAATTTACGCCACTATTCAGGTAACCAGCCACCCAGATGATGAACTAGCTCAGCCAGTAAGTCACCCAATGCTTCAGCCATTAGAATCTGCGAGGCAAAGGTGACGCTTTGCATATCATCGCCCTGCCCAGCCGCTTCTTCCTGAATCACGTCCAGAAATTGAATACGTTTCAAAGTGAAGTCCTGTGTCAATACAAAACGTACTCTATCTTGCCAGCATAGCCCTAACTGTGTCACAACTTTGCCGTTTTTGACTAGATTAACCACTTCCTCAGCCGTTAAATCCTGATGACTAATACGCACTACTGGTGCTGCATCGCCAAGGCCTTTGAGTTCACAATCACTATCCAGCTCAAAATGGCCAGCGGCTGTGCCATTTAATAACCATTCGGTCATCAGACTACCCGGTGACTGCTGGGTACGCGGTAATTTTGCTTCCAGTCCGCCAAGCGCATCACGCAATTTGGTAAGCAGCATTTCTGCCCGATTGGCATTAGCCTGATTAATCAACAATAATCCACGCTGGGTATCAATCATTGCTTCAGTTTTGCTGCTTTTGGTAAATGCACGCGGTAGCAAGTCATCGGTGATGGTTTCTTTCAATTCCATCTTTTCTTTGCGACCAACATTGCGGCCTTCGGCTTCGCGGATTTCATTAATTTTTTCTTCGAGAATATCGCGTACTACTGCTGCCGGTAATACTTTTTCTTCTTTTTTCAGCGCAATACGCCAGATATTTTGTGCCGGAAATACCATTTCTGGACTAAATGACACAGGGCTGGCAAAACCAATACTGTCCCAGTCCAGTCCCATACAGGGTTTGAATTCAGCTTCAATCAGCTTGTCTACTAATGTTTCCAGCTCCGGCAAATTTTCTTTATTTAGCGGATAAATACTTAATTGTTTAAACCACATGCGTTGTTTCTTTCACATCCAACAGGGAAAGGAGAGATTATACGGCAGCTTGAGCATAAGTGTACTACCCATACAGTCTGGCGAAATCAATAATCATTCATCGATATGATTACATCACCGGTATTAAGTGTATTTAACACTTTTCAATGGTTATTGCTGTTAACAATTTATTTATTAGTTAATGCTTCTGGTCATGTAAACGGTTTGTACAGAAAACAGCACGAACTCTAAATATCCGATTTTCAACTTTGAAATCGACAATATATTTGGCTTAGGCATAAATACTGTTGTACTATCTGATAATATACTTGCAATCATTTTGTATTTTCCAGTTAATTTTTTATCAAGCTGTTATATTCTGTTGAGATAGTTTTTTAACCTTTAGATTATAGTGGAATGGCATTTTTACTAGTATTATGATTATTGGTATTTTAATGGTGATATTCCCCAGTAAAAAAACCATATACAGCCAGCACCTAAGCCACGCAATCGCGCGAATAAAAACAAAGCTACCGCCACACTCGACAACGCTGGCAATAAACCAGACAATCCCGTAGCTAACGGCCTGTCGCAACAATCTTCTGCCCAAGCTAATGTTAGTGCACCAATTGCTAGGTTAATGGTACAGAATCATGAATTTGCGGACACAACAG
>JAGGIK010000074.1 GCA_024103515.1 Snodgrassella sp. | reverse complement strand
ATTACGCGGATTGGCAAATGTTTTCTGATTTTCGGCCTGCTGATGTGCATTAAGCCGCTCAAAATCAGCTTTCAGCATCAGCACTTCACCGCGCACCTCCAGTATATCGGGCATATTATCCCCATGCAGACGCAAAGGAATATTTACAATGGTACGCGCGTTAGCGGTGACATCCTCACCGGTATAGCCATCGCCACGGGTTGATGCCTGCACCAGCAGACCATCGCGATAAAGCAAGCTGATGGCCAGACCATCAAATTTCGGTTCGACAATATATTCAGGCTCAGCACCCAGACCATCGCGCACGCGCTTATCAAAAGCATACATTTCACTATGGTCAAACTGATTATTATCGTCCAGTGGCGAAAACGCGTTATTCAGGGACAACATGGGAATCTGATGCACCACAGTAGTAAATTTTTGCTGCGCCCGCCCACCCACGCGCATACTGGGACTATCTGGCTGGCGCCATTGCGGATACCGCTCTTCCAGAGCCTGTAATTCGCGCAACAATCGGTCATATTCAGCATCCGGTACAGTAGGCGCATCCAGATCGTAATACTCATGGGCGTAACGATTCAGTAAGGCTGTTAAATCAATAATTGTTTGTTTGCTGGCTGAACTCATGTCACCTAAACCTCCAAGCAGCTTTCAATAAAAAATGGCAAACCCCAATTCGGCTTGCCATTTTTTTGATGTAAATCTCAGGCAATGTTACGAAAACAATCTTTTGGCCAGTTCTCCACCAGGTATAATCTCTACCCGCTTCATTTCCTTCTGGCGGTCAATAACATAGCGACGCACTTCACGCAGCCATTCTGTGGACAATTCCTCTACCTTGTCATTAACCAAATCCAGACCTAGCTGGCTGGATAGTTTCACGGCCATGTCCATAAACTGATCGAAACATTTTTCACCGTTCGGTATGTGTACTATATCAAATAACATACTGAACCCACGATAATTTTGATTTGCTAACAAAGTAGTGGTAAAAGCTGAGTTATCCAATGTGACAATGCTGAACAGTGGTTCACCACTGGTATCATTAAAATAAAATGCACCATCATGAGCCAACTCAAAACCCAGTTTTTCCACTGAACTGCGTAACTCCATGCCGCTTACATTACTGCGTGACACCAGATGAATGGCAATTGTCTGGTCGACACGCGCACACAAATCATCCAGTGGCTGAGCAATACTTAGGAAAGCATCCATATCTGTCAGCAGTAGCAATCCATCCATCTGCTCAGCAAATTTATTCGCCTGCTCAGCAAACTGCATCAACACTTCCTTAGTGACCAACCCATTACGGCTGATTGCCTGCAAACCGACCACGAAGCCCTGATAATTAACACTGGGAATGGGTTCGGCAATCTGATATCGATCATCCATGGTACAGCCAACCAGCCGAAAACGGGAGCGACTGCTTAGTCTGGGCATGGCATGTAATTCTTTCGGTTCATATAAGGCGAGATAAGCCAGATAATCAAAGCGCACATCAAACCATGGTAAGGGTTGCTTGGACATATCATGCACATCTAACAAAGTTTTACGTCCCTTAGCCGGGACTGTTCGCGATAATAACTGCGACGAGGTATGGGTAAAAAAATCTTTCTGCTGTGCTGCACCCATTCCGGTTGGTAAAATTGGCTGACTTGGTGCTCCATCCTGTTCTGTAATTTCTTGTTCACCAACAGTCTGTCCAGCGGAAACCGTTTCTGCTGCAGATGTTTCAGACTGTACTTGTTCTGTTATCGATTCAGTATCTGCCGCCGATTCAGTCACAACTGGTTTTATTGCTTGAGCTGGTGTTACTTCAGCAACTGGTACAGCAGCTATAGGATCGCCGTCGCGCACCGAATTGACCGTGCTATCCAGCAAGGCATCTTTATTAGCATGTCCAAATTGGTCTCGCAATTGTTTGCGGTATTTGCTTTCCTGATAAATGTTATAGGCCAGCACTACCAATATCACGGCAGCACCCAACACCAGCGCAATCAAAACAGAATCACTCATTACATTTCCACTAAACAAATTGCGACAAACGCAATTAAATTAACAATTAAATAGAATTATAACCAAATTTGCTTCATCTGACAGCCTAGCCGACTACCGGCCATTGATAATCTGTTACTACAGGTAAATCTTGGTTACGTAAATTATCCCACTGAAAATAATGTCCCGGATCTGTTTTACGCCCCGGCGCAATATGCTCATGTCCGGTTACAGCCTGTATGGGGTAAACGGAACATATGGCCCGCAATAATACTGTTAATTGGGCATATTGTGCAGCTGTGTACGGTTCAAAATCACAACCTTCCAGCTCAATACCAATTGAAAAATCATTACAGCCTTCTCTGCCTTTAAAACAAGACACACCTGCCTGATAAGCAGCTGCATTACAGGAAACAAATTGTGTCAGCTTACCATCACGTTCTACAAAAAAATGGCTGGATACTCGTAATGCCGTTAATGACCGCAAGAATATGTCGTCTTCAGTACTCGTGATCTGATTGGTAAACAGTCGCTGCACCGCCCCTTGTCCGTACTGAAATGGCGGTAAGGAGATATTATGTAATACCACCACAGAAACATCGTTAATGTCTGAACGTGGAGCAAAATTAGGCGAAGGCAGATGGTTGCACTGCTGCAACCATCCATCTGTCCATTGCGCTACTTGCATATTATGCATTTTATCTACTTATCAGCTGAAAATAGCTACCTTAATACAGTCGCGAACAGCCGTCCAGCTAAATGCCTGAAATGAGAATGCCATGAACTTTATAATCGTCATGCTATCTGCTCAAATTTCTACCCGCTCTAAGTGCTCAATCCGGCATACACGGAATTTTTCCAAATAATTAACAGTGATATACAACAATCAGCACAGAAAATACTTGTCAACTGACTGTAATTCTGGTTTAATGCGCATTCTTATCCGATGGCCAGATAGCTCAGTCGGTAGAGCAACGGACTGAAAATCCGTGTGTCGGCAGTTCGATCCTGCCTCTGGCCACCATTATTAACCGCTAAATGCGGTTATTTTTTTGCTCATAAAAAATGTAATCAGCTTTTACCACCTTATTTAATTTAGTTATTTATTTGCATATCTTTTTTATATCTGTTTATGTCTGCACTTTTCTTAATATATTAATATTTAAACTTTCTTTCTTATTAAGATATGGATCCTATAGTGTTTAAATTAGAATGATCTTAGGGATTCGCACACTATAAAAGTGATGGCACTTTGGCCAAAATCTCACTGTCAACAGCCATCCAACCATTTATGCATTTTTATGTATTAAAGTGCATAGTTCATTTTTGATTCCGGCATCTATTCAATTTGATCTACTCTCGCAATAATTGTACATAAGGCGTTACTGTTACTTTGGTTGCGATACATGGAGTATTAAATAACATGCCGCCCATTGATTATAAAACACTGAAACAAGCTATATAATTTTCTACGTAAGCTGTGTACCAGCTATGAAGTGTTAAAAAATTTTATCTCAATAATTTGTTTTTTCATCTATTATTTCAACTTAATAATAAATGGCGGCCTTATTAATAAAGTCGCCAATATTTAAAGAGAGACTGAATGATAAAATTAACTATTACCATCAACATAAAAATCCAAGAACAAATCAAAAATCAATTTCATTGCTGACGATTCTTACTGAAAACCGTTTCTTTCACAAACAATAAATAATTCTTATATTTAAAAATCAAAACGATATCCGACATTTATTTGTTTTCGATCAAACTTATTACCCAGTGAATAAACCATGTCAGCATAAAAATTATGCCTTTGCTTTAATTGCACATTGACACCGATAGCATTATCCCACCAGTTACCACCAAAATCATATTTCTCTTTTGCAGCATGATTAAATGTATAAAATGTTTTACCACTAAATTCCTTTAGATAGCCTGTTTTAAAATAAATATCTACAGGATTTGCATTACCTTGAAGCGTGTATCCCAAAATAATACTTGCGCGTGCAATCAATGAATTATAACGGCCTAACTTAGTTGTTAAACCATTG
>JAGGIK010000073.1 GCA_024103515.1 Snodgrassella sp. | reverse complement strand
GCTAAGGCAAGCAGCTTGATGCTCTTAGTTTTGCCTTTTTTGGCCAGCTCTGAGACGACCACCCATTGTCTCTTTAGTGCATGCCAAACTATTTTATAAACCTTGTTCATATTTGTATCCAAATATTTATTAAATTACATATTATTTTAGTTAAATATATTTGAATTTATTCAAATATAAGTTTTTGATTGTATGTGTGAGTATAATGTTTGTCAATGGAGTTGATGTGAATTTTATAAATAAAAATAACAACTTATTATTATGGTATTATTTTTCAGATCAAGGTCAATATTAAGTAATTAATGGTTTTAATTTTGTTGTATATAACGGTATTTATTTTCTCTTTGTTTATGGTGTAGCTGTTTAAAAATCATGATGGTATTTATATTTTTATCTAATAAGGGATGAAAGGTCAGCAGAGGATGATTGATCTATTGTAGATTTAATTTGTATATTAATATTTACTACAATGTGCTCAAGAAAAAACATACTGACGCAGATTTGAGGGGAATATTTTGACTGATGGTAATGCTTATCTAGAGCGGCCGCCGCCAATACAAGCAAACCAGGCACTCAGATATCATCACCAGCCAGTGCGGCATCGCGCCGTAATGTCTGCTGATATGGGGTTTCGCCAATAATATTAACATTGAAAATCCAGTTGCTCTTGGTGGTATCGCCACCTATCAGCGTGAGACCAAACTGTGCGGCCAAGGCAAACAAGGCATCGCAAAACGCAGTTAACCAATCTTTATTTAGCTCAGGCAAGGCTACACTGAGTAAAGCCCCGCGCGGTCTGGCTCCCATGGCTGCCATATCCGATAGATTGATCGCCGGTACTTTATGCGCTAGATCTGCGGGAGCAATATTCAGAAAGAAATGTGTGCTGCCTACCAGCATATCGGTGCTGAAGGGTAAATCATGACCACTGCGGAGCCGTATGATAGCCACATCATCACCAATGCTCAGAATAAGTTGTTTATCCTGGCTGACAATGCAGGTATTGACGAATAAAATCAAATTCATTCACGATAGACAGGATTTAAAATATAAAGCAGGTTTTGATTTTAAGACGTCTGCTTGAAGCTTTCCATGAAAGTTTATTACAATGATCAGATCGATTTATGTTGTTTTATTCAAAGATTTTATTGGCTAGATTTTCAATAAATCTCCCCCAATAATTAAAAAAGTTTACAATCAATTTAAGATAAACTTATACAATTGATACACATGAATAAAATTCTAAAAAACGACTTAATTACTATTCATGAACTGTTGGAAATATTTTTTTAATCAATCTATCAGTTTTCTGAATAACTGCGACAGTATTCCAACAAGTTGTCGATTAACTCAGACACATCAATATAGTTTGCAGCAATTACACCTACTCAGCCAAGGTTATGGCGGACTAGAGACCTTAAATCAATTTAATACTCAGTTTAAAGATTTTATTGTCGCTTCCAGCGGCTCTAGATATTGGGTTTTGTTATCGGTGGCAGTACACCAGCGGCAATAATGGACGATATCTTGGCCACTATTTACGATCAGAATGCTCAAGCTATCAATGGCGAGGGTGATGTATTTGCCCGTATTGAAACTCAAGCAACTGATTTATTACTGGACTTATTCAACTTACCAAAAGCATTTACCGGCGGATTTGTTACTGGTACAACCATGGCAAATTTTTCTGCATTGGCTGTGGCCAGACAATGGTGTGGCACGCAGATTGAGCAGGATATTGCTGCTGATGGTTTAGTAAAACTATCACTGCCAGTTATCTCGGTTACACCTCATTCATCTGTATTAAAATCATTAGCAATGCTCGGTTTAGGCAGAAATAGCTTAATTAATATTCCTACTCTTTCAAATCAGCGCGAAGCCATTGATGTAGCCAAATTAAAGCTGTTTATTGAAAATAATTTCAAGTACCACCCATTTATTCTGGTTTTAAATGCGGGCACGGCTAATACTGCTGACTTTGATGCTATTGCGGAAGTTATGGAGTTGAAACTCATCTATAATTGCTGGATGCATATTGATGCAGCCTTTGGTGCATTTGCAGTTTGCTCTTCAGAATATCAGTATTGACTCAATGGCTGGGAAAGAGCCGATAGTATTGCTATTGATTGTCATAAATGGTTGAACGTACCTTATGAAAATGCTTGCTTTTTCACTCAAAAGGAACATTTCAAATTACAGTTTAATCAGTTTAAAAATAGCAACGTTCTTTATCTGGAAAATCAACTGGAAAATTTTAATTTCATGAATATTTTGCTAGAAAATTCCAGAAGGTTAAAAGTGTTACCAGTGTTATTCAGTCTGTTAGGATATGGTAGTGAAGGGTATCGGTCTATTGTTGATAACTCTATTGAGCTGGCACACGAATTTGGTAACTATATATGTGAAAGCAGTTATTTTGTATTATTGGCTGAGGTACATTTAAATATTGTCTGCTTCAAAGTTACTGCGGCATGCGATACCGCTGAATTTCTGCAAAAATTAAATAAAACTGGTCTGGTATTTATGACACGAACTACTTTTCATCATGAAAAAGGTATACGTGCAGCATTTGTGAACTGGCGTACTACTATTGAAGATATATATTAAGTCAGTATCTGTACTAATTGACAGCATTATCAATTCTAATTAATACGGAATCTGTAAAATTGGTATTTTTAGAATACTAGTTTTATAGACCAGTTTAACATTTTTTATTTAATTATACTGATAATCAGCAATCTATTACAATTAAAAATGATTTATTAATGATTTTAAATCGGTATTTTTTTGGAATTAGAATTTAAATTATAAAGCATAAAATATGAGGCATAATCCAATTAATTATTCGCACGTAATGTTATATAGTAATCCCTATACATATAAGAGCAAAAGCAAGAGAATTTGTTTTGGATGCAAATTTACCAATCTCATGAATATCGGTCCAACTAGATAAATATTTAGGTATATAAAACGAGTATAATTAAAACTCAATTTTAATAAAAACTGATAAATATTTTAAATACATATTTAAGGCAAAATACCATTAAATCACACTTAAAAATAGAAAAACAAATTTACAAAATATCTGTATGATTTTTTTAAGTTTTAGTTAAGCCAGTTTAAATGTATAAATCCAGATAAAAAAGTCCGTTTGTTAAACACAAACGGACTTTTTTATTAAATAACTTATGAATGTTGTATCAGTTAATTGATGTTTTCACTTCATTTAAGTTATTTTGTTTGCACTGCATCAAAGCAATTTTCTTGGGCAGTTTATTACCAGTTCACTTTTAAGCCAATGTTGCCACGGAAGCTTTGGCGTTTTGCACCACCAAAATTATGTTCGTAGCGTACATCACCGTAGATCTGGCTTTGTTTGGCTACAGGTATGTGTACACCCACGCCAATTTCCCCCCAAGTACTGCTGAAGTTTTCACGGATACTGTCACGTCCGATAGTGACATTATCTGGCTTGATGAAATCATGCCAAACATTGCCAACGGTATAGATCGATGTGCCTTTTCCGGTTTTTCCAGATGCATTATAGGCAGCTTTTAATCCAATACGACCACGCAAGCTGTCCTGATTATTCTGATCTACATAGCGCAATCCATCACTGAAGCTATCTAAATTCAGATATTGGTAAACCATTTGAGCCTGTGGCTGAATTGACCATGTGCTGCTGACTGGTATGCTATGACCAACCTCAGCAGATACAGCCGCCCCCCAACCATCTTGTGTATCAGGATTATTGCCGGTACGGGCTGTATATTTATTATGCAGATAAGATAACTGACCTACTATATCTAAGTAAGTACCTTTGTCTGTAAAGTAGGTATTGGTCAAACCTAAGCTGATGTTATCAGACTTACCTTTACCAGTGTGCTTATCACTGATGACAATACCTTTTTTAGCATGGTATTTATCAGAGAAATCGGTATTGGCTCTACTATAGGATATGTATCCTCCCAGTACATTGAGGCCTTTATTGTCGGTCTGATTAATCATGAAATCATGTCCAATCTGTATACCGTAGATATTGGTATCCAGATTCAGCCGATCTTTGCCATTCTGTTTCTGGTGGTGACCAAAGGTACGAGCCCATGTTTGACGTTTACCGTCAACATTGGCTATATCAGTACGGCGTACCTGCAAACTGCCGATACTGGCAAAGCCCTGCTCAAGGTTAACTCGTGGCATAAGAGTATATCCAGCTACAGCATCTGCATAAATCAAAGTACCTTTATTTTTACCGGAATTACCTTTACCTGAATTATGGCCACCGTTGCCATTGCCATTGCCGTTACCACCGTTGCCGTTGCCACCGTTGCCATTGCCACCGTTGTCGTTGCCACCGTTGTCGTTGCCACCGTTGCCATTGCCACCGTTGCCATTGCCACCGTTGCCATTGCCACCGTTGCCATTGCCACCGTTGCCATTGCCACCGTTGCCATT
>JAGGIK010000072.1 GCA_024103515.1 Snodgrassella sp. | reverse complement strand
GATACCTACAAACACAATCGAAGTCTGCTCGATCATCCGGAGATATTACACGGGTTTATCAACAACAATAATCGTATATACGATTATATTCTGGAAAATAGCAAAATAATTGATTAAAAGGAGTATTTATGAACTGTTTTAATAATAAAGGTGAAGGTTTTCAGGGATATCTAGATTTAGACGCTTATATGTCCGAAAAAACATCGTATGACTTAACCGATGACCAAAGAAGAGAGTTATGGAAAATTATATCTGACATTGAAAATACACTGGCCAATGGCAAAGATGCAGATTATTCCAAAGCCTATGATTATTTAAAATCCACGGTTCCGGCTGGTAATAACGATGCAGGCGGTTTGAATCTATGGCTGAATATAGCAATCGGTACCAATAGTGGCGGTAAAGCCGGTGGCATCCCGGGTATGATTAACGATATGGCTTTGCGGAGCGTTACCGATATAATCTTACGCTCTAATTTGGGCAGATATGATAAACAAAAATATAATCAATTTTCTAATGATATGGCTCACGCATTATTAAGCAATATTGCTCAGTCTGGGCAAGTATCACTGAATGGTATTATCAAATCAGATGCACAAGGTTTTACCCGTTTTGATCCGGACAGCTTAACAGCTAAAGATTGGCCGGGCTCGGCATTAGACTGGAATGATTTAGGTGCTGAATGGGCACGATTAAATACTTTTGGATCTATAAGCCCTGCTGATGCAGCAAATTTTGCCAAAAATTTTCTACGCGGATACCTAGACAAAAAATATGACCCATCAAATATGGGCAGCTGGATTTGCAAATTTATGAAGAAATGGAGCGATTTAAACCGCGACGGTAAATATTATGTCTATGACCCGCTGGTGCTGGATCTGGATGGTGATGGAATTGAAACGACTGGCTCAAGAAAATTAAGTGGGGCGCTATTTGACCATGATGGTGATGGTATCCGTACGGCTACTGGCTGGGTAAAGGCTGATGACGGCCTGCTGGCAGTAGACCGCAATGGCGATGGGATTATTAATGATGGTACGGAGCTCTTTGGTGACAGTACGCTGCTGGCGGATGGCAGCAAGGCGGCCAATGGCTATGCGGCACTGCGCGAGTTTGACAGTAATGGCGATGGCCGGGTAGATGCGCAGGATGCGCACTTTGATCAGTTGCGCGTGTGGCGTGATTTGAATCAGGATGGTATCTGCCAAAGCAATGAGCTGTTTACGCTGGAGCAGGTAGGCGTGAAAGCATTAAATCTGGCCAATAAAAACAGTAATACCAATTTGAAGAATGGTAATACGCTGGCTCAGATCGGCAGCTATGAAACCACTGACGGGCAAAATCGGGTTATGGGTGATGTGAATTTCGAGCATAAGCCGGTTTTCAGTGAGTATGCTGAGGAAGTAAAACTGACTGAGGAGCAAAAGCAGGCGCCTAATCTGAAAGGTACGGGGCGGGTACGCGATTTACGCGATGCTGCGGCGCTGTCTCAAAATCTGGCTGCGGTGTTGCAATCTTACGCGCAGGCGCAAACGCGCTCGGAGCAACAGGCATTGCTGGATAAGCTGCTGCTGGAATGGGCTAAATCCGATCCGCAGTTTGATGAAAATGCTGAATATGCTTTAGGCATAAACTGGGTGAATACTGGTTCTGCCAGCTCTGGCGGTTCTGCGATCAGGCCATCTGAAGAAAGTAAGCTTACTGTTGTTGATCCGGAATGGGCGAAGAAGTTTAAGACTTATAGTGATAAGCTGAATGTGCTGAATGCGTTTACTGGTGAAACTTCCAGATTATTTTATGCGGGTACGCCAAAGCAGCGGCAGCAGCTTCTGGATACGATTGATAACACTTATAACGGAATTCGCACTAGTCTGTATGAGAGTTTGTTATTTCAAACGCGGCTGAAGCCATATCTGGAAAAACTTACCTTTAAATGGGAAAATGATGAAGTTTTGCTGGATTTTTCGGGTATTGCGGCTACTTTTAATCAGGTTTTCCAGCGCAATCCGCAAAAGGCTTTTGTGGATTTAGGAGAGTTTCTGGCTTATAACTATACGGGCTTCTGGCCGGATGGGATGAAGCTTTTCGGTGAATATGTTGATTACGCGAAAGCGCATGATGTATTGGATCAGTGGTGTGATCTGCTAGGTAAGACGGTACAGGATAAGCTAAGTGTGCAGTCTGGCAGTGATGGCAATGATATTCTGATTGGTACGAATCTGCTTGGTGGCCGCGATATTCTTCAAGGCGGTGCCGGAGACGATGTGCTTATTGGTGGTATCGGCAATGATGAGCTGGACGGTGGCGCCGGATCGGATGTGTATGAGTTTGCACGTGGATTCGGGCGGGATATTATTCGTAATCATGATACCGGGGTAAATAAGGTTGATAAAATTCGGTTTACGGATGGTATTGTGCAGGATGAGGTGATTTTTGCCCGTAATGGTAATCATCTGTTGTTGAAAATCAAGGGTACTTCTGATCAGATTACGGTAGTAAATTTCTTTACTGGCGATGGTCATGGTGGCGACCAGATTGATGTGGTAGAGTTTGCTGATGGCTCGCAGCTTGATGTTGAGGCAATCAAGGCGTTGCTGTTACAACCAACGGAAGGTAATGATGTGCTGATTGGCTATGAATCTGATGATACTTTGATTGGTCTTGGCGGTAATGATGTACTTAAGGGTCATGGCGGTAATGATTTTCTGGATGGCGGTGACGGCGATGACAATCTGGATGGAGGTGCCGGTAATGATGTGTTAATCGGTGGCGCCGGCAATGATTTTATCTATGGCGGTGATGGCGATGATACGATTAACGGCGGTACGGGCAATGATTATCTTGAAGGTGGTATAGGCTCGGATTTATTTGTATTTGATAAGAACTTTGGTCATGATCAGCTGCTTGAATTTAATCCTAGCGGTAAAGATGTTAATACGGTGTTCTTTAATAATTGGTCAAAATATGATTTTACCTATTCCCGTAAGGGGCAGGATCTTTATATTACAGCGAAGTATTCTGATGATTCGCTGAAAATTATTAATTTCTTCCGTGAATCTGGTGTTAATCAGATTGATGTGATTAAATTTTCTGGTTGCGGGCAGTTGAATGTTGATGATATCCGTGCACTCACTCAGTTAGGTACTAATGGCGATGATGAGTTATATGCTTATGGCTCTAAGCCTACTTATCTGCATGGTGGTCTGGGTAACGACCAGCTATTTGGAGCAGATGGCAATGATACGCTGATCGGTGGTGCCGGCAATGATCGCCTGTATGGTGGTGCCGGTAATGATTTCCTCTTTGGTGAGCTGGGTGATGATTATCTGGATGGAGGCAATGGTGATGATCGTTTATACGGTGGTATAGGCGATGATATTCTTGTTGGTGGTCTGGGTAATGATTATCTGGAAGGTGGTATTGGCAATGATGTTTATGTTTTCAGTAAGGGGCATGGTCAAGATACTATTCTGGAATATAATCCTTACAGTATGGATGTGAATACGATCAGATTCAAGGATGTTCGGGCTAATGAGATGGTGTATCGCAAGGATGGTTTTGATCTGGTTATGTCTGGCTATAATGGTACAGATTCTGTTGTGGTTAAAAATTTCTTTTGCAGTACTGTGCACCAGATTGAGGTGTTCGAGTTTGCGGATAAGACGATAACCCGGCAACAGCTTGGGCTGGATAAGGTTGGTGCCTTTGCTCAGAACGGTATCATTACCCCTGCAAATCACATGGATGCGATTGGGCTTTATAATGATGATGCTGATTTATTCAGTATTAATTTTGCCCGTTTTGCTGACAATCATGTGGCTGAAAATGACAATGTGAATCATCTGAATGGTGTGCAATATTTATTTGCTAAAGGTTCAAGCGAATATCAAAATTCAGGTAATGCTGAAAATGCACAGGTTACGACACAGGTGCAATATTTGATTACGGCCATGGCAAATATGTCGTCTGGTCATGCCGAGGCTTTAGCTGCGCCCGAACAGATAGTATTGACTCAGCAGGATAGGGTGATATCTGCCTATTGGGGTAGTTAATTATTGATTTTGGTTCAGAAGCCTGCAATTAATTTTGCAGGCTTTTTTTATGGACTGCTGTATTTGAGTTTTTATTTTTGCAGATCAGTTGTTGTTAAGGTAACGCTGATGTGGAAAATTATGCTGCGGGTTTTGGTTTGTATTCAGATGGGTTATATGATTGCGTAAATGGTGCATATTTGAATAGTAACACTGGCTTTTGTCTGATTTGAAACAGGGACAATTGGTACTTTATTTTTTATTTGCATTAACAACCCGATGTGCATTATTTGCAAGTATTTTATATTTTAGGGTTATGCTATTTTAGGAGATGGTTACTGTGCTAGCTTTTTAGGTTGTGGAGATCTTGAATGATACTTTATTCTGTCACTGTAGGTTGATGAGAAAGTCTATATAATGTTTATTTAAAGTAGCTTTGTCTGTATCAGTGTAAATACTTTTGCTATGCAGAACGGTTTATTAGCTAGGATAAGGGAGACAATATGTGTAATCAATTACCGGTTCAGCCGGAATATACGCTGGATAATTCGGCTATTTACAGCCGGCATCTGCCTACAATTAAGCAACTGCAATATTTTCTGGCGGTATGTGAGGAAGGCAATTTTCGCAAGGCTGCCAGCAGGCTGGGGATAAGCCAGCCACCACTATCCATGCAAATTAAGGCGCTGGAAGAGAAACTGCAAACCACGCTATTTGTACGCAATACCCGTTATGTGCTGCTTACTGCACAGGGCAGGCAATTTCGAGATAAGGCCAGAAGCTGGCTGGAAGGTTTATCACTGGCAATAAGCAATATCAACCCCTACTCTGCTGACCGGTTAACAATTGGTATTACTAAAATTCTGGGATTTAATTT
>JAGGIK010000071.1 GCA_024103515.1 Snodgrassella sp. | reverse complement strand
CAAGCCTTTGCGGCTTATGCTTATTGGTACAATTATAAACGGTTACATTTGTCGTTGGGCTATTTGCCTGAGGTAGAATTTAACAAACGGCTACCCCTTAATTTTGTCGTGTGAATAGGTGTTGCCATTCCAATCCTCTATAAGTTAATAAAGAGAATTTGCTACTTTTATGCTGTACTATTTTAAAAAGGTCGTTACAATGTGTATTTCAATATTGATTACAACTGCTGAAAACATTTACACTGGAGCGTTCCCCAATTTTGTCACCGTATCAAAAAGTTGGGTTATCAGTGAATATCATAAACGTATTGATCGGATATATGGCAAGTTAAAGTTTAATCTTAGGGTCAACCGTTAACAATCTATTCCACCACAAAATTCAGAAAAGCCATCAATACCGAATACTCTGAGTAATTGCTGGTTATTAGATTTTATGAGTGACAATAGTCAACAATAATGTTTAAGAGCATTTCATGTAATCGATGAATTTGGCCGTAAAATATTAGGTGTCGGTATGGCGGTCAGTTTACCGGCAAATTAAATTACCCGTCTTCCGAATAAACTGGCCAATTATCATGGCTGTCCACTCTAACATAGGCATCAATACTAGAGCAAATTTACCAAAAAAACACTCATCAATTAGCCAAAATTGCATAGTGTAATCATTATTTATATTTAACCGGCCAGCCTATAGCAAAACAGTAATACTGAACAATTTAATCATGCGTATCGTAAAAAGTTTATATTTTTTAATAAAATCTGGCATTAGCAAGAAACGAAAGTGAACAGTAGTCAACAACTTATAACACCGAAAGGCCCACGATACGCTAAATAATAGGACACTGATTAAATATAAAATTTGTCAATAAGCAGCGTAATTTCAAGTCAATTTGCTACTAACTAAAGGACAAGGTCAATTCACTTATATTTATTAGATATTTCTAATATACTTCAAACAATAATTATTTTTAATAGCAAAACCCCAGATAAAAATAGTCATTGATTACCTTGCTAAAGATGCATAAATAAGCACTCTCAGTTACAATGTTTGATATGAATAAGATAACTGGTAATTTAATATTAGTCGGCTTAATGGGAGCTGGAAAGACAACCTTGGGCAAGCAACTGGCAAATAAATTACAACTTGAATTTTATGATAGTGATCAAGTTATTTGTGAACGAACAGGCGTGTCGATCCCTACCATTTTTGAACTGGAAGGTGAAACAGGCTTTCGTCAAAGAGAAAAAACCATAATCAGTGAACTAGTGCAATTGCAAAATATTATTATTGCCACAGGTGGTGGTACAGTTCTGCATGAAGAAAATCGTGATAAGCTAAAAGAAAACGGATTTGTAATCTATCTACATGCACTTCCTGAAATCCTCTTATCCCGTATTCAGCATGACAAAAATCGTCCGTTACTCCAAGTTAAAGATCCAATGTTAAAACTACAGCAACTATATACACAGCGAGATCGTTTATATAGGGCAACTGCTCATCTCGTTATCGAAGCCAATGATTCTTGCACAAGCGAAACCATGACGAGATTATGTGCCTTATTACGTCAGCAGACTAACCAACAATGAAACATGATAAATGCTATGCATACTTTAACGGTCTCCACTACTTCGCATCAATATCCAATTTTTATTGCTGCAGATATCGTAAAACTGCCTCAAGTCTCTTTTGCCCCGTTTTTCACAAAAAAAATAGTTATTATTTGCAATGAAACTATTGCACCTTTATATCTTTCTCAATGGCAAAAATACTTCAGCCAATTAAATTGCGAACAATTCAGTATAATCTTGCCAGACGGAGAAAAATATAAAAATTGGCAAACACTGAATTTGATTTATGATGGATTAATGCAAAACCATGCAGAACGTCAAACCACACTTATTGCCTTAGGTGGTGGAGTCATTGGAGATATGGTTGGGTTTGCAGCAGCAACTTACCAACGTGGTGCACCCTTCATTCAGATTCCGACTACATTGCTAAGTCAGGTAGATTCCTCAGTAGGTGGAAAGACTGCCATCAATCATCCCCTCGGGAAAAATATGATTGGCGCATTTTATCAGCCTCAAGCTGTAATAATTGATTTAAACAGCCTCAAAACCCTCCCTCAGCGAGAATTCTCTGCAGGTATGGCTGAAGTTATCAAATACGCGCTACTAGGCGATATTGAATTTTTGAGTTGGTTAGAAAAGAATATTGATGCATTGATGGCTTTAGATGAAGCTTTGCTGTCCGAAGCAGTCTACCACTGCTGTCAAATGAAAGCACGTATTGTCGGTATTGATGAGAAAGAAAACGGAATTCGCGCCCTTTTAAATCTTGGCCATACTTTTGCTCACGCTATTGAAGCTCAAATGGGTTACGGCAACTGGTTACATGGAGAAGCAGTAGCAGCTGGCATGGTTCTTGCATGCCGCTTATCTGAAAATATGGGTTTGATTTCTTCAGCTAACACTCGCAGAGTTATAAATCTGCTAACACAGGCTAAATTACCAGTTACCCCACCCAAGATGACTTTCGATGCATGGCTTAACCACATGAGTCATGATAAAAAAGTACAAGATGGCCGGATGCGATTTATTATCCTTGAATCCCTTGGTCAGGCAAAACTTGCAGATGATATTTCTTCTAAAATGCTTAAAGAGACTTTGGAGATGTACATAAGCAATTAACATTCAGCTTATGTACTGAAAATAATCTAAATATAAATTTAAAGATGAAACTATTGTATGAATGATATCCCTTTAGAAACTGACAACAATCACCATAGCTTACGCAATATAAGAAGTTTTGTGTTACGACAAGGTCACATGACAGCGGCACAACAGCGTGCAATTGATACACAATGGACACATTATGGTATTGAATATAGCAAACAAAATATAGATTTAAATATATCTTTTAACAGCCATGCGCCCAAAATTCTTGAAATTGGCTTCGGCATGGGCACAGCAACTGCAGCCATAGCCCAGCAATTACCGAATTTAGATTTTTTAGCGATTGATGTCCATGGCCCGGGAGTAGGAAATTTATTGAAACTTATAGACGAAAAAAATATAAAAAACATCAGAGTGATGCGTCATGATGCAGTTGAAGTAGTCAACAATATGCTCATTAATCACTGTCTCCATGGTATCCATATCTTCTTTCCCGACCCTTGGCAGAAAAAAAGACATCATAAACGACGGCTAATTCAACGTCATTTTGTTGAGCAATTATTACCAAAACTAGAATCTAAGGGCTATATTCATTTGGCTACAGATTGGGAAGAGTACGCTTACCAAATGCTAGAAGTATTAAACAGCTTTTATGAATTGGAAAATACTGCTGAAAATTTTGCTGAGAAACCAGTGTATCGGTCTGAAACTAAATTTGAAGCAAGGGGGAAAAAATTGGGACATGGTGTGTGGGATTTGGTTTTTGTAAAAAAGTAACCACAACAACTTAAAAATAGTTAAGACATTTAGGTACAATTGTAGTAAATTACACGACAGCAGTCTAATTTTTCCATATCAAATATTATTGCTGTCTTAAGGAACTGAAATGTTTCAAAATGTCAAATACTATCCTGGCGACCCTATTTTGAGTCTGGTTGATAAATATAACGTGGATCCTAACCCGAAAAAGGTAAACCTGGGGGTTGGTGTTTATTATGATAATGAAGGTCATTTACCGATTCTTGAATGCGTTAAAACAGTAGAAAAGCAATTAGCGAAGCAAAATCTTCCTTATAGTTATTTACCCATGGATGGTTTGGCAGGATATCGTCAAGCATGCCAAAACCTCTTATTTGGGCCTGAGCATGAAGTCGTCCAATGTGGTCGGATAGCTACAGTTGCCAGTTTAGGTAGTTCAGGTGCACTCAGAGTGGGGGCTGAATTTATTCATCAATGGTTTCCACAAGCAGAAGTTTATGTTAGCAATCCGACCTGGGGAAATCACATTAGCATTTTTGAGGGGGCAAACTGTACAGTTAAAAAATACCCCTATTATGATCCAGAAACACACGGCATAAAAATCGATGAACTTAAAGAATTTCTACTACAGCTCAAGGCTGGAAACATAATATTGCTACATCCCTGTTGCCATAATCCCACAGGTATTGACCCTACAACTTCTGAGTGGGATGACATACTAACGATAATCAAAGAGCGAGAGCTTATTCCTTTTATGGATTTTGCCTATCAGGGATTAGGAGAAGATCTTACAGCTGATGCTTATGCAATACGTAAAGCGGTTGATTTAGGTTTATGTGTATTTATTAGCAATTCTTTTTCAAAAAATATGTCCTTATACGGAGAAAGAGTTGGTGCGTTAAGCGTCGTTTGTCCTACTGCTGATGAAGCTAAAATTGTTCATAGTCAGTTAAAATTCATTATCAGACGTTTTTATTCTAGCCCATCGAGGCATGGTAATTACATTGTTGACAATGTATTGAACAATCCAGACCTTTTCCGTCAGTGGGAAAAAGAAGTCACTGAAATGCGTGATCGAATCCGTGCTATGCGTATCCGTTTGCATAATGTCTTGCAAACTCGAATTCCTGAACGCGATTTCAGCTATTTTACTAAGCAGAGAGGTATGTTTAGCTTTACAGGCTTATCCCCACAACAAGTGGCCAGATTGCAAAGCGAATTTAGTATCTACATGGTTGAAAACAGTCGCATGTGTATGGCTGGCTTGAATACTAGCAATATTGATTATGTTGCTCAGTCCATGGCTGAAGTATTGAAATAAATATATTAGAAAAAATTAAAAATGTCTGAGAATCCAATCTCAGACATTTTTTTTTATAACTGAAAATAAGTTAACTTGTAGAAGTGATTTAACTTAACTGAACATTTTCATTAGATTTCTATTGAGTCACCACTTTAATGTTGGATAGGCTACACTAATTCATACAACTTTTTAGGGGTAAGGTAAATTTAACGCCAAAAAGGAAAAATGATAAATCAATAAAA
>JAGGIK010000070.1 GCA_024103515.1 Snodgrassella sp. | reverse complement strand
GTATTGCTTGACCAATTGACTGCGCGATTTTCCCTGCTGATCAAGTTTAACCATTTGTGTTTTGAAATCAGCACGAAAAGAGTGTAGTGCGCTTTTTTATTGATTTATCATTTTTCCTTTTTGGCGTTAAATTTACCTTACCCCTAAAAAGTTGTATGAATTAGTGTAGCCAATCCACAATCTTTTATTGTTTTATCTAATACATTAAGATATCCTCCAAAATCTAGTTTATTTGATGGAATTTGGAAAGGATTCCCCTTTAATCAAAAAATTTATAATCCAAGTGCTTCAGGTGTTCTTGCTTCGATTTTGGATACAGGCAAAAGTATTTCCGCTGGAGCTGCCTACCAAGGACTCAGATCTAAGTTAGATGATTGTGGGTGTTAATATTATGGTTTTGATAAATACTTTTATCATTGCAATTGGATTGTATGTGTCATGTATGAACTGGTTGATATTTATTAACAATGATATTTTAAAAAATAAAAGTTCATCATATGGACTGTTTATTGGAGGAATATTATTGTATATAGGTATATCAAAGTTGCCAGATCCATATAGCCAATACTCTTATTTCGGATTTTTGATTGATTTTGGTTGTATTCCATGGCTATTAGTTGGATTAGTATTTAAGATTATTAAATATTATAGAGAATAAAATTGACAAACTTAAATAAAAATTATTGAATTATTAACTTTATCTGTTAGCTAAATATATAAATAATTGAAGATACTATAAATGAAACCACTTAACATATTGTCGGGTAAAAGTTTTGATTTCTGAAATAATAAGAAAGAGAAAGTATATCTTAGCAAAGAATTTATTGGCGATTAAATCCCCTGCAAGATTTTCTCTGATATATATCCTATTAGTAGTTATGCCAAGCAGACTTTACATAGAAGATCCATTCAATAAAATTAGCCCTCAAAACCAGTGTCAAAAATTTCAAAGTTACAACGGAATGAATAGGAGATAACAAACTTTTTAGCTACTCCTAGCTGTGAAAAATTATGAATTAAGAATAAATTTATTATTGAAAATCGTTTAGCTTTTATCATGTATGAATTTAAAAATGCCAAATAACCAGTATTAATTGCTGATAAATTAGACATTTTCATTTTATAGTCTTAGTTATAAAGCTACAAAATATAATTAACTGCCCCATTCATAGTTAGATTAAAACTGATTACCATTTGATATGAACTGAACACCAGCCAACTGCGAAGACAAAATGGCATTTTTAATCATTTGTAAAGCTTTTGGGCGAGCAAAGTTGCGCCTTGAAGCCAATACAATCCTTCTATTTGGGATTGGTTTGGCGAAAGGAATAATACTGAATAGCAAATGATCGTTTTCAGTTAATGCAGTTGCGGGCATCACACTGATGCCCAATCCGCTCGCTACCATATGACGTATCGTATTTATTGAACTGCCCTGAATACTATTCGCTAAACCTAATATATTTTGCCGAGATGCCAGTTCCTGACAGCTATCCAAAACATTGTCACGCATGCAATTACCCTCAGTTAGTAATAACACCCGTTCATCACTCAATTGTTGCGTAGTGACTTCATCAAAATGTTCAAAGTCATGGCCTTTGGGAACAATCACAAAAAAAGGTTCGTCATATAACGGTATTGTTTCTAGACCGGTTTCATGAAATGGGTCCGCAACCACAATAGCATCTAGTTCACCCCGTTTAAGCGAATCAGTCAGCACAGAGGTATAACTTTCA
This sequence comes from Snodgrassella sp., assembly GCA_024103515.1. Lineage (GTDB taxonomy): Bacteria > Pseudomonadota > Gammaproteobacteria > Burkholderiales > Neisseriaceae > Snodgrassella. The sequence continues at coordinate 3,799 of JAGGIK010000070.1, read as the reverse complement.
TCCAATTGTAGACACATTTCGGGTGCCAGATTGCGTAAGGATAAAATCAACTTTGGCAATAGATAAGGAGCAATAGTAAAAATCAGCCCCAATTTGAAAATACCTTCTAATTCATTTTTTCCCTTATTGGCCATAAGCTTTATACGATCCGCTTCTTCAAGCACCCGCTGAGCCTGATCAACAATGCGTTGTCCTGATTCTGTAGTGATAATTTCATTACTGCTACGATCGAATAAAGTCAATCCCAACTCCTCTTCCAGCTTTTTAATCGCAATTGATAAAGTTGGCTGGCTGACATAGCAGCGTTGAGCGGCGCGCCCGAAATGCTTTTCTTGCGCCACCGCTACGATGTAACGTAATTCAGTCAGTGTCATTCACTGGCCTTTATCTTTCCTGATTCTGGTAAAGTGATATTCAGTGCTAAAACATCCATACCATCTTTCTTTTCTTGAGAAATTTGGATATCTTTTAAAGATACATGGACATATTTTGACAGCACTTGTAACAATTCCTTTTGCAGGGTGGGCAAATAGTCTGGAGTTTGCGTTGCGCGTTCCTGTGCAATGACAATCTGTAAACGGTCACGTGCGACCTGAGCAGATTGTTGTTTTTTCCCAAAAAGAAAATCTAATAAAGACATGGCTTAACCTCCAAACAAACGCTTGAGAAAGCCTTTTTTCTCAGTATCTACAAAGCGAATTGGTCGATCCTCACCTAAAAGGCGAGCAACCACATCTTTATATGCTTCAGCAGCAACAGCATTTTCTTGCAAAATGACTGGTGTACCAGCGTTAGATGCTTGCAAAACATTCTGAGATTCCGGAATAACACCAATTAAGCGAATGCGCAAAATATCCTGAATATCCTGTACAGATAGCATTTCTCCTTTTTCCACTCGTTCTGGTGAGTAACGAGTAATCAGTAAATGTTCTTTAACCGGTGTCTCGTTATTTTCCGCACGGCGCGATTTACTTGAAAGAATACCCAAAATACGATCAGAGTCACGCACACTTGATATTTCAGGGTTAGTAGTAACAATTGCTTCATCAGCAAAATATAAAGCCATTAAGGCACCCTGTTCAATACCAGCAGGCGAATCACAAACCACAAATTCAAACCCCATTTCATTAGTAAGCGTATTCAGAACTTTTTCTACACCATCACGAGTCAAAGCATCTTTATCTCGTGTTTGAGAAGCAGGTAGGACAAAAAGATTATCACAATGCTTATCCTTAATCAAAGCTTGATTAAGCGTGGCTTCATCCTGAATAACATTGATCAGATCATATACTACCCGTCGTTCGCAACCCATAATCAAATCCAGATTACGTAAACCAACATCAAAATCAATTACTGCTGTTTTATGACCAGCTAATGCCAGCCCAGTTGAAACGCTGGCACTGGTTGTGGTCTTACCCACACCACCTTTACCTGAGGTCACCACAATAATCTTTGCCACAATAAAATTCCTTCTACGATGATAATCAAAATTTATTAACTAAAACCCTAATCAGATTGCAGGTAAACTAATTCCCTTGAATTGCACTCAGTATCAGACGATCATCCTGCAAGTAAGTTTGTACAGGCTGACGATCTAAATGAGTAGGCAATTTCTGATCAAAGATACGGTAAATTCCTGCAACTGAAACCAGTTCTGCTTGCATAGACTGAGCAAAAATACGCGTGTCCTTATTTCCTGCTGCTCCGGCAAGTGCACGGCCTCGCAATGGCCCATATACATGGATATTGCCATCTGCAATAATTTCTGCTCCTTCGCTAACTAATCCCATGACAATCAAGTCACCCTTTTCAGCATAAATCTGTTGACCTGTACGAACAGTTCGATTAATCATCAATGTAGGTGCAACAGAGGCCACTTCAGACGGATCAGATTTAGGCTCTTCATTTTGCATTGTCAAAGCTTTACCAGCTGCTTTGACGTGAGTATGTGCCTCTTCTTCTGGCAGCAAACCAAAACCAAGACGAAGGTCATTCGCTGAATTGGCCCAAGCTTCATCGGAGTGACGAATAGCTATAATGCGAATATTATATTGGGTAAACAAGGCAATCAGTTTGCCAAGATCAACTGTGACTGGATTACTGAAATAATGCAAATCCAGAGTAAAAGGCATATTACGCAAATTACCAAAACGTTCCGTTCTTTGTTTTAACTCTTTATTGATAAAATTTAAATTATCTGTTAGTAACTGTATCGAAAGTACATCCAAACGCCCGGATTTAACATAAAAAGCAGCTTTCATTAGCTTAATTGCCTAAATAAAATTTGACTAAAAATATAAAATATAAACTTAAGATCCCAAGTGTACCGTGTTGATCCACTGGCTTCAATTACCATATAAAGGTTTAAACAAATAATTTGCATACACACTAGAAGCATAAAATATGAATATTGATCAAGTCAGAAAAAAAAATCTTGAAAAAAAAAATAAATTGCGTATAAATATCATTGGTGTAGGTAAAGTGGCCTCTACAATGGCTGTACTGTGGCAACACAGTAATCACATAGAAATACAAGCTGTATGGAATCGTAGCATTTCTGCCAGTAAAAATTTACAATACCATCTGCCAAATATCGAAATAAGTAATGACCCTATTGACATGCCAAAAGCAGATATAATTGTTATTGGTGTAAGTGATCAAGTCATTTCATCCTTAGCTGAAAAGATTAATCAATTGAACTGGATTACGCCAAATACGCTACTTCTTCATTTTAGCGGGGCATTAGGCAGCGACATATTGGCATCCCCAAAAAACGATATATTAGCCGGATCAATGCATCCTGTATTTGCTTTTTCTCACATCGATACCGCCATCAAAACGCTTCCTGGTCATCTTTGTGCAATAGAAGGTGATAAAACAGCATTACCGGTATTAAAGAAATTAGCACAATGGGCAGGTTTAGAATCTTTTGTAATACATAAAGATCAAAAGGCACGCTATCACGCAGCGCTCTCAATCAGTGCTAATTTTTTGGTGACATTAAATGACTATGCATGCACTCTACTTAAATCTCTTTCAATACCGGCTGGGCTGGCAGATAAACTTGTAAATCAATTGATGCAGCAAAATCTCAATCAGCTACAGCAGTTTTCTGCAACTGAAGCTTTAACTGGACCAATCAAACGAGGGGATATAAATACAGTCTCTCGGCACTGGCAGGCTTTAACCGATCAAGAGCGAACCTTATATCAGGCGCTGACACTTCAAACATTAAGACTGACCACATTAAGCATAGAAGAACAGGTGGAAATTAGAAAAGCTGTTAGTGATATTGTTGTTAGAAAATCCGACTACAGTAATAAAAAATAAATAATAAACATTTATTTATAGATAAATATAAAAATAAATGGCAGGGACAGTTGACAGCTAAAATAGATGGGCGTATAGTTCGCCTTCTTCGCTGAAGACGGCACGAAACAAACCGAACAGTTTAAAGTAGAAAGCAGTCAAAAGCAACGCTCTTTAACAGAACAGATTACCGATAAGTGTGAGTGCGATTGAGCCTCACACTGATTCAGAGAGACAAGCTTAAAGACATAAACTTGTCAATAACTTTGAAGCAGACCAGTGATTTCGGAGGAGACTTCGGGATTGCAACAAGCTAAGATTAAACATAAGAGTTTGATCCTGGCTCAGATTGAACGCTGGCGGCATGCTTTACACATGCAAGTCGAACGGCAGCACGGAGAGCTTGCTCTCTGGTGGCGAGTGGCGAACGGGTGAGTAATGCATCGGAACGTACCGAGTAATGGGGGATAACTGTCCGAAAGGATGGCTA
>JAGGIK010000006.1 GCA_024103515.1 Snodgrassella sp. | reverse complement strand
GTCTGGGATACTCTTGGAATCAGCCATGAAACCAAACAACTTACAGCCATGATTGCCGGCGGTATTATGGGTACTTTGGCTTTGATTGGCCTGTTAATGCTTATCTATCGCCGTTTCAGCTGTACGCGCTTGCTGGCTAATAGCACCTGGCGTGATAAGCTGGTTTTAATCTGGCTGCTGATAACACTTTGTCTGGGTTTAGGCACAATTCATGTATCCGCTCATCATCTGGATGGTGAAGAGATGATTAGCCTGATGCAGTGGGCGCAGCACATTGTTACTTTTAGAAGTGGTGCAGCAAATATCATTGCTCATGTTGACCCGATATTCAAATTACACCTGTTTATGGGGATGAGTGTATTTGTAATCTTTCCATTTACCCGTCTGGTGCATATTTGGAGTGGTTTTGGTGCTTTAGTATATCTGAAACGCAAAGCGCAATTGGTTAGAAGCAGACGTTATTAATTTTTTATTTAACTTAAATTCATCAAGCTGTGATGTAATTAATCATCACAGCTTGATGAATTATATTGTTCAGAATAAAAAAACAGAATATCTAATTAGAAAAATTAGACACGATCAGAAAATAGACAAATGGATTGCTATCAAAACTGATTAGGTATAAATTTTGAATTTTTCGATTACTACGCCACATATTTTAAACTGATTAGTCATTGCGATTATTGGGTAGCGAGGATTTAGCGGTTTTAAATATTGTCGGCTGCCTTCAATGATAAGCTGTTTAAGCATAGCTTCTGCCTCATTTTCATAAACGATAATGAAGTTTTTATCCTGAGGTTCTAAATCTGGTTCGATTATAATATAGTCACTGGAAACAAATTCCGGTTCCATACTGTCCCCCAATACTTTTAGGACAAAAGTTTTGTCGCTTGGTTTGTGATATGCAGGGACATGTATGTATCTGTCTTTCGGTAAGGTATCATCGGTTTCTTGCCAGTCACCCGCTTCTTCCCAAGATAAAAGAGGGATTTTTACGTTGCAATAATGATTGCTCACAGGTTCAACTGAAGAAATACCAAAATGTTCTGGGGCAACGACATCAGCAAAGTAAGAAATCAGCTTATCAATATGGGTTTTGTTTACCCGGCCTGTTTTAATCCAGCTGGTAACAGAGGGTGGCTTGATTGAAAATGCTCGAGCCACCTCGGCTTTCCTCACACCTTTTAATTTAATAGCAACGTCAATAGCTTCACCTAATTTTTTCCCGCTGAACATAATTTTCCTTTTTGTCCTAAATAAATTTAATTACCAGTTAAAATTAGAGTATTCCAAATTTGTTTAAATTATCTGTGTTAACTAATACTTATTTTTCATTAATTTCAATATAACCTATATTAAGTAAATGTTAAATATCTATTTAAAACTTAAATCTTCCTTCAATGGGATATGTTATATTTTCAATTAATAAGCTTGACAATAAAAAATATAATTTTTACGTCAGACAATTGAAAAAATATTTATGAACAATTAAAAAAGTTAACTTAACATTAGTGGTTCTAATGTTTAATATATACGTATTATACATAAATTCATGTTAATTGTAATTAATTTTAATTGTACTACTCCTTTCTGTTCAAATGATATTTGCAGCCAAGGTTAGGTGAGTATGTTGAGGTTATGGTAAATTATTAATACAGTTCAATATGTTATTTACTGTTACATTCTAAGGAATGTAAAAAATTACAATCTATCAACTTGTTAACTAATATGATGTAGATTTAATGTATCATTACAAATTATCTATATAAAATTGAACTATGGCAAGAATTGAAGGCTAAATTTAAATCTAGGCTTTATAATTTTTTTTTATATCAATTAAAATAAATGCTTATTAGCTGAGGTTTCTAATTTTTTAACCAACTTTTTTCTTATAATCGGTTCACTTAGTTGGAAATTCGACATTGAAATTATTTGAGCCAACAGGAAAATCTTTTTACTTAGCTCAATATTGTATGATTATAAAGCGAAATTACGAACATTTTTAAGGTTAAGATTAGAGATACTTTAAATATAATTATTTCTAAGGTAATTGTATCTGATGAAATAATGATAAGTGGAACTAAAATTTATTAGGTATTAGCTTATAAAACTAAGATAGATAGTAGATTGTTAAAATATGGGTGATCTGGCTAAGATGATGTCGGATTTGCACTATTTGTATACTTATATTATATATATTGCGGACATGTTATATAGACGAATAACTTTACTTTATCCAGAGTCAGCGCTTGCGTATCAATTTTTAACGTCAGATGTTTTTTTTACCTGATCTATACTGCTGGTTATATTCTATGAAAGAAAAGATACATTAATTTCTGTATTGCAAGCTACTAATCATTTTGATTGCGCTGAGAATGATTTTACGAGATTAGCTGTAATGTTTAGTAGATTGGTCTAACCAATATAGTTTGTAACGATCAACAATAAAAAAATGAGTGGTTTAAAATAAATGATTAAAAGTCATCAAATATCTGTTAACGCAACTAGAAAAATGGAATAGTACCAGTGAGAGGTAAAAGTTTGAATTTAAGTATTTGATTAATTTGTAAGCATTAATTCTAATTTGGTTATTGTAGCGACCAAAATTTAAAAAATTAGATGGATGTTGCTGATATCTAGGATATAGCTTTAAATATAGGGCTAATAGGCTAGATCAATATGTGATTAATAATACTCGTAATCAAATCTTAATTAAAAAAGATCTCATTGTTTGTGGTGGAGGCGGGGGGAATCGAACCCCCGTCCGAAAGTCCTCTACAGAGCGATCTACATACTTAGTCTTGCCAACTTCGAATCTTATTCACAAACCGCCGACAGACAGGCTGTTTGTAAACCAGTTGCCATAAATCTTGTTCAATGCCAGACAACACGACATTGAACCAGCCAATGTAAATGTCGTTGCGGTGAGTTACCTCACACGGCCCATTGGCCAACCGTTGCAACGTTTAGCCTTAAGCGGCTAAAGCGTAAGATTCGTCGTTTGCGACTATATAAATTCAGTGTTTTACGGGAATCTGAGACCCCGGTATGCACGCATCTGCTTTGCAACCCCCGTCGAAACCAAGGTCGCCCCCAGATGGTTTATCAATTATACTTTATTTTTGGTGTATATGCATAGTTATATAGTAATGTGCTGATTTTACTCTAATCATTAACACTAAGAACTATTTAAAGGATATTTATACCGATAATTTTTATTAGACCAGAAAATAAAATTAAGAAGGGATAGCATCTATTTTAATCAGTAATTAAGTAAAAATTATAGTAGCTTTGTATTCATTCATCTGAATAAAAAACTACTTATAATTGCTGTTGCTATGAGTGCTAATTTCCAAGAAAATAACCTTTCGTTACATTTATTATCAAATTACTTGATGGTGCATGTAGTCCGGCTTTTAGATAATCGTATAATGTTAATTAAGGAAAATGGATGGCTTATTTAGCGAATCTGAATGATGTTAAGAAAATCGTTGATGAGAACAACCAAAGAGACCGCGATTATGGAATTTATGTCGGAGAATCCCATGAATGTGTTGCTGTTGTAAAATATTTTGCGAAAGCACCACAAACTACGATCTGGAAAAGAGGAGCCAGAGTTAAAGGTAATAACAGTATTCGACCAGGTACCGCAATTGCGACATTTGATAGTAGGGGAAAATATCATGGTCATGCTGCAATATATATTAATCAAACTGCAGCAGGTATTAATGTTTATGATCAATGGAACGGTATGCCTTTAGATTATCGTCCGATTTTTTTCAAAGGTCACGGTTATGTTTCTAATGATGGGGGATCAATTCTATGTTATCGAATAACAGAAAAATAGCGATATTATTTACCAGTCTGTTACTCAACATAATATCAATGAATTGCTATGCTCAGACCCCTGTAGTGAGTTGCCCAGCAACTTTTTCTGATGGAAACGGTATTTACCGGCTTATTAATGTCAGTCTATATGATGGTCCAGTATGTATGAAAGCAACATTAGTACCTGAATTTAAAAAAGATAAACAGATATGGGTTCTCGATACACTACTGGATCCCTCTTTAGTCTGCAAGTATGCCGGAACTAATCATTACATTGTTCTTGATGCTAAGGGGGCAACTTATTGTGAAAAAAAAGGAGTACCAGTGCAGGCAAATTGTATGCCATAAAATTTTGCTGTTAAGTGATTAAATTTTTGGTAAAAATTATTTTATCTGCTGATTTTTATATTTATGGCATAGTTATGATGTGATATATCAATCAAACCGAAAAGGGTATCAATGTATATGATCAATGGAACGGTAAGCCGTTAAAAGGTTGTGAGATTGAATTCAGAGATTACGGTTATTTTCTAATGATGGGGATCAATTCTATGTTATTGAATAACAGAAAAATAGCAATATTATTTACGAGCTTGTTACTCAGCATAGTATCAATCAATTGCCATGCTCAGACCTCTATTGTGAGTTGTCCAGCAACTTTTTCTGATAGACACACTATTTATCACCTTTATCATGCCAAGCTATTTGATGGTCCTGTATGTAAGAAAGTACAGCTGCAGCCAGAATTTAAAAATGACAAAGAAATATGGGTTCTCGATACAAGAATGGATCCCTCTTTAGTCTGCATCTATGACGGAACCAATCATTACATTGTTCTTGATGCCAATGGGGCAACTTATTGCGAAATAACTAAAGCGCCAGTACAGGCAAAATGTATGTCATAAAATTTTCTGATAAATGCTTAAATTTTTGGTAAAAAGTTATTTTATTCTCTATTTCTTATATTTATGACATCGTTATGATGAAATATATCAATCAAACAGCAAGGAGTATCAATGTTTATGATCAATGGAGCGATAAGCTGTTAAAAGGTTGTGAGATTGAATTCAGAGGGTGGGTTATGTTTCTAATGATGGAGATCACTTTTATGTTATCGAATAACAAAAAAATAGCGGCATTATTTACTAGCCTGTTACTTAGCCTATTATCAATCAATTGCCATGCTCAGACCCCTGTTGTGAGTTGTCCAGCAACTTTTTCTGATAAACACGCTGTTTACCGCCTTTTTAATGCCAGCCTATATGATGGTCCAATAACTGATAATGTAGAGTTAGTACCTGAATTTAAAAAAGAAAAAGCAATATGGGATATTGATCCACGAATAGATCCTTATTTAGTCTGCGAGTATGCCGGAACTAGGCATACTATCGTTTTTTATGCTAAGGGTGCAGCTTATTGCGAAAAAACCAAAGCGCCAGTGCAGGCAAAATGTATGTCATAAGATTTTGCTACTAAGTACTTAAACTGTTAGTGAAAAAAGATTGGCTTTATCCGCTAGCACCAATATTTATGATGGGTTTATGATGATTTGACTGCCCAATTGCCAGCTAGCTGTTTTTTTACATCCCTTATGATACTAATCATTAGCAGAATATTTATGGCATACAGGAAATTATACGGATAAATACTTTGCTGTTATTTGTTGTTAATTGATTGTTGCATAATTTGATTTTGTAGATAATTCAGATATGGATTTCATGCTGGCTGACAAGCTGGCAGGAAATTATCGATGTTGGCGGCATTGATTTATAATTTGCATTATTTTGTTTGGAATGAATGCTGTTATGTATGATGTTAATACCGATGATGTGCGCCTTTTTTTTGCAGATGTGTGGCGCAAGCGTCAGCAGCCACAGTTGCTGGATGCGTTGCAGCAGAAGGCTTTACGGATTATTACTGCGCATACTGAATATGCGCCCTATCTGGAAAATGTTGAACAGTTTCTCACTCGAACATGGCGGCCGGAAGAGGGAGAAACAAATCCTTTTTTGCATTTGTCGCTGCATTTATCGGTACAGGAACAGGTTGCGATTGATCAGCCGTTTGGGATTGCAGTTATTCATCAGCGCTTGTGTGAGCGATATGCGGGTGACTGGGTGAAAGCAGAACACGATATGATTGAGGCTCTGGCAGAAACGATCTGGCAGGCGCAACGCTATGGACAGGGACTGGATGTGAATGCTTATATGACGCGTTTGCGCAGTCTGGTGGGGTTGGGGCAGGAAGATGAGGCGCGTTTAAATCCTCATGAAGTGGGACAGGCTTCAAGTAAAGAGGTTTGAGTTTGCTCATGCTTTGATTATGGTTTATTGTTTGACACCTTTGTGTCGGTCAGCTGCAATGTTGACTGGATACGCATGTGGGAACTATTTTCAATAATCTTTAAGCAGGGGATAGATATGTCTTTCTGGGCAAGTAATGCGAATGCTTTGTTGCTGTTGCTGTTTGTGGCTTTGGGTATTGTGGGAAATAATCCTTCAGTAACCATTTCGGCGTTGATTATTTTGCTGGTACAGCAAACGCCGTTACTTAAATATGCGCCGGTACTGGAAAAGTATGGGCTGCAACTGGGTATTATGCTACTGATGATAGGTGTGCTGGCACCGTTGATTACGGGCAAGGTGCAGCCGGCACAGATTGCTGCGCTGGTAACCAGTTGGAAAACTATTGCCGCTGTTGTCGTGGGCACCATTGTTGCTTGGCTTGGTGGACGTGGGGTGCAATTGATGCAGGTCAATCCGACAATTGTAACTGGTTTGATGATTGGTACCATTATCGGGGTGGCTTTTTTACGCGGTGTGCCGGTGGGGCCACTGATTGCGGCAGGATTGCTATCGCTGATTTTATAAGTGCTCTGTTGCTGAAGCTCTTGCCAGAAAGTTACGCTCTCGTTATAATGCGCGCAATTCCATTCTCACGGAGAGGTGGATGAGTGGTTGAAGTCGCACGCCTGGAAAGCGTGTATACGTGAATAGCGTATCGAGGGTTCGAATCCCTTCCTCTCCGCCAACGGTTTTGTTCATTTATTTAATTCTGTTATTAGTTTTATTCAAATTGCCCAATACTCATTTATTATCTGCTTGTAGTCATATTAATGATTAATCTATGTCAGTCCGGATTGCTGCTGTTTCATTTACCTAAATGAAATAATGGCTATTTCTTCATTGGTTATTAGCCTTGCGATAGCGATAATGGATGAAGCATAAGCAGTGTTGGCTACCACACCAAGTTATCTTTTGTTGTTAGTCAATGGGTAACAGCGCAATAGCTGCATAAGCAAGAGTGATAAGATCTGCTCAGTTGTATGATCAATAATTTAATTTGCAGGAACGTCTGTCGGCTGCAAAATTGATTTGTGTGCTTACAACAATATAGTCGCAATATGCACAATATCATAGATTCGGGAAAATACAGATGCAATTCGGCCAACTATCTCTTCGCAAATTGCCTGCGGTTATTTTTTAATTAATGCATAGCAGAAATTACAGGCACTAAAAAAAATTATTCATGCACTGGCCTGTATATGCAAACTAGTTGTCCGCTAGTCGCAAGTAATAGATTTACCAAAGGTGGACATTCAGTCTTTGTACTTGCGGTTGTTTGCCGCTCATTTATTTGTTTTAAATATAAAAGCGAATTTTTGTGCTTGTGACTGGCATAAAGCATTCTGATTAATCTGTGGCAACAATAAGAGCTGCATCTAACTCTACTTCTGAATAGATCATAAATTTACCTGATATTCCGGCAGGTAAACCGGCAGATATGCTGCGCACACAATCAAATATTGGCACTGCTGAACACCAGTTGCTTGCCAGTAGTGTTCAATTGGGTTTGGTGTTTATTACAATAGTTTCCTAAGCCTAATATCTATGCTATTAAAATATTTGATTGGCGTATTTTCTTCAGGCTGATGAGTACAAACAGCTTAATTAAAGCTGGTTTGTACTTTCTTTCATTGCATGATGGATACTCGATGGTGGTAAGCTAAGGGCTGAAATGGATGCTGTTCAGACCAGACGCAAAATGGCCGCGTTTCAATATGAATAAACTGTTCTTACTGTTTTAAATCAGGCGGAAATCATGATGGGTACTTATTATGCTTTTCAGCAAGTAGTTACACATTTGCAGTAAGTTGTACGTACCGCATCATTATTTTTTTGGCTATGCCAGGCAGGTATTTGGGTGTGTGACAGGTGGTTATGCTGGATGATTTTGCAAGCTCAGAGGCAATTTGCTGCAACATACTCATTTTGGTGGCGGTAAGCAGCAATTAATAATAACAACAGGTTATTTACCTGTCTACGGGCTACGGGCAAGCTATTTTTGGATTTGGTATTGTTGTGTTTATTTTATCTACAGAAGATTTGGCTGATTAGATGATAAGTCTAATCGTTAAATTTTTTTCTTGTTGTTGTTTTAACGACGTGCCAATACAGCGGTTGATAAGTAATCTTTAATTCCCGATGAAATTGAAGTAGCAAGTCTAAGACGGAATTCGTTTGATGACAATAAACGTTCTTCACCTGGATTGGAGATAAAAGCGGTTTCAACCAAAATAGAAGGGATGTCGGGTGCTTTTAAAACGGCAAAGTTGGCCTGATCAACACTGGTTTTGTGTAATGTGTTGATTTTACCCAAGCGGTTTAATACATCTTTGCCTAATTTCAGGCTATCATTGATGGTCGCTGTCTGAGTTAGATCAAACAAGGTATTATTGACGTTTTTATCACTGGATAAAATAACTCCACCTATGACATCAGCAGCATTCTGTGTCTTAGCTAGATATTTGGCTGCTGCACTGGTGGCGCCTTTGGAGCTAAGTGCATATACACCGGTGCCTTTTGCGGAAGGACTGGTAAATGCATCGGCATGGATAGAGACGAATACGTCGGCTTTGAGTGAACGTGCCTTAGCTACTCGAACGCCTAATGGAATAAAAATATCTTCATTACGGGTCATATAGGTTTTATATCCATAACCATCAAGCATTCTTTTTACCATGCGGCCTACGGCCAGCACGACATCTTTTTCACGTAAACCAGATGGGCCAGTTGCTCCAGGATCTTCGCCACCATGACCAGGGTCAATCATGATGATAGGTTGACGTTGTAATGGTCTGGATCTGCCAGCTGGTGGTTTAGTGCCAGCAGGCGGGTTGTTATCCGGTCTTTTGGTTACTGGTGGGGTTGGTGCTGTTGCCTGTGCCTGACTGGTGCCGTCGCTGTTGATTTTGCCATGACTATAATCTTGCAATAAAGCCATTAACGGATCATTTTTTTCCTGTTCAATAGCAACTGATTTGGTCGGATAGAGGTCAACCACTAGCCGGTTTTTGAAATTGGCAACAGGAGCTAGAGAGAAGACTTGTGGATTTACGGTGGTTTTCAAATCCATGACAATGCGGATGGTTTCAGGATTGAATTGCCCGATGCGCACGCTGGTAATATAAGGATCACGTGGCAGGACTTTTTTTCCCAGTTCCTGTAGAACCTGATTTGTGGCCGAGCCCTGAATATCGATAACCAGTCGGTCAGGGTTTTTCAGTTGAAAATATTTAAACTGAATTGGTGTTGTGGATTCTAAGGTCATACGCGTATAGGCATTTGCCGGCCAGATGCGCGAAGCTATTATATCGGCACCAGCTTTGGCTGCACGAGCCATTGGTGTTAGACTAATTAGAATGGTGCCTGTAGAGGCGAGCAAAAGAGTACGGCGGCTGATAGGAGGCATATTTATTTGATGATAGAGGCTAAGGTTTGCTTACCATGATCAGTCACAGCAACCAGTTGTGCTTGACGACCATCAAGTATTGCTTTTATGTTTAAAATAATATCTGGTTCCGGCACGAAATCTTTTCCGAGTTGTGGCCATTCGATCAAGCTGATACTGTTGGTGTCAATCAGCTCATCCAGACCAGCATCCATCCACTCATCAGGTGTTTGAAAGCGGTAAAGATCAAAATGATTTACAGAAAATGCCTGAAAGAAATAGCTTTCGACAATATTGTAAGTTGGACTTTTGACCGCACCATGATGACCTAATGCATTCAATAAACCACGCGTAAAAGTGGTTTTGCCGGTGCCCAGATCACCTTGCAGCCAGATTATCAGCGGGGCAGTGATATTGCTGGCAAAATCAGCCCCCAGCTTGAGTGTATCTGCTTCACTGGACAGAATTACTGCATAATTTTCTGTAACAGCCATAATTTGTTTCAAGTAAATAAATCTGTTTTATTATGCGATAAAGTCAACTTAAACGAAAGGCTGACTAAGTTGTTATTATATGACATATCAACTGTTTTGCGAATTTTAACATATTTTCATCTATAACGGATAATGAGCTGATTTCTACTTAAAAAGCACGGTTATCCGCTAAATATAAGTTTTTCCTATAGGTAAATGTTATAATTGTATCCCTTTAATTTATGTATGCGTACCGACAAATTCTGTGGAATTTGCTCTGTATTGCGACCAGATAATCAATGACTGCAATGCAACAAAGACCTATTGGTGTGTTCGACTCCGGCGTGGGCGGATTGACAGTTGTACGGGCTCTGATGGAACGGCTCCCCAATGAAAATATTCTGTATTTCGGTGATACTGCTCGTGTACCCTATGGAGTGAAATCCCGTCATACTATTGAACTTTATACTGAACAAATTGTTTCTTTTCTGCTGGAACATGATGTCAAAGCTTTAGTTGTGGCTTGTAATACCATTGCGGCAGTGGCGCGGGAAAAAGTGCGCCAGTTAGCTGGTGAAATGCCAGTATTGGATGTGATTGCAGCCGGTGCTCAGGCTGCGCTGGCGACTACACGAAATAATCATATCGGTGTCATTGCAACCAGTACTACCGTAAATAGTAATGCTTATGCTCGTGCTATTCATAGACAGAATACTCAGACTAGGGTTTTTTCTCAAGCCTGTCCTTTACTGGTGCCTTTGGTTGAGGAGGGTTGGCTTGATCATGAGGTGACCAGACTTACAGCACGTGAATATATCAAGCCTATTTTGGCGGAAGATGTGGATACACTTGTTTTAGGGTGTACACATTACCCGTTATTAAAGCCGTTAATCAAACAAGAGGCGCCAGAACTAAGACTGGTAGATTCGGCAATTACTACTGCCGAGGCCACTGCACAGGCGCTGCATCAGTGTCAGCTGGCTAATCCAAATCATAACGGGGCTGAATATCATTTTTATGTCAGTGATATACCTTTGCGCTTTCAAACGATCGGTGAGCGCTTTTTGGGACGCAGCCTAGAACAGCTGGAAATGATCTCGCTGGGTTAGCTTGTTTAGTAATAGATGGATTGGACAATATGAAAAAGATAGTGGTTCTGATTTCTGGACGTGGCAGCAATTTACGTGCCGTAGTAGAAGCTAATATCGCTGATGTTGAGATTGTTGCTGTTATCAGTAATCGGCCAGATGCACAAGGTCTGGTATGGGCTCAACAGCAAGGTTTGCGCACACATATTGTCGAACACCAGAATTATGTAAATCGGTGCGATTTTGATGTGGCTCTGATGCAGCTGATAGACCGCTACCAGCCTGATTTGGTACTGTTGGCTGGGTTTATGCGTATTCTATCAGCAGAATTTTGTGTTCATTATGCTAACAGGTTGGTTAATATTCATCCATCTTTATTGCCAGCCTTTCCCGGTTTACATACTCATCAGCGGGCTTTGAAAAGTGGCTGCCGGGTTGCTGGCTGCACTATACATTTTGTTACACCTGAGCTGGATTGTGGTCCGATAATCGCACAAGGTGTGGTGCCCATATTAGATGAAGATACTCCGGAAAGCTTGGCACAAAGGGTGTTGAGCGTTGAGCATCAGCTACTGCCGCAGGCTGTTCACGATTTTGTTTCTGGAAAGTTTAGTATTGACGGCAATCGGGTAATCCGCCATTCCAAAATTGCGGTAGATAAGAATATTTGTTTGTTGAATTAAATACATTTGAGGAATGATCGATGTTTAAGGCATGGGTTAGTGCTTTTTTTCTATCTATACTCGTATTGGTGCCGATAAGCGCAACAGCTTCTTTTTTTCCACAACAGGCCAAACTGCAGTATGTTGATAATCATGGTATTCCGGTTAACATGAATTTTAACCGGCAGGATAAACAATATCGTATTGATGTTAGTCTTAACTTAATTTTATATCATTTCAATTTTGTTTCTACCGGCACTGTATCGGAAAATATACTAACTCCGATATCATATATGGATACACGTCAGGGTAAACCTTATGCACATGCAGTTTTCAGTAAACAAGCGGTTCAATTTGGTAAAAATGGAGCCGATGCTCAACAGGTACAAGTTGATGGACCGGTTTATGACATGTTTGCTTTGGGTTGGCAACTGGGCATCAATAATGGACAGTTAGCCAAAAATACTTATCTGACCAACGGTAAAAAAATTTATCCGCTTAAAAATATTAGTTTTATTGGCCAAAAGCAGTTATCCATTAATAATGAGTTAATTAATGTCAGTCAGTTTCGTCTGTATCGTGGCGATGATGTAGTGGAATATGCCTTTGCACCTAGTCTCAATGGAATTCCAGTGCGAATCAGTTATATGGATAATGGTAAAATATATACTTTGCACTTAAAAAGTGGCCTAATTGATGGAAAAGCTATAAAGACCTTATGATTAATGCAGCACAACTTGATTCAACTGCAACAGTTTTAGCGCAGATTTTAACTTTCAGGCAGCCTACAGATGTAGCCTTGTCGGCTTTTTTCCGCCGTGAGCGCAAGCTTGGTGGGCGTGACCGGCATGAAATAGCCGAAACTGTTTTCGCTACTCTTCGCCATTTTCAGAAAATTCAGATAGTATTACCAAAATCGGTGCAAAAGCCACGTTTGGCTGCTTTGGCTGCATTGGTATTTGGCCGAGGATTAAGTGTGCATGCTCTGGAAAGTTTATGTGATGAGGCTGAACAACAGTGGTTAAGCGAAATAAAGGCACATAAAAACGCTTTTAATGCACAGATAACCACTGCGGCTGAACTGCCCCTTTGGCTGGTAGAGTGCCTGAAAAATCAGGGCTGGTGCGATGATGAAATTATAGATTATGGTCGCAGTGTTATCCAGCCAGCACCTTTGGATCTGAGGGTAAACACTCTTAAGGCTAAACGGGATAAAGTGCTTTGTCAGTTACAATCTGAGAATCTCCGAGTAGAAGCCACTCCTTACTCACCTTGGGGGATTCGGTTATTTGATAAACCTGCTTTGAATCGCCACCCGTTGTTTCTGGATGGTGTGCTGGAAGTTCAAGATGAAGGCAGCCAGTTATTGGCTTTGTTAACTGGTGTTAGACGTGGGCAGATGGTGGTAGATTTTTGCGCTGGAGCCGGCGGTAAAACCCTGGCTATGGGTGCGATGATGGCGGGTAGTGGTCGTTTGTATGCTTTAGATATTGCTGAAAAACGCTTGGCTAATTTAAAACCGCGCATGATACGAGCTGGTTTAACTAATATCCATCCTCAACGCATAGATAATGAAAACGATAGTCGTTTAAATCGTCTTAAGGGTAAAGCCGATTGTGTACTAGTGGATGCTCCATGTTCCGGTTTGGGCACCTTGCGACGCAATCCCGATCTTAAATATCGCCAAAATAGTGCCAATGTGGCTGCATTACGCCAACAGCAGCGTTCGATTTTACAGGCTGCTTCAGAGCTGGTTCGATCTGGTGGTCGTTTGGTTTATGCTACTTGTAGTATTCTTGATGTGGAAAATAAACAGCAAATTGTAGAATTTTTGCAAAATAATTCGGGCTGGCAAATTGAAACTGCGCCAAAACTACTGAAAACAGCCTCATTGTCGGAAGCAGAAGGTCCTTTTCTACAACTGAATACGCGGCAACACCATACAGACGGATTTTTTGCAGCTGTGCTGAGCAAGAACGTATAAACTTAGTTAGGAAAAATTAATTATGAATTCTCAAGAAAAAATTAAAACAATTATTACCGAACATCCTGTAGTGTTGTTTATGAAAGGTACTCGTCAATTTCCACAATGTGGATTTTCTTCCCGTGCTGTACAGATTCTTCAGGCAGCTGGGCTAAAAGATTTTTTTACTGTCAATGTATTGGAAGATGAACTCATCCGTCAGGGCATTAAAGAATTTGCAAACTGGCCGACTATTCCACAGTTATATATCAATGGTGAATTTGTCGGCGGATCAGATATTATGCTGGAAATGTATGAAGCAGGTGAATTGCAAGATTTATTGCCAACTGCCTGAATTTAGATTAAACAGATTACTTGATAGCCCTTTGAATATAACATACTGATGGAACAAGCCATGTATATTAATGTGATAGATCATCCGCTGGTGAAACATAAATTGTCTCTGATGCGTGAAGAAGATTGTAGTACTTATCGTTTTCGTACGCTGACAAAAGAACTGGCTAGATTAATGGCTTATGAGGCATCTCGCGATTTTGATGTAGAGATTGTTAAAATGCAAGGCTGGTGTGGTGAAATTGATGCTTTTCAGATCAAAGGTAAAACGGTAACTATAGTGCCGATATTGCGAGCCGGCTTGGGCATGCTTGATGGTGTACTCGATTTAATTCCAACGGCTAAAATCAGCGTTGTTGGTTTACAGCGCGATGAAGAAACGCTGGAACCTGTACCTTATTTTGAGAAATTTGTCAGTCAGATGGATAAACGTCCGGCTTTAATTATTGATCCAATGCTGGCAACTGGTGGATCAATGAATGCCACCATTGATTTGCTAAAGAAAAAAGGTTGTAAAGACATCAAGGCTTTGGTATTGGTTGCTGCGCCAGAAGGCGTTAAAGCAGTCAATGAGGCTCATCCAGATGTCACCATATATGCAGCTGCATTGGATGATCATTTGGATCAGAACGGTTACATCATTCCTGGTCTGGGGGATGCAGGAGATAAAATCTTTGGTACCAAACATTGGTAAAAAAAAACCGGCATTGCCGGTTTTTTTTATTGGTTCTAACAAGTGATAAAACATGAAGCCTGAGCTTGAAAAATCAGCAAATTTATTTTATTTGCTTATATTTTATGAGTAATAAGTCTTGATTTCAGGTGATCCTCAATCAAATTAAATAAGGTTTTAAGCAAGGTAATAGTAATCATAGCTATAGCTTTGCAATAAAAATTTTTGACCACTATTTACCCCTATTTTTGATCAAATAGTGGTTTTTAATGTTTTCAATGTCACTAAGTCATATGTGGAATACTAAACCAACCGCTAATCCGGATATTTCCGAACGATGATTTTTTAGTGTGGAATCAGTCATAATAATTTCAATATGCCATTGTTTACATAATGTTTTAACAATCGCTAAACCCAATCCACTGCCATTTTCATTGTTACCAAGTATGCGATAAAAGGGTTCAAACACATGCATTCGTTCCCCAACTGCGATACCACAGCCATTATCTTCGATCCAGATTGTTAGCTGTTGATCAGAAGAAAATTCTTTGCGAATAGAGATTTGTCCGCCATCTGGTGTGTATTTAATTGAATTAATAATAATATTTTTGAGAATGGTATATAAATCTCTACTGCTGATAGGTAAATCCAGTTCCTGATCAATCTCCACACTTAAGATTTGATGTTTTTCTTCCGCTAAAGGAAGAATATTGGCAACTAAATCACGTAATAACGGCATTAATGCAGTAGATGTTTGCTGTATTGGGGTATGTTGCTGATGCTGAGCCCGTGCCATTGATAATAATTGCGTTAATAATTGTTCTGTTCGTGCAATACCAGCCTTGATTTGCTGAATCATTTTCTGCTGCTCTGACAGGCTAAGATTTGGCTCGTCAAAACGGGCAATTTGGATGGTTAAAGCCGTTATTGGAGTACGCAATTCATGTGCTGCATGTCCGATAAAACGTTGATCATGCTCTATGGCAGTCTGTAGCTGACTAAATAAGCGGTTCAGTGCAAAAATAAATGGTCGGATTTCTGTGGGGGTATGTTTAAAATCAAGTGGAGATAGATCAGTGGCGCTGCGAGTAGCCACCTCATTACTCATGATTTGTGTGGCACGAAATAGCCGGCGAATCCATACCGCAGTGATCAGCCAAAATACTGGTATGAGAAATAAAAATGGCCAGACTACACTTAGTGCGCTGTCGCGGGCAATATTGTTACGATAGGCTGTACGCTGTGCCACGACAATACGGGCATGTTCACGTGTTAAAATGTAAACACGCCAGTGTCGGGACACGGTTACAAAATTATGAAAGCCATCGCTTAATTGCTGCAATTTGGCTACGGCATTTTCATCACCCATTAAAGTGTTTAGATAAGGGGAATCTAGAGTTTGTGCCAAAATCCGTGGCTTAGGCAGAGTGCTAGCGGTTTCAGGAAAATTTAAATTTTCTTTAGCATCTTTTCTGAGAATGGTACTTCGCGGATCAAGGAAATGGGCGATTTGTTCTAGCTGACTATCTTGTAAATCTTGTGTTTCTCGAAATGCCGTTTGATAGGCAAGTAAATCACCAATGATGGCAATAAGCGTCACCAGTATAGTTAACATCAGCATTAACCGCCATTGCAGTGAAGTACTTAGCTGCTTCGATCTACTAGCCATCCTAAACCTCGAACATTTTTAATTACATTACTGCCGAGTTTTTTACGAATTCCATATATGACTACTTCTACTGCATTACTTTCTACTTCTTCATTCCAACCGTAAATTTTTTCTTCTAGCTCTTGTCTTGATAAAATAGTGCCTGGTTGTAATAGCAGACAGTACATTAGGGCATATTCTCGTGCGGATAGACGGGTTATTGCCCCATTAGCACTGATTTCTCGTGTGGCCGGATTCAATGTAATACTACCGTTAGTAAGTATTGGAGTAGCATGTCCTCCGCGACGACGTAGTACTGCGCGAATACGTGCCAGAAGCTCATCCGGTGCAAAAGGTTTTACTACATAATCGTCTGCTCCAGAATCCAAACCTTGTATCCGTTCTTCAACACTGTCCCTAGCTGTTATTAAAATGACGGGTATATCCGAATGGCGAGCCCTTAGATTCCGTAGCACACTTAAACCATCTAACTTAGGCACACCAATATCAAATAAAGCCAAATCATATATTTCAGGTCGAATCAGGTTTTCAGCAATAAGACCATCAGTTATACAATCAACAGCAAATCCAGCAGAATGCAGCATGTCACTAAGTGCTTCGGCAATCATGTTGTCATCTTCAAGAAGTAAAATTCGCATGGGTTAACGTTTTATCAGTTTAAACACAGTGGAAATAAATTAATTACTTAAAACATGTGCTTATAATAACAAAAAACCGTTTCAGAACACTGAAACGGTTTAATAAAAAACGTTAATCCTGAGGCAGATTAGTGGGTTTCAGTAGTGGTAGTTCTAGTGGTTAATGCTTCAACCTCAGTTGTATTGTTGTGATGTTTTCTAACATGCCCTTTTCTAACATGAGCTTTACGAGTGTGTGCTTTTCTAACATGAGCTGGTTTTTTAGCAGTTTTTGCAGTTGGTTTAGCTGTCACAGTATGAGCTGGAGCAGCTTTTACAGGAACCGCAGTAGTGGTCGCTGTTGTGGTGGTTTTAGAAGTTGTAACAGCAGGAGCAGCAAATGCAGCAACAGCAGTTAAGCTAAATACAGCACTGACGACCGCAGCAGTAATTTTTTTCATAACAGATCTCCAATTTAAGGTAATTTAAGAACAAAAACCATAGGGTTGTTGTTGGATTAAATTATGGCGATCAAAACTTAGGCCAGACTTAGTAAAGTGTTTATTGAATGTTAAATTAGTGTAAATTATTGTATTTATAAGGGTTGAATTAATAATTTGTTAATATTTTTCATTGGTTAGATTGAATAATACTGACTAATCCTTCAGATTCCCGCGTAAACTGTATTGAGCGATTATTATATTGGAACAAGATTATGTATTTCAGATTAATTTTGGCATCAATCTATTCAAACTGAACGCCTGAGTATATAAAGAAATTAAACTTAAAGATATATTATTAATGGCGGCAATGCAGCTATATGCTGAACTCAAATAATAGTTGAATGTATCGTTTTTAATAAACTTTGGAGTTACCAACTCATTCAGACGTATCGTCTTTTAACGCTTACATCTGAATGATGTCAGAAAAACTCAAATTTCCCGTGAAATTTCAGTGAATGCCTCTGCTGCTAAGCTTAAAGTATCGGCTATGATCTCAGGACTATGTGCAGCTGAGACAAATCCGGCTTCGAAAGCTGACGGTGCAAACAGTACACCACGTGCTAGCATGGCATGGAAAAATTGTTTGAAAAGCTGTAGATCAGCCTTTTGTATATCCTCATAGCATTCAGGCAAACCGGTAATAAAGTAAAAACCAAACATACCGCCAATATGACGACTGGAGAACGGTAAACCAGCTTCTCTAGCCAATTTACACAGTCCTTCACTAAGTTCTTGTGTACGAGCTGAAAGCAAACGATAAAATCCATCTCTTTGAATAATTTCTAGAGTTTTCAGCCCAGCGGCAACACAAACAGGATTGCCTGAAAGTGTACCAGCTTGATAAACATTACCTAAAGGGGAAATACATTCCATAATGTCTGCTCTTCCTCCAAAAGCAGCCACAGGCATACCACCACCGATAACCTTGCCTACAGTAGTTAAATCAGGGGTGATGCCATGAATCGATTGAGCTCCGCCTAAAGCTACACGGAATCCAGTCATAATTTCATCATAAATCAGTATACTGCCGTACTTATCAGTTAATGAACGCAATGCCTGAACAAATTCATTTGAAGCCGGAATCATATTCATATTTCCAGCTATAGGTTCAACAATCACACAGGCAATCGAGTCTCCTTGCTGAGCGAAAAGCTGTTCTAAGGCGGCGACATTGTTATAGGGTAAAACAATAGTATGCCGGCTTAAATCCTTAGGAACACCAGCCGAACTGGGATGACCAAAAGTTAACAGTCCCGAGCCGGCCTTTACTAACAGACTGTCTGAATGTCCATGGTAACAACCTTCAAATTTAATGATATTGTCCCGCCCAGTAAATCCCCTAGCTAGTCGGATAGCAGACATAGTTGCTTCAGTCCCAGAACTGACTAAACGGATCTTTTCCATACTGGGCATAATTTGCTGAATCATCTCAGCTATACAAATTTCATCTGCTGTTGGCGCCCCGAAAGATAAACCATTTTGCGCGGCATGACAAACTGCATCAACTACCTCCGGATGCGCATGCCCAACAATTGCGGTGCCCCATGAACCAATATAATCAATGTACTGAACTTGTTCTTCATCCCATACATGGGCATCTTTAGCCTCATGAATAAAACGCGGTACCCCGCTAACACTGCCAAATGCCCGTACAGGAGAATTGACTCCACCAGGAATAATTTTTTGTGCTTGTAGTAAAAGCTTAGAATTGTTATTCATTAATCAATCCTTCCTAACGATGCTGTAAAATAAAATGTAAAGCAGGGGGTAATCATACTATGTATTACGATATTGTTTAATGTCTAATGGACAAAATGCCCGACAAACAACACTATTGGTTGCCTAACATAGAAATGACAATATACAGCCAGAACTTCCAGATTTTGCAAGTGATAAGAGAATTAAACAAAGATAAATACGCATGAATGGTTAAGAATAATTTTTAAATCAAAACGACTCTACTGAATGATTCAGAAAATATGTTGAAATAGATTTTTTAGTTTGGCCGAATCAGTTGTAAATTGCGTCCACTCATAGAGCATCAGTAAATAACTTTCCTGAGCCAAAAAACGTAGTTTAGAATAAGTAGCAGTATAGCGAGTGGTGGGAGTGGCAGAAACTTGAGCATTGAGTCCAAGATCATTGGCCATCAGTTTTGCCCGAGCAAGATGAAAGGGGTCGCTAACAATAATCACCGTATTGATGTCATTATTATTCGCTTCAATTTGTGCGTTGACAAGATTTTGCCAAGTGTCGCGTGATTGATTTTCATAGATAATATCTTCTTTGGCTATGCCGTTTTTAATCGCATAGCGACGGGCGACAGCAGCTTCACTCATAAAACCAGTTTTAGAACTACCGCCGGTAAAGAGTATTTTTTTTATAAGCCCAGAACGATAGAGAGTTAATGCGTGATTAATTCGTTCACGAAAAACTGGTGAAGGACGCTTATCCCATGCCGCCGCTCCTAATACAATAGCCGCATCTGCTTGTGTTAGCGTCTGCGGTCGACTAAAGTGATAAACAGTAGCGACACTAATGGCATAATTAACACACACAAACAGGCTGCAGAGCAGTAAACTTGCGCGCAAAAAGCGCCAGAAACCAAGTTTTTTTTTAGCTAACATGATTCTCTAGTAAAGCCTCAATATTTGTTAATGGTCGGCCAATGGCAGCGTGTTCACCAAAAACCACTATTGGGCGTTCAATTAAAATCGGATGAGCAGCGATAGCCGCTATCAGAGTGTCTTCATCTGCTTGATCAAGTTGCAAATCTGAATATAAAGTATCTTTGGAACGCATCATTTCACGAACAGAACTGATGGCCAGCTTTTTTTTCAGATTACGAATTTGTTCTTCACCTAATGGTTCGGTTAAATAAGGTATAACCTTTGTATCCACATTGCGCACTTTCAATAATAATAAAGCAGCACGGGATTTAGAACAGTTAGGGTTATGATAAAGTATGACAGTGGAAGTCATTTTTGTCCCCAAAAGTTTAGAGTATCATAAGTATGGTAAAGAGTGTGAACTAAACCAAAAATTTTGACAATCATTATTAATAAGTATAAATATAAAACAAAAATATCTGCTAAATTGTAAATTTAACAATAGACAAATGATTAGCTAAAAATCCTAATATTAAATATTTTGATTCCATATTGTATTCTGACCGTATTAAAATTTTGCTAGCGGATAGTAAGGTTTGGGGAATTTGGTGTATGCATTATAATTACAAAAACTGATGATTTACTGTTGGTGGTTAATAATATCAAGTACGAAATTAATTTCTCAATCAATAGGTCAATCTGGTAAAATCTTATTTTTTAAAATTATGTGTTCATAAAATTAAGTGATGTGCCGATTAACGTTAAACTATTAAACAAAACCGATGTTGGAATCCTGCTACAACATCGGTTCTAATTTATAACTACATACCATTATCCATAACGACGTTGGAAATCTTTCATAAAATGAACCAGAGCCTCCACACCTTGTAAAGGCATAGCATTATAAATACTGGCGCGCATCCCGCCCATGGTCTTATAGCCTTTAAGCATCCTTAGACCATATGCATTTGCTTCAAGGACGAATTGATTATCCAATTCTTTGGAAACAGTATGAAAAATTACATTCATTTGTGAGCGTGCATGTGGTTTAACTTTATTCGCGTAAAAGCCATCACTACCATCAATTGCTGCATAGAGTTTTTCTGCTTTTAGGCTATTGATGGCTTGCATTTGCTCAACACCACCTTGGGCCAATAACCAGCGAAATACCAGTCCAGAAATATAAATAGGGTAGGTTGCCGGAGTGTTGTACATACCTTGACGATTGATGTGGCTTTGATAATTCCAGATATCAGGAATTCTTTCAGAACAGCGATCAAGTAAATCTTCGCGAACAATTACGATCGTCGCCCCGGAAGGACCAATATTTTTCTGCGCACCTGCATAGATCAATCCATAATCAGCGACATTTATTTTGCGTGAAAGAATTTCACTGGACATATCACAGACAATGGGTGGTAAGCCATCAGGTTTAGGTATGTCGCGATATTGCAATCCATGTACAGTTTCATTGATACAATAATGTACAAAAGCTGAATGAGGATCGACGTCCCAATTTTCCACAGCAGGTACATCAGTGAAATTGTACAATTCACCGCCATGTGCAGCCAGATGAATGTCTGCGTCAGATAATTTACCCATTTGACTGTGGGCAATTCGGCTCCAATTACCCGAAACAACCGAATCAACTCGTTTAAAACCGTTGGCCAGATTCATTACTACCATATTAAACTGAGCACTGGCACCCCCTTGCATAAACAAAATTTTATAGTTTGTAGGAATATTCAGTAATTTACGCAGATCTTGTTCTGCCTGAAAAAGAATGTGCATGAATGCGTCTGAGCGATGGCTCATGGTCATAATAGAAAAGCCAGATCCGTTATAGTCAAACATTTCTGATTGTGCAGTTGCTAACACAGATTGAGGCAAAATAGCGGGGCCGGCGGAAAAATTATAGTGTTGGTCGATAGAGGACATGATTAGACTTAAACCTGTTTATTGCTGACCTGATAAAGCCAGATTCTGAATAGTGAACAAATAACTGTGCTATAGTTGCTTACTTTTTGAATGGTGAAATTCTATGAGGATGGCAATACAAAGGCAATCATTAAATTGAACTTCATATAAAGAATCTCAAACCTAGTTTTAATTACCTTTAAATATCTCTTGAATAGTTAAAAACACTATTAACGACACATATTCTAGATAATTATTTATTAACCCTCTGCCGTAAATTTGAATATATGCTGAAAAAAACTATGAAGATTTATTTATTCTTCACTACTTCTTTCCAATTGGATGATATGCATAGCACCATGTGCTTGTAGTTGTTGTAATGCATACGCCCATACTTGAGCCAGTACCGTCGCATTTTTTCTGCTTGCCTTCAGCCCAAATTCTAGCCGGTAGTGCTGATTTTGTTCGGTCTCTGCAATATCCTCACGTATGGTCGGCAGACTATATGTCTTAATATCCGGCCATTGTTTTTCAATATCTTCCATGAGTGGGCCGACTACTGATTCTGGTAGACCGTCTACAACAGCCGCCTTGAAA
The DNA here is from genome assembly GCA_024103515.1 of Snodgrassella sp. Classification (GTDB taxonomy): domain Bacteria; phylum Pseudomonadota; class Gammaproteobacteria; order Burkholderiales; family Neisseriaceae; genus Snodgrassella. Next base: position 42,907 of record JAGGIK010000006.1, on the reverse strand, counting down.
CAGTATTGCTGCTGATTAAAATATTGTTGGTAATATGTATTTAGTACCCATTTAGCCATCGGATGTGCCATTTGCGGAAAACCCGGTAGAAAATGATGCTGTTGATTTGAAAAGGCAGCTATATTATTGAACGGATTGGGTATTATTGTTGAGTTTTCAGGGAAATAAGCCATTTGGGCTCGATGTAGATGGTTAGAACTGGATAATGCATCACCATGTTTTATCGAAATGTCTTCTATAAATTTTATCGCCTCAGGGTGAGGAACTAAGGGCAAGTTTAATGCATCTGCACAGGCCTGACGGGTATGGTCATCAGGCGTAGCACCAATTCCGCCCGTTACAAACACGGGTTTTTTTTCCTTGAAAGACTGTTTTAATCGTTGAGTTATCACACCACGATCATCGGGTAAATATTGAACCCAGGCGATTTGTAAAGCATATTGTCGTAATAGTTGTTTGAAAAATAAAAAATGGCAGTCCTGACGTGACCCATTTAAAATTTCATCACCAATGATCATTAATCCAAATTGCATAATTATCCTTTGGTATATAGATGTAATTGCGAGATTTGTACCTCTTGTATAATATTCCTATTTTCTTAACAAATCACTAAGATCTTTTCTTTTTCTAACAATTTCAAATCAAATTTGTTAATTGACCTCGGGTAGAAGATATAACCTATGTTTAATAAAATGCTTAATCAACCTCATACTTTTTTCTGGCAGTAATTTGCTGGGCGTTTTAATTGCGACGAAAGCGGATCATACCAATCTACTACAGAGAAAAAGTAAAAAATTAATTGCCATATTGTTTTATTGTTAATATTACTTTAATGTGTTGTTTTTATATTCTTAGATGAGGAAAGATTAATGAAAATCAGAGTCCTAGTTTTTTCAGCAATAATTGCTGCAAGTTTAGTTGCCTGTGCTAAAAAAGACAACAACCATATTGCTTTTGAAACCATAAATCCGCAGCAATTAATTAATTATGACTGGTTTCTAAACGAAGCTACCGATATTAATGGGCGTCCAGTAGCAGCTTTATCAAAAGACACTAAATTGAAATTACAATTTAATGGGCAGCGTTTAAATGTGTCGGGAGGTTGTAACTCAATTGGTTCAAATTATCAACTTAATGGTAAATTTTTGCAGCTCGATACGCCTATGAGTACCATGATGGCTTGCTCACCAGATTTAATGGCACAGGATGCCGCTATTGCAAAACTTATGAATGGGCAAAAATTGAATATTGGTCTGATAAAGAGTACAGATAATCGGCCAAAATTATTGATACAAAGCAAAAATGGCGATCATTTGTCATTCAGTGGTGTGCAAACAGCGACCTCTAAATATGGGCAACCTACTGTTGTATTTTGGGAAATCAGCAATAAAACCCGTACCTGTGAAGCAGCTCAAGGTAAAAAAGAGTGTTTGCAAGTTAGAGACGTCACTTATGATGATCAAGGAATCAAGATAAAAAACGGTGTATGGCGTAATTTTGATGGTGAAATTGAAGGGTGGCAATTAAATCCGAATGAGAATCAGGTATTAAGGTTAAATGTATATCAGTCAAATACTACAGATGCGTCAAATAGTCATTATGTTTATAAATTGGATCAAATCATTGAGCGCACTATTGTTAAAAGGCAAAAGTAATCTATATCAATCGAGCTGAACATAATAAAGGCAATGATTGAATCATTGCCTTTATTGAAGATAAATTAAAATTAAATCGCAGTTTTCTATCTTAAACAGCCACAATATTTTTTCTAAATAATTGGGTAAAATTATTATTACAATTGAATCATTAATGAACTAATGAAAACTCGTCTAAAAATTCCATCCTTGATTAATACTTTTAGGTTGGTTTAATCTATTATAAGAATTTTGACTCTTTGCTCTTCTACAAGATCAACTTATTTGGTGTAGCTAAAACTAGGACGCCCTTCGGCATTAGTAAAAATTAAAGGATTATGCTTTTCTTCTAACAGGTTGCCAAGTCGATTAGTACTTTTAACCTCTCCATCATTATTGACTACATTGTGAAATGAGTAAGTTTGATCAGGAGATAAACTAAAATAAGTAGCTTCTGAATATTGATGACATTCTGGCTTATTACAATATTTAAATAACTTTACCTGATTGGCATCACCAAAAAAAGAAGTAGACATTCTTTCTATTTCTGTTTCAATTTGTTGTTGCTGAGTATACATGGTGGCTAAAATTCTACGTGCTTCTGCAAATTCATCTGTAAATTCGAGATTTTGCAAATCGGACGCCGAAAGAAACGAATTAAAGCATAGAAAAAGTATAGAAGACAAAACAAATTTTTTAAAATTCAATTTATTTCTCCGCCCATATTTTCAACTTGATAGGAATAGTATATTAAAGTTACTTACTCTAAAAGATTAAATATTAATAAAAAGAGCTGATTCCTTATATTAAAAGGGATTACAGTCGAGAGTACTGGATCCGTTGGCCTCGGTTTTATCGCATGACACCATGCCATCAACGCTATCATAGATAATTAATTGGGATTCACCTTTATTTTTATCAGTTGGTGTGGCGGTCAAGCGATAATTATTATCGCCATAGGTTCCTGCTATAGTAAAATAGTTTTTGCTCTTATTTTGTGCTATAGAATCAAAATTAGTGAATGTTTTATTTCTATTGTAGTAATTTTCAAGTTTACGAACATTATCGATAAGATCAGCACGTACAGCTTCTTTACGAGTTTTTTGTACATAATTTTGATATGAAGGTAAGGCAATACAAGCCAGAATGGCTATAATGGAAACTATGGTCAATAGTTCTACTAGTGTAAAACCTTGCTGATGTTTTGATTTGATCATATTTTTCACTTTAATTCTAAATCATGTCCAATATGTAAAAAGTGTTAATGCGTATTGCATGTGTACATATTAACATATTCTACTAAACCTAATTAGCTTCAAAATACATTAAGATTACTTTATTTTTGAATTTATTGTACCACTTTGAGTTATTTGCGCAATGACTTCATTCATTAATGTGATTTATTGTTGTTCTTTGTTCATATCGGAGTAATTATATCATTTTTTCATATTTGTTCTTATATTAGAGTCATTTGTATATTTCAATCAAGGAGATAATTAATATTATTATTTCCGTCTTTTATAACATAAAATATTTAATTTGTTCAGATTATCACACGGTTATATTAAAAAGAGAAGTATTTCGGTACTAAAGAAATACTTCTCAAGTCTCATTTTATTTAAGCTATTTAATTATTAAAAGAAGCTGCTTGTTCTGACTGAGTACCCCAGGATTCGGGATATTTATAGCCTGCAAACCGTTTGTAAGCATATTTTTTAAATTCAGCAGAGTTATATGCTGAAGTAATGTCTTTGACCCACTGAGTGTCTTTATCTGCGGTGCGGATTGCCGCCCAATTAACGTAGGTATAACCAGGCTCAAGGAATAATGCTGAAGAGAATTTTAATCCAGAGCTGGTAGCGTAATTGCCATTTATCACGGCAAAATCAACATCGTTACGTGAACGAGGTAATTGAGCAGCTTCTAGTGGAGTAAGTTTAAGATTTTTGGAATTGTTTGCAATGTCGGCCAAAGAGGCTTTCAACGGGTTAATATTGTCTTTTAATTTGATCCAACCTAATTTGTCCAGCATAACTAACCCACGAGCAAGATTAGAAGGGTCGTTGGGTACAGATACACTTGCTCCGTTGGTTATTTTGTTTAAATTGTCCAATTTACCGGCATAAATACCAAGCGGTCCAGTAGGTACCTGAAAAACAGGCATAATCTGTAGATGATGCGTTTGAACAAAATCGTCCAGATAAGGTTTATGTTGGAAGATATTAATATCTATTGAGTGATCGGCCAGGGCCATATTTGGACGCACATAGTCAGTAAATTCTAAAAGTTTGACTTGATAGCCTTGTTTTTCCAAGGCAGGCTTAACCTGATCACGAACCATATCTGCAAAATCACCAACTGTGGTACCAATCACAATTTCTTTTTTTTCGCTCACTTCGCTGGATGTGGTTTGGGGAGCTTTTTCTTCACCGCATGCCACCAGAGTTAACGTAAGTAGGCCAGTTAATAAAAATTTCAGGTACTGCTTCACCGTTGTCTCCATTCAAATTAAATATCTCCGCATAGTGCATTGAACTATGCGGTACAAATTATGTTAACAATAACATGAATTATAGGTTGACGACTAAAATAATTTTAAATTTAGGTCATTTTATATGTCCACATAAATACTAATAAATTGAGCCAGACTGCCTACTAGTACAAATATATGCCAAATTCCATGTCCGTGTCGAATCTGTTCATCTTTGATAAACCAGTAAATACCAATGCTATAGGCAAGACCGCCGGTAAGGAGCCAAAAAAAACTCCAACCAGACATGCGTTGTATAAGGGGATAAATGGCTACTATAATCAACCAACCCATGATTACATATAAAATCATCGATAAAAGTCGCGTTTCACTGCGACGTCCAATTGTTAGTTCCTGTATAATCCCAAACAGTGCCAAGCCCCATGAAACACCAAATAAGGACCATCCCCAGCTGCCCTTGAGCGTTGTCAGAGTAAAGGGAGTATAGCTGCCTGCTATCAGTAAATAAATAGCACAGTGATCGAATTTTTGTAGAATACGCTTGGCTTTTTTTGATCTGATTGAATGATAGAGAGTAGATACACCGTAAAGAAAGATTAAACAAGTGCCATAGATAGCAGAGCTGACAATGCGATAAGAATCACCATAAACTTCAGACTTGAGCAGCAAAAATACAGTACCAATGATAGCAAGTATTAGACCGATAAGATGAGAAAAAGCATTAAAACGTTCACTATAATACATAATTTAAATTCTTTTAGAAATTTAGGTCATTATTTTAAAATTGCATATCGGTTGTGACTAGTGTTAATTTCTCTGTATACAACAAATGTAAACAGAAACCCTTATGACATGAAGTGAAGTTTATGAAATGTCATTAGCATTGATATCAACAATTAAGATGGCAAAAACATCGGGTGATATACAGTTATTTTAGAAACGATCCTAATAAATAGACTTATATTAAATAATATTTTCTGCTTACAAAGCAGCAAGAGCAGTAATAAATGGAAGTAATAGTGCTGATAAGATAGTCGCTTTTGCTAAGCGCTTTGAACCAATCCTTCAACAAACATCAAATTTAACTGAGGAAATTTAAAATAAGAAAAATAATTTTATTGTATATTAGTGATGATAATCAGTAATGTCGGTTATGAAAAGTGTCTTGTTCAAATAAATCATTTATAGAAAATAAACAATTTAATATTATTTCTAAAAATTGTAAATTTAAATCTGACTTTTGTGAATATAAAAATAATGATGAGAAAGAAGTTTTTTTCAGAACCAGCTATGCAAGAAGTAAGGCAAAAAATATCAATAGATCATATAAGAATGTAATTAGAATACGGGCAGTGCTGAATATTGAATTGGAAGCATGTAATAATAAGCCTGTATTTCATTACTTTATGCCAGCTACTGAATCTATTGAAGCAGATATACCTATTATGTTTAAAAATAATGATTTATTGGTTCAATGTGTATATATCACCCAAAGATTGAAAGTTTTCTGGAAGCAAAATATGCTTATTATGGCGATCAACAAATTATCAAAGATGGTTTGGTGAAAAGGCAATTTAAATTTATTTTCTGAGTTTTATTTATAAAGTATATAACATATATACTATCCTGAAACTAATGAATATTTATCTGGCAAAGAATTTGATGCTTTTATTGGTTAAATAAATGATATCAATTTTTATCGAGGTTATTCATCACTGAATGATTACTTTTTAAATAAATTTATAGTTATTATGGTGAATAAAGAAAAAGGATATCATTAAAAAAAAATCAAAAATTTACCAACAAATGTTAGGTAAGAAAAATCTGAGGGGGTTATTGGATTAGATATTTTTGATGCAAAAAAGAATATTGCTTTTTGTGATAAAAAGGTATCATTGAAACTATTAAATAAATCTACTATAAAACCCAATATCTAGTCTTATATTCAATAAGAATAAACCAATCATTTATAATAAGCTCTATGATAAAGATTTAATATGTATGTATTTGATATAGAAAGTTTTTTACAAATTTTGGATGTAACTTGGAATAAAGACCTGCATATGGATTAAAGGGAATGCATTTACCATTTGGTAAAAATATTACTAATATTTAGAAAAGATTAAATTAATACTTGTATCGCAACATATTTTTAGTAAAAATAATAAGTTACTAGTAACAAAAAGATAAAAAAATTTATCTGGAAGGATGATGTAGCCAAAGGTTTAAGTGAGAAAAATAATGCAAAAACAGAATATGGTGAAACAACGAATATCACAACTGTTCCAACAGACTTCACCCCATTAGCCACGCTTAGTGCTGATGGTAAGGCGTAGTTTATTCATCATTACCGGTAAGTGATCTAATCATTGCATCACACCGAAAACAACCATCACTATAAAATAGCAACGCACAATCAAACAACAAAATTAAGGGCGTAGCCGTTTGTTAAATTCTAACGCAGGCAAATAGCCTAACCATGAATGTCACCGTTTATAATTGTACCAAGAAGCATAAGCCGAAAAGGTTTGTTGTCATTCTTCAGTTGGTATGAATTTTTACCTTTGAGAAATTTAGCTTTTATGCTGTTAAATATTGCTTCTGCCACTGCATTATCATACGGCCCTCTTTTTATTTAGCGAATGCTATGTATTCAGTGTATTGATATGCTTACCAAACAACTGTTTAGCAAACGCCCTTTCTCTCTCTCTAAATGAAATAGATGGGATGATGACAGAGCTGGTTTAATTTAATACAGACACCACTCAATCTGTTGTTTTATATTGACCAACACCATAGCCGGGCAATCTGTCGCGTAGATAAATTAAGTAGCATATATAAATAATTACAGTGATGGTTAGCGCGTATATAGCTTAAATCTGTCACGATAATCTGCTGTTTGGTACCGACATCAAACTGACGTTGTAAAAGATTGGCTGTGACTACGCTATTGCCCGTCGTCTGCTGTCTTCGATAAGGTTTAAGGGTATATTTTGATATCAATGCCAGTAATTTCATTACTCGGACAATGTCACGTCGAGAAACACTGATACTTGCTGCTTGTCAGGTAAAACAAATGCGTTTGCTTCTATTGGATTGATGGCTGTGATTAAAAAATAGTCAATATTTTATCGGGGTAATATAGATAACCGATCTTTCCGTCAAGAAATCAGTTCATTTTGTTCTGGAATGCGGTTATCTTTAGTCTTATCAGAAGCGCTTTTGGGGAATTCAACTTTCTATAAATGGCGCGATAAATACGGTGGTCTGGAAATGTCGGATATTAAACTTTTAAAGGAAATTGAAGCTGAAAACCTCGTGCTTATTCACTAAAAATGGCGTGGATAATGGAGCGGAATTTACTGGCAAAATGTTCATCGACTGAGCAATGTCACATGGTATAACCCTAGATGATATTCAACCAGGCAGTCCATAGCAAAACGGGTATATTGAACGATTTAATCGTACCTATCGCATACAGCATAGAATTGATATCTATTTAATAACCAGGGTAAGAAATAAAAGTAACCGAAGAATGGCTAAGCATTTATAACACCGAAAGAGCTGATGAAGCACTAGATAATATGACACCGATTGCATATCAAACTTTAAGAAAAGCAGGATTATTTTCTACTTGAATCTTATACTAAGTTTGGTGGTATTTACAATGCATTTATTTGTACTAATTAGTTTAACTAACTAATGAGATGGAACGTTTTGTTTAAAAATAATATTAGCTGTCCGGTCATTAGTAAAGTTGCAGTCTATCCTTTGCATAAGTAGGTGAAAGCGAAGTCAATAAAGGGCTTCTTATTGACCAAAATAGGTTAGCTTTAAGCAATCTGTGTGAATCCGCCAACTTGCAAGAAATCGAACTGCGGAAGGCGTAATTATCTTGTGGGGCACTGAAATGGTAGTTAGTTGAGGATGCAAGGATTGGGTTAATTCTTGCTGGGAGCGTATTTTTATTAAATATTAAGCCAATTTGTTGTGCAATGTTTTTGTCATTTGTTAATTTTGTATATTTTGTTATAATATATCGTTTATATTATAAATCTTAGTATTAAATAGTATTAAATATTTTGTTTAAAGGTTAATGATGAAAAATTCTACCATAGTGTGGCTGATAATAGGATTTGGGCTTACGGGCTGCGGCACGATCAGCGATCAAGCGCCAGATGTAATGGTAAGGCAGGCTATACAGCGTAATATCACTCGGGATAATCAATTTAATTTTAAAGGTCAGCTGCAGTTTAGATTAGAAGAAAATCATAATCAGCTGACAATTCAATCTAGAACAAATAAGACATCGGCGATTGATGGTCTAGAATCTAATAATTTATCTTCTGTTAAACAGAGGCAGAGTAGGACTAACGATTCCAGAAATAATAATTTAAAAAAAAATCAAAATGATAATAACATAATAACTGCGCATGCAGTAGAAGATGAGGATAAAGATTTGGATGATAGCTATAATTTAGCAATCACAAAATTTATCGATTCTATTTCGAAAAACTCAAGCTTACACTTTACTGGAGCGGTAGATATTCCGAGAGGGAAAGTAGAGTTGAATCCAGAATTGCGTTATGAAGCGCCTAATATCTATTCTTCCGTAAAGATACCTATGCAACTCGATTTAAGAAACAAGCTATGGATAATAGATATAGCTGCATTCAAACCACAAGTGAATCTTTTTTTAAGTAAGTTAAAGTCATCTAAAGTATCTGATAATACTTATTTATCTGGTAATATTTCTAGTAAATTTTATGATAAATATTATGCCAAACAATTAGTGCAAGCGCTGCCGAAAGCAATCGATATTGGTTTATCCAATCTCGGTAAGAATAATTTTGTTCGTCTAACTATGGATAAACAGGGTCATCAAGTAGGAGCATCCTACCGTATCCGACTCATTTCCAATGAAAAGCAAAATAGACTGTTTTTCAATGCGGTAATGCAAAGCATAGGGGAGCAAATATTGCAGGCAGAGCTGGCAAATAATACAGATAGTGAGGTTTCTGATAATTCTCTAAAGGAGAAATTTGCTGAATTACATAAAATAATTGAATTAGCCAGTAAAGGTTTTACAGAAGAAAGCCAGAAAAATGGCTTTAAAATTGATATGAATACTGATTTTTATCTGGATGGAAAAGGTCGCTTGCTGGCTATTAAACAAATAGATAGTTTCTTTTCTAAACGGTTAAACGATTTGGTGGTCAATAAAAAGCTTGACGCTACTTTATGGATGCAGTTCGAGTATACGTCTAATCCAAAATTTATTTTAAAGCCAACTTCTGACAATACTCTGCACTTAAATAGTTTACGGGATTTAATACGCGATTAATCAGTAAATAAGGTTAGGTATATTTTAACCAGAATCGTTTACTGATTTTTGTTATTGCTTGAGGTTAACCGCGTGGATGATGCTGTTGTACGACTTGTTTTAGACGTTCGTTGGCAATATGGGTATAGATTTGGGTTGTTCCGATATCGGCATGGCCCAAGAGTAATTGTACTACGCGCAAATCAGCACCATGGTTGACCAAATGGGTGGCAAAAGCATGGCGTAAGCCATGTGGACTCAGATGATGAATGCCGACTGCGTTGGCGTATTTGTTGACAATCATCCACGCCAGCTGTCTTGTCATGCCTGTTTTCTTTTGACTCACAAATACCGCATCACAAGCACGATTTTTCAGCAATGCAGGTCGGGCCTGAGTAAAATAGTGTTGTAGCCAGTCGACTGCTTCTTCTCCTAACGGTACCATGCGTTGTTTATTGCCTTTGCCAATAGTGCTGAGTAAACCATTTTGTAAATCTATTTCGTTCAGATGTAGATTGACGGCTTCGCTCACACGTAAACCGGTTGCATACATCACTTCCAGCAGTGCTTTATCGCGCAGACCATGTGGAGTATGAATATCGGGGGCTGCCAATAAGGCATCTATTTGTGTTTCGGAAATGATATCTGGTAAATGCCGGCCTTTTTTGGGCATTTGTAATTGTTCGGTGGGTAGGTCTTGACGTCTATTGTATTCTTGCAACCACTGGAATAAGCGTTTGCATGCAGACAATGATCGCGCTTGTGAACTTGGTTTTTCTTCAGCAACGAATATGGCGTTGGCCAGAGATAATGAATCGACATTGAACCAGTCCAGTTGCTGGTGCTGTAAGCGCTGGGCAATTTTAGTTAAATCGCGTCGGTAACTTTCAAGTGTATTGTGGGCCAGTTGTTCGCTTAGCCATAAATGTTCCAGTAAGGATTCAATTGGTTCTTGCAGTGATGAGGGGAGGTGTTCGCCTACCATATTGCTCTTTCATGGCTCAGCAGCCAACGTTTGATACTTAATTCAAAATCTCTTTTACCCAGACTGAATCCCCCAAGTCCTTGTGCGGAAACAACCCGGTGACATGGAATAATGATTGGTAATGGATTACGACCACAAGCTTGGCCAATGGCACGTGGTGCGCTGCCGATGATGCGGGCAATATCACCATAGGAGGCAACTTTTCCATAAGGTATTTGAGCTATGGCCTGCCATACCTTTTGTTGAAAAGGGGTACCGGCAGATGACGGCGGGTAATCGAAATTTTGTAGTTCGCCGGCAAAATAGGCATCTAGCTTGTGCGCCCATTGGCCGGTAAGTTTTGGTTGGGTAATGCTCTGCTGTTGCAACCAGTCAATTTTTTGCAGCTGGTGCTGGTCGTTAAATTGCAAAAGTAAAGAACAGCATGGTGCATGATAAATAAATTTATGCATGTGTATTAAGTAAGGTTGCTAATACTTGCTGTGCATGGCCTAGCGCTTTAACTTTGCGCCATTCATGGACGATCAAACCTTGTTGATTCAGTACAAAGGTACTTCGTTCGATGCCAAAAACTTTTTTTCCATACATGTTTTTTTCTTTAATAACATCAAACTGACGACAAACTTTTTCGTCACAATCGGATAACAAGGTTAACTCCAAGCTGAATTTGCAGATGAAATTTTGATGACTTTTTTGATTATCACGGGATATTCCAGCTACCGTATATCCCAATTGCTGGAATTGAGGCAATAGTGTACTGAATTGCTGTGCTTCGGTTGTGCAGCCGGGTGTGTTGTCTTTGGGATAAAAATAGATTATTAATGGCAAATGCTCGGAAGCATTAAATGTTTGTCCTTGATCATCCGGTAATGTAAATAACATGGGTGTTGGCATATTTCATTTCTTCTATGATAGATGGTTAATCGCAAACAAAAGCAGTTATTAATGGTAAGTTACCAATCAAGCGGCTGCAATGGCCATGTATGCTTGGATCAAAATTGACGTTTTCAGGCAGTGTGTCTGCAGAATAAAAATAATCTCCGGGACCGAAGCGGCGAGTTGTTCCATCTCTTAGGCCGATTTCCATGATGCCTTGTAAAACAAATAACCATTGGGGTTTATCGGTGCAGTGAAAATCGCTCTGGAATCCAATAGGACTATGGCGAAATTGTATTCCTGTTGCAGTCAGCCACGGTGATAGCTGACTTTGTTCATTCCCTTGGTCTAAGATAATTTTTTCTTCTTTGAATTGGGCGAAACCATCTTTAGCGGTATATAAAATGATTTTTGTAAATGCTGGCATAATGATCTGGTTAAATGATAATAAAGAAACAGTGCAGATTGTAATGAGTCTGCACTGTTCTGAAAAGGTGGTCAGCCGATTACACCTAGATTATCATCTTCGGGCGGTATGTGATTCTGTTTGGGTATCAGCCATAAAGTGGCAATAATATCCAACAGGTAGATTGAGGCCAATAAACATAGTGCGGCATAAAATGACCATTCTTTGACGCAGAATCCAATAGCCAGTGGCCCCAAACCACCGACACCGCGTCCTAGATTAAATAGTACATTTTGGGCAGTTGCGCGAACATGCGGCGGGAAATTATCAGAGATTAGTGCACCATAACCGCCAATCATGCCGTTGACAAACAGGCCCATAATGGCACCACAAATTAGTAATGCAGTTGGATCCTCAAGCTGAGCATACTGGGCAACCATTATGAACGCACCGAATTGATAAATCAGGAATATTTTCCAGCGGGCAAAATGATCAGCGAGATAACCAAATAGTAAGATGCCGATAATCATTCCAATGACGGTAACTGCAGTCCAGTTACCGGATGCTGTAAGGCTAAAACCTAATTTTTTGGCCAGATAGCTTGGCATCCAGATCATTAAACCATAATAGCCAAAGTTTTGTACAGCGCATAAAATAAAAATTCCGAGGCTGGTTTTAGTTGTTTGGCGATCTCTGACGAGTAGCTGCAAACGGGCAATGAAAGATAACTGTCCTTGGATTATATTTTCTTGGGTAAATTGTGCAGGTTCGCTGGTGTCGTGACGGATAAAATAAGATGCGATAGCAGGAAACAAACCGACTAGAAACATGCCGCGCCAGCCAATGATGTTTAGTAGAAAAGGGGTGATATATGCGGCAGCCAGTACGCCCAGTTGCCAGCCGATGCCCACGTAGGCCGAGGCGCGGTTACGTTTAGTTGCCGGCCAGACTTCAGCAATCATTGCCATACCTATACCAAATTCTCCACCCAGTCCCATACCGGCCAGAGTACGATAAATCAGTAAATCATAATACCCTTGAGCAATAGAACACAGTCCGGTAAATACGGCAAACATCAGGATGGTCATGGATAACATGCGCACACGACCAAAGCGATCACTTAAGTGACCAAATATGATGCCACCGATTACTGAACCAATTAAGGTCCATGTAACCAGAGAACCTGCCTGTGAAGGGTCAAGGTTTAAGTCAGTGCTGATTGCTGTCAGCATAAAGCCAAGTATTAGCAAATCAAAACCATCCATGGCATAGCCACTGATGGCGGCTACCATGGCTTTGGCTGGAGTCAGTTTTTTTACAGAAGAGCTCATAAGCTTATTGCCGTGAATCTAAAATATTAATAATACGTTTGTTTTGTTTGGAGTAATTGCTTAATTCTTCACCTTTATTATGGGTGAAGTGGGCGTCAAAGTTTTGACGATCGAATGCGATATCGCCACCGTGTAACAGCTCTTGTCCATGCTGTAAGTTAATGAAATCAAAAAGTTGATTGTCGGCTAGGTGGGATGGAACGACATTTTGTAGCGCTGAGAACATGGATTCGATTCGCCCAGGGAATTGTTTGTCCCATTGTTGCAACATCTCTTTGATAACCTGCCTTTGCAGATTGGGTTGTGAACCGCATAAATTGCAAGGAATGATCGGAAATGTTTGTATCTGAGCGTAGCGGATCAAATCCTTTTCTTTAACGTAGGCTAGTGGACGAATGATGATATGTTCGCCGTTATCAGACAGTAATTTTGGTGGCATGGCTTTAAGTTTGCCGCCATAAAACATGTTTAAAAATAAGGTTTCAACAATATCATCACGATGATGTCCCAAAGCGATTTTGGTACAGCCATTTTCTTTGGCAACTCGGTATAAAATGCCTCGACGCAGACGGCTACATAAGCCACAGGTGGTTTTACCTTCATCTATCACCCGTCGGACTATACTGTAAGTATCTTCTTCAATGATCAGGTGAGGTACACCTAGACTGGTCAAATATTCTGGTAATATATGCTCTGGAAATTGAGGCTGCTTCTGATCAAGGTTGACTGCCAGTATGTCGAATTGAACTGGGGCTGACTTTTGTAATCGAAGCAAGATGTCCAAAAGAGCATAGCTATCTTTACCACCAGAAAGACAAACCATGATTTTGTCACCATTAGCAATCATCTGATAGTCGTTAATGGCCGCCCCAACCTGATGACGGAGGCGTTTGACGAGCTTATTATTTTCATACTCGCGTTTTGAAGTAGAGGACATAGATCGGATGGTGATTAAGCAAATTTTTTAATTGTACAATAATTGTAGGCCGACTGAAATTTTCAGCCGGCCTACAATTATATTTTAGCTGGATTAAATGTTATTTTTTTACACTTAATTTACATTTTCTTTGTCTAACTCAAATACTTGATGCAATACTCTGGTGGCTAGCTCAAGGTATTTTTCGAAAATTAACACTGAAACTTTAATTTCCGAAGTGGAGATCATTTGAATATTGATATTTTCATTAGCCAGTGTGCGGAACATGGTGGAGGCAATGCCAACATGGGAACGCATGCCCATACCGACAATTGATACTTTGCAGACTGTATCGTCGCCACACACTTCACGAGCACCGATTTTTTTCTGTACATCGTGCAAAATATCCAGAGTATGCTGATAATCACTGCGGGGGACGGTGAAGGAGAAATCGGTAGTACCAGCCGAGCCGACATTCTGAATAATCATATCGACTTCGATATTTGCATCGGCTACGGCACACAAGATTTGTGAGGCCATTCCCGGAGTATCGGGAACACCACGTACGTTAATACGTGCCTGATTTTTATCGAATGCAATACCGGATACTGCCGCATGTTCCATCATATTATTATCCTCTTCAAATGTTATCAATGTGCCATTCCCGCCTTGCTCAAGACTGCTCAATACACGAAGACGCACTTTGTATTTGCCGGCAAATTCAACTGAACGTATTTGCAGTACTTTACTGCCTAGACTGGCTAATTCGAGCATTTCTTCAAAGGAAATGGTGTTGAGTCGACGAGCCTCTGGTACCACTCGTGGATCTGTGGTGTAAACGCCGTCCACATCTGTGTAGATCTGACATTCATCTGCTTTTAATGCCGCGGCCATGGCGACAGCAGAAGTATCAGAGCCACCACGACCGAGGGTAGTAATGTTATTGTCGACATCAATACCTTGAAATCCGGCAATAATGACTACTTTACCGGCTTTTAAGTCATTCTGGATTTTATCCTGATCAATCGTATCGATGCGTGCTTTGGTGTGGGCATTATCTGTTTTGATGGCTACCTGCCAGCCAGTATAGCTTTTGGCTGCTATGCCTAGATTTTGTAAGGCCATAGCCAGTAGCCCGATAGTTACCTGTTCGCCGGTTGATAAAACCACATCCATTTCGCGAGGATCGGGCTGTTCTTGTATTTCGTGTGCCAAAGCCACCAGCCGGTTGGTTTCTCCACTCATGGCCGATACTACTACCACAATATAATCACCATTGGCTTTTGCTTGTGCCACGCGTTTGGCAACATTTTTAATGCGTTCAACTGATCCTACTGAGGTCCCGCCGTATTTCTGTACGATTAACGCCATAATACTGCTTGCTTTCTAAATTAAGTTTGGTGTCAATGAAGATTTGGCTGCAGTGTTGCCACAGCCTGTTTGAAGTTTTGTTAAAAGGATTCTTTTTAGCATTTTTGTAATATAAAAACAAGCTGCTGAAAGATTTTTTATTAGCCAGAAAACTACAAACAGGTATTTGCTGAGAAAAATTGATATGTTGTGAGGTATGCCAATATAAAGTAAAAAATGATTTTTATTGATGATTTACATGTATATTTCCTTTTGGTAACTATATTTTATAGGCATTGTGCATTGATTTGAGTATTGTTGTTGGAGTTAAGTTAGTTTTGCTTTTATCAATCCGGTGGAAAAAATAAACCATATGGATAAGTATGATGATGGAAATCTGCTGGGTTGAATCTGTTGTTTCTTATGCTATTTTATATGGATCTAGATTTTGAAGTTTTAGTTTTAACCGGTTTTATCCATTTTATCTCATTCAGCTGCCGGCTCCGCATTTTTGTAAGTTAATTCATTAATGCATGAACTGAATAATTTAAATTTTTGTTTGATTATATCTGTATGACCAAAGGTTGATTATCTTGAGTAATAAAATAGACTGTATTTGCACTATTCGTATCATGATAATAAGTTCATTTGAATTGAAGTTTGATTTTTATTTAAATCTAAAATTTATTTTTCAGGTAAGTTGTACTTGCAGCAATGGCTTTTTGTTGCTCCTGCATAATTTGACCGATACCTCGTTGTGCCAGGGTAATTAAATCGGTTAGTTGTTGCACGCTAAACGGCGAGCCTTCAGCGGTTCCCTGTATCTCAATTAGTTTCTGCGATGCTGACATGACAATATTGATGTCCGCTTCGCAACCGGAATCTTCTGGATAATCCAAATCTAGGAATAAGGTATTATTAACGATGCCGACAGAAATCGCTGCCACGGCTTCACGAATGGGGTTTTCACTAATTTTTCCACTGTTGAGAAGCTTGTTGATTGCCAAACAAAGGGCTACATAGGCACCGTTAATGCTGGCTGTGCGGGTGCCTCCGTCAGCTTGAATGACATCACAATCAATCAGTATTTGCCGGCTACCCAGTTTTTCCATATCAATCACGGCACGCAAAGAACGTCCGATTATACGTTGAATTTCTTGAGTGCGACCGGATTGTTTGCCGGCCACGGCTTCGCGGCGCATACGCCCGTTGGCAGAGGCTGGCAGCATGCCATATTCCGCTGTTATCCAGCCGCGGCCAGTGTCTTTTAAAAAAAGAGGGACATTTTCGTCAATAGTGGCCGTGCAGATTACTTTGGTATGGCCACAACAGATAAGGGCAGAACCGTCAGCTTGTGGTAAGAAGTGGGGGATAATTTGCAGCGGTCGCAATTCGTTAGCTGCACGGTTTTGACGTTCGGTAGTAATGGTTTTTGTCATGATAGGGAAGACTTTATGGTTGATGGGTAGTAGATTATATATCTGTAATACTGATGTGACTAATAATAAGCTTTTGCCTGAAGTGGCCTTTTGGTTATACTTGAGACGATAAATAGGTGAATTTTATTAGGCAGTGAATTTGTTTTAAGGGAAAAAATAATGTTACAAAGTATGACTGGCTATGCAAATGGTTCAGGGCAATGCGGTAGTCGTCAGATCAATCTGGAGCTTCGTGCTGTTAATCATCGATATTTGGATATTCAGTTTAAAATTCCAGAAGAGTTACGAACGCTGGAAAGTAAAATGCGCGAAATGATCAGTGCGCAAATTATGCGGGGTAAGTTGGAATGTCGTATTCAGATTCAGAGATTACCTGGACAAAATAATAATGAACTTCCAATTGATGAAAATTTGGTAGATCAGCTAGTATCGTTTAATCAGCAGATGTGCATGAAGCATCATGATCTAGGTAAGTTGACTGTGGCTGATATCCTGCATTTTCCGGGTGTGCTGATGGCACAAAATGAAGATAAGGATGAATTAATCGCTGAGGTGTTAAGCCTGCTTAAACAGGTATTGACAGAGTTTATAGCAGCTCGGCAGCGAGAAGGCGAAAAGTTGCAGCAGCATTTATTGGCGCGTTTAGAGGATATGAATGTTATTGTCGCTGATGTGCAGCAGATTTTTCCACAATTATTGCAGAATCATATTGCTAAAGCGGAAAACAGGTTGCGTGAAGCAGTTGAACAGGTTGATGCAGAGAAACTGAAACAGGAATTTGTGTTGTTTATGCAAAAAGTGGATGTTGATGAAGAACTCAACCGGTTGCAAACACATATTATTGAGGTACGTCGTCTGGTTAATGAACATCAAGGTACTGTTGGAAAAAGGTTGGATTTTTTGATGCAGGAATTAAATCGAGAAGCTAACACTTTAGGAAGCAAAGCATTTGCGATGGAATGCACGCAGGCCTCTGTCAAACTGAAAGTGCTAATTGAACAGATGCGTGAACAAGTACAGAATATTGAATAGACGCAGTAAAAAATTGTCTGACATGATAAATAAAACCAAGTTTGCCCTACGAGCTATAGTTTGGTTTTTTGCTCAGACCATCACTGGAAAAACAGTTATTCAGTATAATAATATTTTGATACAGAGGGTTAAAATTCTAATGCCCAATGAGATAATTTATCTGTAAGAACTTTGATCGTATGGGTTTGGCAATTATTGTTGCTGGGCCTGTGTTGCTGCTGTATTACTTGAGAAATTTAGATAAAGTTTATTGGATAGATATTCTGAGCCATTTACTTAATTCCTAGTAAATGGCTCATTTTTTTTGACAATGAAGATCTATATTGAAAATTTAAACTAGTTGATTTAGATGGGATTTTACTTGGTTCTAAAATCAGTTTGAGACAAATGTATTCATGAGTTTTTAGAAATTGATTTCTACCATACGTGTGGCTGCTTCCAAACACTCATCTAATTCTGAAACTAAAGCAATACGCACATAGCCTGCACCTGGATTGCCATGGATGGTATTTCGTGCTAAAAACCGTCCCGGCAATACCTTAATAGCTGCTTTTAACCACAATGATTGGGTAAAGGCTAAATCATCACCTTGAGGTGCTGCTAGCCATAAATAGAAAGATGCATCTGGTTGCTGAACAATGTATTTTTGTTGCAGCAGCGGTAGTACTTTTGTAAATTTCTCACGGTATAGATTGCGATTCGTGATAACGTGGTCTTCATCGCTCCAGGCGGCAATACTGGCGTTTTGAACTGGTAAACTCATGGCACTGCCATGATAAGTGCGATACAGTAAAAAATCAGCCAGTAATTTACTGTCCCCGGCAACAAATCCTGAACGCAAGCCAGGGGCGTTGGAGCGTTTGGACAGACTGGTAAACATAACCAGTTTTTCAAATGATCGCTCTAATTTTGTTGCTGCTTCAAGTACGCCTAATGGCTTGTTATGATCATCAAAATATATCTCTGAATAGCACTCATCTGATGCAATAACAAAACCGTACTGATCTTGTAAGGCAAATAATTCCTGCCAATCGGCCAGATTCATCACCGCTCCACTGGGATTGGCTGGTGAGCAAACAAAAACAAGTTGCACATGTGGCCATGTGTCTGCATTAATTTGATCCCATTGAGGAGTAAAATGCGGAGCATTGCAGTTTACATATTCTATTTGAGCTCCCGCCAGCAATGCAGCTCCTTCATAAATTTGATAAAAAGGATTTGGGCTGATAACTATTGGTTTATGTTCGTCGGTTGGGTTAATGACTGTTTGAGTAAACGCAAACAATGCTTCGCGGCTGCCAAGTACTGGCAATATTTCGGTGTCTGGATCAACATGGACTCCCTGATAACGACGGGATAGCCATTGTGAGCAAGTCTGACGCATTTGTGCTAAGCCGGCTGTAACTGGATAAGCTGCTAAACCATCCAGATGATCGATCATGGCCTGTTTTAATACTGTCGGCGTGGGGTGTTTTGGTTCCCCAATGTGTAAATAGATGGGTTTTAAATTGGCTGGGGCTTCCAATCCGTCCATAAGATTGCGCAGACGGGCGAAAGGATAGGGTTGCAGCATTTCAAGTCTAGGGTTCATAATCATTTCGCACACAGAATTCTATAGCCATAATGTTATCATTAATTAACAAAGTATGATCGGTTTTAAACGAAGCAGCTTTATCAGCATACACTGTAATTTTACAGTAGCCAATATTGCTGTGGTTTAAATTTTAAAGATTCTTTGTTTATACTAAGGTTTTAGGCAGTTTTCTGTGTAGGCAATATTTCCCCGGTTAAAAGATAAGAAATGGTTTCTTTCACACTACGGATGGAATGACCAAAAGGCAGAGGGTCTTTGCCGCGAAAAAATAAGCCCTTATCCGTTTCACCGCGCCATGCCGCGGCCAATTTTAAGTCAATACAAAACTGACCAACTTTATCAAGACCGTCACGTAAGCCACAGACGGACAGACAGTTTATGCCCTGAGTGCATCGGCGCGGATCTGCTTTGGCATTATTTTGTAAAATGGTTTCACGTTTCAGGTAGCTATCCAGAAATTTATTTTTCACTCCGCGAGCAGGTAGGCCAGCTACTGACATGAATTCAACTATTTGTTCCCCCTCAGCGCCAGCAAGCATTTTTTTAAAATTGATATGAGCATCACCTTCTTGCGTTACGGCAAATGCTGTACCAATCTGAACGGCTGCGGCACCCCATTCTTTTAAGGCGATTGTTATTTTCTGAAAATTAGCCATACCACCGGCAATGATTAGTGGAATTTTTTCCCTTTCTAGTCCTAGTTTTTTAAATAATTCAAAGGTTTCTTCCAGTACACGTTTAAATTCAAAACGTTCATCATTCACCCCTGTCACGGTTGGAGCACCAAGGTGCCCAGCAGCATGAGCAGGATGCTCGATCACAATGGCGTCTGGCAAGCGGTTTTTTTTCATCCAGCGTTTAAGCACAATGCCAATTCCTCTGGATTCTGAAAGTATTGGTAATAATGCAACATTAGGAAAGTCGGTAGTCATTTCCGGTAAATCTAAAGGTAAGCCCGCACCCATTACAATGGCATGAGCACCGGATTCACACGATTGTTGCACCATAGCATGATGATCTTTAACTGCTTTCATGACATTAACAGCAATCATGCCTTTACCCTGTGACTGCGCCAACGCCGATTTGATTTCACGATCCAGTGCAATGCGATTGAGTTTATCGTATTTTTCTTCGGTAGGATGCTCTTTAGATTGTTCCAGTAAGTCAGGATGCAAATGCCGTAAATCCACGCTTGCAATGGTACCTACACCGTTTTCCCGAGCCACCGCACTGGCTAGACTTGAGGCAGAAACGCCAACGCCCATACCGCCTTGTACTATTGGTATTAAATGACGATCACGGATGATGAGGGGTGAGAATTGCTGCATGTTACGTCCTGTTTCTTGATGTAGATATTTGAGTTAAAGCTGTCTGATTCAAATATATATATCTGCAGTTGTTATCAGTTTAACTCAGTAATAAATAGAGTTTATAATCTAAATTAGTGCATATACTCTATTCTTGCCATTGAGCACTGTCAAGCTGAAAAAAATATAAATATTAAATACAATTAGTCTTTTGTAGGTTTTGTACGACAAAGTTAGAGATGGTAAGGAAAGGGCGGTTATTTTATTTGGATACAGATATTGTCATAGGCTCATGCTACAATACGAATTGGAGCATTAAAAAATGGTAATCAATTTGGGTTAATTAGGGTAAATATAATGGTTACATGTAATGCACAGCGGCGTACTTTTCTGAGTACGCTGGTTCTGGTTCTGGCTGCTTGTGGTGATACAGGTAAAAAAAAGGTGGTCTTGCTACCTAATTCTGGTCTTAAGCCGATCAGAATTACCAAAGTCAGTCATGCGGTTGGCAGTCAGGAATTATTGTTGCAGAGCATGAGCCTGATCGGGACGCCTTACCGCTATGGTGGCAGCAGCCGTGAAAATGGTTTTGATTGTAGTGGAATGGTGCAATATGTTTACAAGCAGGCATTGCAAGTAAATTTGCCTCGAACCGCGCGCGATATCGCCGCGGTCTCTGCTCCAATCCGCAAGCGTGATTTACAGATAGGAGATTTGGTTTTTTTTAATACCAATGGTCAGAATTATTCCCATATCGGCTTGTATATAGGTAATGGTGAATTCATTCATGCGCCTTCCAGTAATGGAATGATTCGTATTACCAAACTAGATAGCCCCTATTTTAATCAGCGTTTCACTGGTGCTCGAACGCTGTTTGCCCATTAATTTTTAAAGAATTTATGTTCTTTTTAATGTCTAAAGTAATCATAAACAGGAATCAATTAATATGAGTAATCAAGATTTGGTATTAATACTGAATTGTGGTAGTTCTTCTGTAAAAGCTGCGGTAATGGATGTAGCCAAAAAAGAAATTTTAATGAGCTGTTTGGCTGAAAAAGTTGGTCAGCCTGATGCTTATATCACCTTTAAAGTTAATGGTGAGAAAAACAAACATGATTTGAATGCTCCGCATGATCATACTGCTGCGGTCATGGCATTATTGGAAGAACTGAAACAGCTGGGCTTATACGATGGAGTGAAAGCCATTGGTCATCGTGTGGTACATGGTGGTGAACGCTTTACTCAGTCTACTGTGATTACTCCTGAAGTGATGCGTGATATTGAGGCATGTATTGTACTGGCACCGTTGCACAATCCTGCGCATATTCTAGGTATTCAGGCTGCACAGCAGGCGTTTCCACAATTACCTCAGGTTGCGGTGTTTGATACAGCTTTCCATCAAACAATGCCTCCGCATGCTTTTCACTACGCTGTTCCAACTAGTTTATACACTAAATATGGTGTCCGTCGTTACGGTGCACACGGTACGAGTTACCGTTTTGTTGCTCAGGAAACCGCAGCTATTTTGAATCGTGATATTAATCAGATGAGCATGGTGATTGCTCATTTGGGTAATGGTGCATCTATCACTGCGGTTAAAAATGGTCAATCACAGGATACCAGTATGGGGTTGACTCCGCTAGAAGGTCTAGTGATGGGTACTCGTAGTGGTGATATTGATCCAAGTATTTTCTCATTTTTGGCGGCCAACGCTAATATGAGCATTGATCAGGTTACCGAAATGTTGAATAAACAAAGCGGTATGCTCGGCTTATCTAATCTTTCTAATGACTGCCGTGCTTTAGAAGAAGCTGCAGCCAGTGGTGATCAAGGTGCAGAGTTAGCTTTAAGCGTGTTTGCTTATCGTCTGGCTAAATATGTGGGCAGCATGACTGTTGCTGCAGGCGGTTTGGATGCGCTGGTGTTTACCGGTGGTATTGGTGAGAATTCTAATGTTATGCGTGAAAAAGTTGTTAACTACCTGCATGTATTCGGCCTTACGCTTGACCCTGATGCCAATTTGGATGCACGCTTTGGCAAAGCTGGTGTAATCAGCACGAAAGACAGCAAAGGTTGTGTGTTGGTGGTACCAACTAATGAAGAGCTGATGATTGCTTTGGATACTGCGCAATTAACTGGGATGCACCTGTAAATCGGCCTCAGACAAAAGACAGATTTGTATAGTTCAATGTTAAAATATTGAGCCTACTCCGAAAACTGACTTTATCTTTTGGATAAAGTCAGTTTTTTTATATTAAGACGCAGCTTAAGTGGAAGCATAGCCGTTATTTAAGAGGTGATTATTTTTTATAAAGCTATGTCTTTATTCATTCAAATATATTGATCTATTAAATTGTTAAAACCAGTTCACCAAATTGGCGTACTTTTTGCCAGTCTGTGTATTCTATATGGGCATTCAAATCTGTCTCACCTTTATTTAGTTTCATGACTAGCTGCATCAGGTAGCGATCGATTAAGTTATATTTTGCATAATGTAACTCTCCGGCAAAGATGCCAACTATGTCAGGTTGCCATGTGTTTTTTTGGAAAAATTTGCGTGTATAAGTGTGTGTTTGCGGCGTATTGCGATGTGGTTTATTAGCTAGGATACTGACACTGAAAAATGCACTGGGGGTATGATCAAGAATGTGCTGGTTTTGGTTGATCCATTTGGTTAATTTGGGAGCATAGTGGCCGTAGCGGATTGAGGCTCCAATAATAATTTTATCGTAATCATCTTGGTTCAGTGATGGCGCTTCGTTCAGATTAACTGTATGCACTGTCATACCCGCAGCAGTCCATTGGGCTTCCAATTTTTGAGCGATCTTATGGGTATAGCCAAATCGGCTACTAAAGATAAGTAGATAATTCATAAGTGTAAGTATGCAGTTAAATATATTTAATCATACCATGTCTATAGCGATTATTGCGTTATGTGAGTTTGGGATGGTGCTTTGTGGATAATGTAACAGTGATAGGCTTTTTTTCCGGCCGGAGGCTGGTACAATGACGGCTATTTTGGGAGATATCTATGAAAGCCAGTCAGTTCTATATTTCGACTTTAAAAGAAGCACCGGCTGAGGCGGAGTTAGCTAGTCATAAACTTATGTTGCGTACCGGAATGATTCGCCGCCTTGCCAGCGGATTGTATACATGGATGCCCATGGGGTTGCGGGTGTTGCGTAAGGTTGAGCACATTGTTCGGGAAGAAATGAATCGTGCCGGTTCAATTGAGTTGTTAATGCCAGTGGTACAACCTGCTGAGTTATGGCAAGAAAGCGGCCGCTGGTCGTTTTACGGCAAGGAATTGTTACGAATTAATGACCGACATGAACGTGAATTCTGTCTAGGGCCAACATGTGAAGAGGTGATTACCGATATTGTTCGCAGTGAGATACGCAGCTATAAACAGTTACCTCTTAATTTTTATCATATTCAAACTAAATTTCGCGATGAAGTACGGCCTCGTTTCGGAGTAATGCGTGCGCGGGAATTTGTAATGAAAGATGCTTATTCTTTCCACACAACTTTTGAATCGCTGCAACAAACCTATCAGGATATGTTCAATGCTTATTGTCGGATTTTTGACCGGTTGGGGTTGGATTACCGGCCGGTAGCGGCCGATACGGGTAGTATTGGTGGCACTGGTTCACATGAGTTTCAGGTGTTAGCAGAGAGTGGAGAGGATGTTATTGCTTATAGTGATGCGTCTGATTATGCTGCTAATGTTGAGTTAGCTACCACAATGCCACTTAAAGGAGAGCGACAGTCTGCTAGTCAGAGTCTGACCAAGCTGTATACGCCAAATGTATGTACTATCGAAGAACTGACTGAATTTTTAACTATTCCTGCGGAACAAACTTTAAAATCAGTGGTGGTTGAAGGTGAGGAAACAGGATCAGTGGTGCTGTTACTGGTGCGTGGTGATCACCATCTGAATGAAATTAAAGCAGAAAAACTTGCCGGAGTTAAAGTGCCGTTAACAATGGCTTCGGCTGGTGCAATTGAGGCTGCTTTTGCTGGTGCCCACGGAGGTTCTCTGGGCCCAGTTGGCTTTGCAGGCAGGGTATATGCTGATTTGGCTACTGCCAATGGGACAGACTGGGTTATCGGTGCCAATGAGGATAATTATCATTATAGTGGTTTTAATTTTGGACGTGATGCAGCTGAACCGGAATTTGTCGATCTGCGCGAGGTGACTGCCGGTGACCCTAGCCCGTGTGGTCAAGGTACGCTTAAATTGGCACGCGGAATTGAAGTCGGGCATGTATTTCAGCTGCGAACCAAATACTCTGAAGCTTTACAGGCCACGGTACTGGATCAGAGTGGCAAAAATGTGGTTCTTGAAATGGGTTGTTATGGTATTGGCATTACCCGTGTGGTGGCTGCAGCAATTGAACAGAATAATGATGAACGCGGTATTATCTGGACAGAAGCGATGGCACCGTTTACGGTGGTGATCGTGCCGATGAATTATAAAAAATCTACTGCTGTGAAAGCTGCCGCTGATGATTTATATGCACAATTGCAGCAGGTAGGGATAGATGTTTTGTTGGACGATCGCGATGAGCGTTCGGGCGTATTGCTACATGATTCAGAGCTGATCGGTATACCGCACCGAATTGTCATCGGTGACCGCGGTTTGAAAGCAGGTAAGGTGGAATATCAGGCGCGTAAGGATACGGAGGCGACGGAAATCGCCATAGATGCAGTGATTGAATATATTTGTAGCTTATTAAAGTAAAGGCTTTTAGGTTTGCAAATAAACCAAATACTTGGTGTCATGGTTTTAGCTATATAAGTAATAAAAAAGGGGGATTTTGACAGTCCTCCTTATGTTTGAATGAAATAATTATTAATATGAATAAATTAAGTGTTGTGGTGATAAATTGTCTACTGTAGCTGCTTGTAATTTTGAAGAGCTATTATCTGATTAATAACCTAAAGCATAAGATGTAGATAAGTGAAGAACAGCAATTGATTTATGACATTGACAGACCGGTATCGTACTAAATAATATTATGCTTATTGAATATACAATCCTGAAACAAGTAGTATAATTTCTCCGCCAGTTGTCGACTAAAAGCAAAATTAGCAATAGACACTGTAGGCGTGTGATCAATTGTTGTACAACGATGTACGCATGTTGACTAGAATATGCATGGTTTGGTGTTGATCAGGTTCTTCCGGCAAACAACTTCGCTTACTGGCATCATTTATTTGGTTAACCAAGTTGTCTGCTTTATTCAGAATTTCAGCATATGAAAATTTACCATGTTTGATATCCAGTAATTCTCTCCAGGTTGGCCGCTTATGGGTAACTGTGCCATACTTTAGTATTTCCAAAGCTACTTGTAAAAGACGAATTGTATGTATCATGTTTTGGTGTCAGAGTCTTGTCCGCTTTTTGAATTGATGAGGAAACGTTGTTTATTACGATTGTGCAACCATTGTGGATAGGATTTATATTCACGGCAATGGCTGAAATAGCCATCCCGATTGAAATTTAAGTAGGCTGTAATCGGTTCTGTAGACGGGACGGTAGACAAACAGATGTTGCTCAATCCTTCTTGTTGTATGATGCTACGATAGTTTCTGGTATTGCTTTGATCGAAATACAGTGCATATAAATCATGGGTATGCGTAACCTTTACCAGTTCACAAAGATGCTGTTGCCATTGGCGTTATTACAACCATCGATTTAACGGGATAGTTTGTTGGTTTTCGACAATATAGTAGAAATCAAGGACGGTTTTACTGCGGATTAGTTATTTTCTTATTCAAACCTTTGGCTTCTTTAATTTGCGAGTAGGCATAATTTACAAATGTCTGACAGCTCTGTTTCGATAAAAACAATTGAAGTGTAAGTTGCTGCATCAATGGGTGTTGATAAAGTATACAATCGCTCTTGAAGCCAGAATTTCGATGATATTCAGGTTGTTGTTTAATAATGGCCCAATAAATCGGCCCAGTTGATAATAAATAATATTGTTACTTTCGTTGCTAATTTGCGCAACATAGTGTAGACCATAAAATTGGGTTTTAGGTGGATAAAATACACCTTTGATATCGTTATCTGAATTCTCAGTGGCCAGTCTGTACGCACGGCTACCGCTGATGAATCAGATTTTGTGCTTTTAGATCATTTATATTCATGACGATTATGGTTTTGCAAGGTTATGATAAAAAAATGAATTCAAATCATCTGTATTAGAATGCAAGTCCGGAAGTGGTAAGGGCTGAATGTTAATATTATCAAAGTACATAAGAAGTCTGAGAGGCTCGAACTTAGTTTAATCAGGTGCAATTCTTCAATGGTGTTTTTTAAGCTATCAGGCTGGAAATACCTTTTTGTAATGCTGGCGCTAGCTATTGCAACAAGGGTGCTATGGCCATGGGAGTAATTTCTTTATTTTGGCTGCACCCCATAGTGCACATAATAGAGGCCTAATGATATAAAAAATTTTTTTAATTTTGATAGTTTGTCCATCAAGATGTTTTATTGCACTATTAGCTATACCTAAGTAGTGATGCATATTTCCCCTTAAATTAAAATATTGATGGCATAATCGCTACAATTGTTGACTAATTTCCCTTTGCCGTTGATAAATAATCGTTGATTGCAACCATTCAAACAGTGTTGTATTAGATTTTTGAATAAGCTGTAAAGTTTTTAGACCTTATTGTTTAATATCTAAGTCACCAATAATTGGATAACTCAGCTGGCCCGTTTCCTTTCCAATAGTCAGATATTTCTCCAGCGGCTGTATATAAATAAATCTATGTCATACTCACTGTTGGGCGAAGGGAAACCTCACGCCCGGCTATCTGACTTGCGGGCATGAATGATTGTAATATTATGCTGTTGTTGAATAATGGCTGACATGACTCTAAATGCTTATAATGTGACTTATACGACGGTATGACTGACTTGATCTTTTCTACATTTATTCAATGTATTTTTATCATGCGTTTTTTTGAATAATTTATTCATCTACAGCTATTTTCCTATTTTAGAAAAGAATAATAACCTGATTATTTGTTAACACCTAAGTTTGAATTGATGGATCATTGCACAGCTAAAATTAATGGGCAAATATCAATCAGATTAAGCAATCTGATTGATATTTTATTTAAATAAATCTGCTGGAATTTTACATACTGGAATTGGATTAATTTTATGCTGCATCGCACGGTGATAATGATCATAAATAGTGAAAACTTCTCGCTGGCGTCCGGAGAAATCTTCGATAGTGTGCTGATTGTAGACACTCATCGCCCATTCTAGTTCAGGGTAGGTAGCGCCTATCTGATCTTCATCAGTTTTGTCTGTATCCCAAAGTCCGTCGGTAGGCGGAGCCTGAATAATGTTTTGATTGATTTTTAGTTCTTTTGCCAATTCATATACCTGACTTTTAAGCAGATCGGCGATTGGGCTGATGTCTACACCGCCATCACCGTATTTGGTAAAGAAACCTACACCAAAATCCTCAACCTTATTGCCTGTGCCAGCAACGAGCATATTGCACACCTGAGCATAGTAATACAAGGTAACCATGCGTAAACGGCTGCGGGCATTGGCAAAGGCAAGTTTGGTTTTTTCTTCGGTTTTCTCACCAATATCGACTACTGTGGCAAATGAGTCAAATGTAGTAGTTAAGTCAATATGGTGTGATTCAACATTGGTATATTGTTTTTGCAACTGATTAATATGTTCCTGAGCGCGGGCAATTTGGTCTGCTTTTTGGTGTATGGGCATTTCCAGTACGATAGTCGGTAATCCAGTTTTGGCCGCCAACGTTGACACGACAGCAGAATCAATCCCCCCTGACACACCTACCACAAAGCCTTTGCTGCGTGCATGATTAGCGTAATTGCTTAACCAGTTGACGATATGATCGATAATGGCTGAGGATTGCATTATTTTTCCTTAAATAAGTTGATAGGCCTAGCTAAATATACTTCTTAATGATGCTCTTGCAAAGTAGGGAAGATATTTTCCGGTGCAATATTCAATTCCAAAGGCAATATTATTGTAATAGACTCAAATGTATTTTTAGTTTTCGTTTTGCCATTGTAGAAAATGTATTAGTGGTTGGATTGCTATTAAAAAATTAAATTTTAGAATAACAATAGGGATTTAAGCACTTTATTTCTTTGTTCGTGATATTGATGCAATTAATTTTTATAATATTCCTCTAAGCAATCAGCACTTAAATATTTAAAGTTAACAACATTACAGTTGATCGTAACGAGATTAGAAAGTTATTTATAATAAGTATCTAAAACTTTTTATTGTTTTGAGTGTGGATAATACTTTCCACCGGCATTTCCTTATTTTCAATTTATTGTAATGGTGTCAAATCTCATTAGGTGTTGGAAATCCTCGCATTGTTTACGATCAATTGAGAAAATGCTGTCATGAATAGATATAAAAACCAGTTGCTGCTTTTTCATCAATAAGTGATGTGGTGATTTCTTTGTTGCGAATATTTAGATTTGGCTAATGCTTTATGCTCAATCGTCCAACTGTTTATAACGTATTTATAATAGGTTTGGTTTCTGCTAAAAATTTTTGGATAATTGATTAAGTGTTTTCTTTTGTTCCTGCTTTATGGTCAGTATATAAATCGTTCTTTCATTTCTATATGGTATCTGCTTACTTTTCTTAGGAAAGTCTGTGGGCAGTGAATGCTATATCGGTTAAAATAACGAATATTGCTTAATGCTTTCGGAAAAACGCTAATGAAGCATATGATTCCTAATGAAATTCGCCTGAGTCATGGTCAGCGGGTTTTGATCTTGGTTTATGTGGATACTGTTTATAAACTGACGGCAGAGTATTTGCGCGTTTTCTCGCCAAGTGCAGAGGTGCAAGGCCATGGTATAGGACAGGAGGTTTTGCAAACAGGAAAGCGCGATGTAAAAGTTACTGCTGTAACACCGGTGGGCAATTATGCTGTGAAGATTACTTTTTCTGACGGGCATGATAGTGGGTTGTATGACTGGAATTATTTACATGCTCTGTCTATACAACAAAAAGAACGCTGGGCCGAGTATGAAAAAAAGTTGCAAATGGCTGGTGCCACTCGTGATTGATTTAGCGCAATAAATGTTTGTGGAAAGTGAGTGCAGGCATTTATTGGATAAACTATATATAAACAATATTTGATTTGAAAGTGCCGTATGAGCGATCGTAAAACCCATTTTGGCTATCAGACTGTAGATGAAAATGAGAAGGCAGGACGAGTAGCCAGTGTATTTCATTCAGTGGCAAAGAATTATGATGTGATGAATGATGTGATGTCGGGTGGTATGCACCGATTATGGAAACATTTCACTATTACCATCGCTCCACTGCGTAAAGGTGATAAAGTGCTGGATATTGCCGGTGGATCTGGTGATCTTGCTCGTGGCTGGGCCAAGCGTGTGGGCAGGACTGGGGAAGTGTGGTTGACAGATATTAATTCCTCGATGCTGACAGTTGGGCGTGATCGCTTGCTTAATGAGGGGCTGATCTTACCTGTGGCTTTATGTGATGCAGAAAAATTGCCGTTCCCAGGTAATTATTTCGATTTGGTTTCTGTATCATTTGGTTTGCGCAATATGACTCATAAAGAGGTAGCACTGACGGAAATGCACCGGGTTTTGAAGCCGGGCGGTACTTTGCTGGTGCTGGAATTTTCTCAGGTTTTCAAACCGTTAAAACCGCTATATGATCTCTACTCATTTAAGATGTTGCCATTAATGGGTAAGCTAATAGCCAAAGATGCGGAAAGTTATCAGTATCTGGCTGAATCGATCCGAATGCATCCGGACCAGGAGACCTTGCGCGAAATGATGCTTTCTGCCGGTTTTGATCGTGTTAGTTACCATAATTTAACGGCTGGTGTAGTAGCATTGCATAAAGGTGTAAAATTTTAACTGGTACTTACTCTTGTGATCAGACAGCGATTAGGTTCTGAGTTTTTTATTATTTTTCAGAAAATTGTTATCTAACCTTATTGTAAAATGATTATTTTTTCAGCGGATTGTTATGCAGATAATCAATCCGATGACCTACTATAGACAACTACACCTGATCAGGCCTTTGAGCAGAGGGATTTGTGTGAGCAGACACTGGGTTGGTATTTAATGCTGATGGCTGCAGAAAGGTAGTTAGCGCATATTGGTTTTCAGATTTCATCAATCTGACGTTCCGTTTATCAAATGAAGTTAAATGCCGAA
The DNA here is from genome assembly GCA_024103515.1 of Snodgrassella sp. GTDB lineage: Bacteria > Pseudomonadota > Gammaproteobacteria > Burkholderiales > Neisseriaceae > Snodgrassella. Next base: position 11,996 of record JAGGIK010000006.1, on the reverse strand, counting down.
ATGAAAATAAGCAAAGGCAATGTACTGTCACCATTGATGGTGTAGGGATGTTTGAATTTTCCTATCATGATTTCTATCACTATCATATTATAATGGTACACAGAGTATAAGACTACAACAGAATCGGTTTTATTGCCCAGATTCGGTTGTTACATCAGTGGCTTGTTAATTCCAATGGTCGGTCTATTTTGTTAAGGATTATGCAAAATATATAAATAATTTTGCGTTGATCAATAGCAGATAATGCTAATCAAATTATATTAATTATAGATTTGAAAGATTATTTTTAGCTTTACTAGAAGATGATGTAAGCTTATTTCACTTCCAAAAGTTTGTAGAAAACAGTAAGTGAAGCTATTTTGTGTTAAATTGTCACGCTTTTGCGCGTGATGATTATATCTCTGTTTTGATTGGTGTTATAGTCAGCAAGATTCCCATGCTATTTTGGTTGACGTAGCCGAAAATTCTCAACGAGAATGAATAAAATGGATGAGGACCACGTTTTTGTAATTAAAGAATGGTCAATAGTTAAGCGAGTAGCTAGATCAGTTCATATAACTAGTAAATTGAGTGTATAACATGAGTGAATTAGAACAGTTACAGCCACAGTCAGTGTGGCACTGGTTCGCGCGCCTGTGTGCGATTCCGCATCCAACATTTCATGAACAGGCAGTTCGTGAAATGATTGTAGAAGCTGCTCAGCAGCGTAGTCTGAAGACTGAAGTAGATGCCAAGGGAAATCTACGGATTATCAAGCCCGCTACTGCTGGAATGGAAGACCGTGCACCAATCGCATTACAGGCTCATATGGATATGGTGGCGCAGAAAGGTGAAAATTCTGAGCATGATTTTCAGCGTGACCCTATTACCACTCGGATTGAGGAAGGCTGGTTATGCGCGAACGATACGACGCTGGGCGCTGATAATGGTATTGGGTTAGCGATGGGGCTAGCGGTGATATTCAGTGAAGATATTACTCATCCTGATCTGACTTTGATTGTGACTGTGGAAGAAGAAATCGGTATGGGCGGCGCAGAGGCACTTGATGCACAATGGCTGCAAATGCCTTATTTGATTAATTTGGATACTGAAGATGCAGGAGAGATTTTTATTGGTTGCGCAGGCGGACGTGATGCTAGTTTTACTTTAGCGCTGGATTGGCAGCCTGTTAATGCTAAAGCATGTAAGATCAGGGTATCAGGCTTGCGCGGAGGTCATTCCGGTGTTGATATTGATAAAAATCATGCCAATGCTAATATTTTGTTGGCACGTGTATTAGCCAGTTTATATGCACAAACGCCATTTTCACTGTGTTCTTTTGAAGGGGGAGAATTGCGTAATGTCATAACCCGCGATGCTGAGGCAGTGATTGTGCTAGATGAAGCGATTGCACGTCAGGCTGTGACAACGATTGCTGCAGTTATAGCGGCAGAGTGGCCTGAAGAAAAACATTTAAAGTTTGAGGTACAGCCGGCTATTTGCGCTGCGTTACAGGCCGCTTCAGTTGACAAAACGCAAAAAGCTTTGGATTTATTGCTGTCTGTGCCAAATGGTGTATTACGGATGAGTGATGCATTTGCTGGTATTGTGGAAACATCATCTAATATTGGCGTAGTTAAAACCAGTTCGGAAGGTTTAATGATTCATTGTTTGATGCGCTCGCTCAAGGAAACGCCCAAGGATGAATTAAGTCTTCGCCTAGCTGCGCTGGCACGCTTAGCCGGGGCAGATTTATCGTTGATGGCCGATTATCCAAGCTGGACACCAAATCCTGATTCGGCTTTGTTACAACTGACAAGTCGGGTATTTAGTCAACATTATGGCCAACAACCACCTTTGCAAATTATTCATGCTGGTCTTGAATGTGGTATTCTAAGCGGAAAAGCACCCAAATTGGATATGGTATCATTTGGTCCAACTATCCGTGCGGCGCATTCGCCCAAAGAACGGGTAGAAGTGGCTACTGTGGCTGAATGCTGGGAGATTTTGCTGGACCTATTACGGGTTATTCCTCAAAGGTAGTCATGGGTTGTTTGGCCGCTAAGGCGTGGTCTGATTCATGCCTTTATTAATCAGTTATTGCCTATTGTAATTTGAAAGGTAAGTTATAGTAGGTTTTAAAATGGTAAGTAACATTTTGAGCAAATTTGTTCTGATGATTTAGGATTGTTTTGTGTTTGCTTTCGCAATGGATCAGACCAAATTTTGCTATAACAGGAAGCAGTTGGATATGAATACTCAACAACAAGGTCGTCGTGGTTTTTTACGTGCAAGCGTAGCTTTAGCTGGTTCCGGTTTGTTACAGGCTTGTGGTAATACAGGCAAAACAGGCAGCGTGACCACGACTTCAACTCCTACGCCCCCTGTGCAGCGTAGTGATGAGAATAATTCTTTGCGTATTTTTGCTAGTTCCGGATTTGGTGACAACACCAGCCGCTGTGAGCTCGGGGTCTCGCGCTTAAGCCGTGCCGGTTTTATGGTTAGCAATCAACAGGCTTATATGCGTCGCTCGCAGCGATTTGCGGGCAATGATTTTGAGCGGACAGCTGATTTTCAGGATGTGGCCACTGGTCGTGTTAATACTCCTAAAGTACTCATGGGAGTACGTGGTGGCTATGGTGCCATGCGTATTTTACCTAAAATAAACTGGGAAAGTTTGGGTAAGCGCATGCACGAACATGGCACGATGCTGTTTGGTTACAGTGATGTGACCGCTTTGCAGCTAGCGTTGCTGGCTAAGGGTAATATGTGTAGTTTTGCTGGTCCGATGCTATATAGTGAGTTTGGTAAGCCTCAGATGAATGAATTTACTATGCGTTCATTTATTGAAAATAGTTGCAGTCCGAATATGACAATCTCGGTAAATCAATTGCAGAATTTTCAGATTAAAGCTGATGGGGTATTCTGGGGTGGCAATTTGAGTGTATTGGCTGCTTTGGCTGGTTCACCATATATGCCACAGATTAATGGCGGTATTCTGTTTATTGAAGATGTGGGTGAGCAGCCATATCGTATTGAGCGGATGTTACAAACGCTATATTTGAGCGGTGTCATGAATCGTCAACAAGCAATTGTGCTGGGTAATTTTCGTATGAATGGTATCAGGGATATATATGACAGCAGTTATACTTTGAATTCGGTGATTCAGACGATGGTACGGCTTACTAAGCTGCCGGTACTTACTGGCTTTCCTTTTGGACATATTGCTGAAAAAGTGACTTTTCCGTTAGGTGCAAAAGCAAGCATACGATCAAATAGTGCCGGCGGTTATCAGATCAGTTTTAGTGATTACCCAACTTTAAATGCTGGAGCATTTTCTTTAAATACTTTGTTACCACCACCTCCGTTGGTAGAAAGTATACTTGAAGGTGTTGAGGCACGTTCAGGTGCAGATACTTCTGTTAATGACAGCGGCGATGGTATATAGATAGGAATCAATTAGATAATGAATAACATCTAGATCTTAACTAAATTGTCATAAAATACATGTGTTGTTGCCCAGTAAATTTTGCTTATTAATTAATTTTGTATGATAAGCATGTTTATATGATTTATAGCTGTGCCAGTTATGAGCACTGTTGGTGTTTGATTTATACAATGGATTTTATCTACAAAAGTTTAATATTCTGACTTAGTATCTTCTGATAGATCAATCGTATATAGTATTGTATACGTAATGGTATTATCAAAATGCTATGTACTGGCAAAAATTTAGGAATAAGTAAGTTATGATCATACACCCGAATTTCGATCCGGTTTTGCTCCATTTGGGACCGTTAGCAATACGTTGGTATGCACTCAGTTATATTGCTGGGTTTTGTTTGTTTATTTGGTTGGGGCGAAAAAGGATCAAAAACGGAAAAACTGTTTTTACTAATAAAATGCTTGATGATTTTATCACCATGGGGGTTTTGGGGGTAATTATCGGCGGTCGGTTGGGTTATGTTTTATTTTATCAGCCGGGGTTTTACCTAAGTAATCCGTTGGAAATTTTTAAGGTCTGGCATGGTGGCATGTCATTTCATGGCGGATTTCTGGGCGTGTTGTTTGCCATATATTTGTTTGCACTGAAACATAAAGTAGGATTTTGGCAGGTTGCAGATTTCATTGCCCCGTTGGTGCCATTGGGGTTAGCCTGTGGACGCGTTGGTAATTTTATAAATGGTGAGCTTTGGGGTAGGGTGACTGATCCGGATGCATTCTGGGCCATGGGTTTTCAAAGTGCCCTCAGGCAAGATGAGATGATGGTGTACAAAGATCCACAGAAATGGTCAGCAATATGGGAACAGTATCATATGTTACCGCGTCATCCGTCACAGTTATATGAAGTTATGCTTGAGGGTGTTGCTTTATTTGTAATTATCTGGCTGTTTTCCAAAAAAACACGCCCGGTTGGACAGGTCTCAATGGTATTTCTTGCCGGTTATGGAATATTCCGCTTTATTGTAGAGTTTGCTCGAGAACCAGATTTTTATCTTGGTTTGCTGTTTATGAATCTCACTATGGGGCAATTGCTGAGTCTACCAATGATTGTTATCGGTGTGGTTGGATTTATTTATGCTGGTAAAAAAGGCAAAGAGAATATGGCTGTTGTTCGTTAATTGATGATTAAAACTGGAAAAACCGCAATATACTGAGTTTTATTGCGGTTTTTTTTGGGTATGTTATGAGTAATTGAGGGCTAGACTGGGTATGATATAATACCTTAAGCTCTTTATGCCAATTGACTTAGCTATTTTATAAGGTGACAAATAACATAGGAATAAACTTATAAAGGTCAAACCGTGCGTGCTTAAAGATTGTCTTTATGAACCAGTATGCGTCGGCTTCCTCCCAGTTCTGTGCCTGAAACAATTCCAGCAGCCTCGAGTGCTTCCATCAGATTAGCGGCACGATTGTAGCCGATGCGCAAATGGCGTTGCAGTGAGGATATGGATGTTTTGCGGGTGTCGAGTACAAAAGCTACAGCCTGATCAAATAGTTCATCACTATTGGCATTCGGGTTAACTTGATTAACCGTGGTTTCTGCTGCCTCTCCTGATAAAAGACCTTCCACATATTGAGCCGGTGCCTGCTTACGGATAAAGTTAACGACGGCATGAACTTCTTCGTCAGACACAAAGGCTCCGTGTAAACGGGTTGGTTCAGCCTGTCCGGGAGGCAGAAATAACATATCACCTTTGCCCAATAGGTTTTCAGCACCCATCTGATCAAGGATAGTACGGCTGTCAATTTTGCTGGATACTTGAAAAGACAATCTAGTTGGAATATTGGCTTTGATTAATCCAGTGATGACGTCTACGCTGGGTCGCTGGGTCGCCAGAATTAAATGTATGCCGGCTGCTCGTGCTTTTTGCGCCAGTCGAGCAATTTGCTGCTCAATTTTTTTACCTTCAACCATCATTAGATCAGCTAATTCGTCAATCACGACCACAATATAAGGCAGTTTATCTAATGGTTCGGGATCATCGGGATTGAGGCTGAATGGATTGACCAGTGGTGCACGGTTATTCTTAGCTGCCAATACTTTTTCATTGAAACCATTGATATTACGTACGCCGACATGAGCCAGCAACCGGTAGCGTTTTTCCATTTCTGCTACACACCAGTTTAAAGCTTGTGCAGCTTCTTTCATGTCGGTAACCACTGGAGCGAGTAGATGAGGAATACCATCGTATACGCTTAATTCCAGCATTTTCGGATCCACCATAATAAAACGGACTTCATCTGGCTGTGCTTTATACAATATTGAAAGTATCATGCAATTAACACCGACAGATTTCCCCGAACCAGTGGTACCGGCGACAAGTAAATGTGGCATTTTGGCTAGACTAGCTATTACTGGGGCTCCGGCTATGTCTTTACCCATTGCCATGGTCAGTTTGTCTTCAGCATCACGAAAAATTCTGGCATTGAGTATTTCGGTTAACAGGACATTGTGGCGGATTTCATTGGGTAATTCGATTCCCATGGTGGTTTTACCGACAATGGTCTCCACTACACGCACACTTTGCACAGACAATGAGCGCGCTAAATCTTTATTTAGGTTAACGATCTGGCTGCCTTTAACCCCTTGCGCCGGTTCAATTTCAAAACGGGTGATGACAGGGCCGGTAGTGGCGCTGATGACTTCTACCTCAACACCGAATTCCTTCAGTTTTGTTTCAATTTGTTCAGCTGTTTTTTGTAACTGCTCGGCATTGACAGCCGGCACCTGAGAATCGGGTTTGGCTAAGAGATCAACGCTTGGCAGACTGGTATGTTGTTCGTTATTTGCTGGTACAGATGATTTTGGATGATTAGAAGCAGTATTTTCCGGTTGCTCGGAAGTAAATAAATCGGGTTGTATTGTACCGGTGCGCACGGTAACAGACTTACGGTTGCTGGTGGCCAAAGGTGGTTTATCGATATGATGAGCATTAATGTTTTTGGCCTGTTTCATTACGCGGCGTAATGCTTTTTGATTGGGAAAAGCAGCGATGAAACGATGTGGTTTGCGCAGCAATTTACACCATAGCCATTCTAGCTGAGCACCGATTTTTTCGATCACAGTCAGCCATGATACTTGCAAAATCAGTGAAAACCCGATCAGCATCATAAAAACGCTGATTAGCAGACTGCCGCTCATACCAAAAAAAAGTTGGAGTAGTTTACCACACGTCTGACCCATCAGACCGCCACTGCCTAAAGGCAAATGTTCATCAAGATTGGTAGTGATAATTAGATCTTCCAACACGGGGCTGAAAATAAACATGAGGATCAAACCGATGATGGCCAACCAAGCATTATAGTTTTTTCCATCTGCATTCGTGTTCAGTGACCGTGCATTCAAAGGGCGAAAGCTGTGATATAACGCGATGGCTGCGGTAAAAATACTCCACCATACAGAAAAACCAAATATGTAGTAACCAATATCAGCCAGATAGGCACCGGTTAAGCCAGCCAGATTGATCAAGACTGTTGTTTGCATATTGCCACGTGACCAAGCCGGATCATGCATGTTGAAGCTGGCCAGTGCAAGAAACACGTATAAGGTCACCATTAATGCTATTAGCCAGAAGATATCGTTAATCAAATTCATTAACCATGGTTGTTTGGTTTTGATGGCTTTAGGCATAGCGGCCTGTTTGGAAAGCGTTTTTTTGTTTGTAGTGTTCTTTTTACGTGTGGTGGCCATAAATCTATAGAGTTTGCTTAATGCTTAAGATTATTCTCAAGGCTATATTATAAAGGGTAACTAAAAAATTAATTATTTCAGCGTAAGTTTTAACGGTTTTTTGCGGAACTTACAGCCCAATATCCGCAGCCTAATATACGGGCTCCAGTTGCACCGGTGGCATGATGAACATTCACTGGTTGGCGCTGATACCAGCAGGCGGCAAGCCAAGCAAAAGCTGCTGCTTCCACTTGCTGCGCCGGCAATTGTAATTCATCAGTGGTATAGAGGCTAATGTTGTATGGTTGAAGTAATTGAGTTAATCTTTGTTTGAGTAATAAATTCTGCGCACCGCCACCGCATACGTAGACGCTTTGTGCCGATGGTGCCGCTAGCATAATGGCTTTAACTACTGTTTGCGCTGTCAGCTCTAGCAGGGTGCGCAAAATATCAACCGGATTTTCGTCGCCCGAAAGGTAGTGCTGTAACCATTGCAGATTAAACAGATCTCGCCCTGTACTTTTGGGATAGGGCTGGCTGAAATAGGAATGATTTAGCATTGACTCAAGCAGAGTGGGAAGAACTTGCCCATTTTTTGCTAAACCACCATCTTTATCATAATCCAACTGCCAGTTTTGCTGAACCCATGCGTCCATCAGCATGTTGGCTGGACCGGTGTCAAAGCCAAAAGGAGAATACTGTGGTTGGAGTACACTGATGTTGGCAATTCCTCCTAAATTCAGAACTACACGACAGGACTGTTGATCAGCAAAAACAGCATGATGGAATGCAGGTATCAATGGTGCACCTTGCCCGCCAGCGGCCAAATCCTGACTGCGGAAATCTCCCACTGTGGTGATGTTACTTAGTTCAGCCAGTAAAGCCCAATTCATCAGCTGAAGACTGTAGTAATTTTCAGGCACATGGCGTATGGTTTGGCCATGGCAACCAATAGCGCTAATGTCTACTGCTTTTAACCCGCTTTTTTGTAATACCAAACTGACGGCCTGGGCATTAAGCTGCGCCAGTTGTTGTGCGAGTAAAGCTGTGTGATGAAGTTCATTGTGGCTAGGTACTTGCAAATTGAGCAATTGTTGTTTTAGTTTGGCTGGGTAAGCGATAAATGCCTGAGAGCAAATTCCTTTAAAGCTGGTGCCAGCTAGTCTGGCGATTACGGCATCTACTCCGTCCATGCTGGTACCTGACATTAAGCCGATATAATATTGTGTATTTGTCATGGATGTTGGTAGGTCAATATGGCTGTAACAGGGGCATGATCACTAGGGCGTTCCCAGCCACGGGTGGCACTATCAACGGCCACTTCTTGTAATGTTGGCAGGAGAACTTGGCTAATCAGGATATGGTCAATACGTAACCCCAGTTTGCGTCTGAACATATTCATCCGGTAATCCCACCACGTGAAATGAGCTTCAAGCGGATGTAGATAATGCAGACTGTCGGTCAGACCGAGATCAGTTAGCTGCTTGAACCAATTTCGTTCTTGCGGCGAGCACAATATTTTGTTTTGCCACAGTTGCGGATCATAAACATCAACGTCGGTAGGTGCGATATTAAAGTCACCCAGTAATATTGTGGCCGGATTTTGTCGCAGTTCCTCTCTGACATAGTCGCGCAACGCTTGGAACCACTGTTGTTTATATTTAAATTTTTCGCTGTCAATGGCTTCGCCGTTGACACAATAGGCACATATAATACGAATATTTTTAATGGTTGCGGCAATAATCCGTTTTTGTGGTATGTTTAGTGTAGCAATATCGGTACAAATATTCTCGATAGGGTGTTTACTTAAAATAGCTACACCGTTATAGGTTTTTTGCCCATTCCAAGCTGCATGGTAGCCAATGTTGGCAAATTCAGATTCCGGAAATTTATCTTGATCGATTTTCAATTCTTGCAAAGCCAGTATATCGGGTTGGTTTTCTTCCAGCCAGCGTAAAGCATGGGGCAGACGCACATTCAGTGAATTAACATTCCAAGTGGTGATTTTCATATTTGGCTAGCAATAAAGGCGAAATGGTTATTGTAAGCGCAAAGTGCGCTTAGTTCTACCTAGGATTTAGATAGCAATAAAATTATTTATTAGGTCAGTCAGGTGATTTAGCTACTCATTTTAGTCCAGCTGGGCAATGGTTACGCTAATATTAGGTATGCTGTTCAGTTGTTGTTTCCAGCGCTGTAGTTTTTGCTTAAAGTCGGCTAACTCTTGTACATTTAATTTTTTAGTAGGTAGAGCCACGCTGGTTGGGTTGACCGGCTGTCCATTAATCAGAACTTCATAATGCAGGTGGGGACCCGTTGAAACGCCAGTACTGCCGACATAACCGATGATTTCTCCTGCACGAACATGCTGTCCTGCCTTAATATTGGCAAAAGCACTCATATGACCATAAAGTGTTTGCATGCTATCGCTATGACGCAGCATAATTGCATTACCATATCCCCCTTTTACACCAATACTGGTTACAATACCGTCTGATGGTGCGCGAATGGGTGTCCCACTGGCCACGGCGTAATCAATACCGCTGTGCATGCGCAGAGTTTGCCGGATAGGGTGAAATCGTATACCGAAAGGTGAAGAAATGCGTGCTCCTTCTACCGGCGCACTGGTAAAACCTTTGCGTAAAGGTTTGCCGGCAGTATCATAATACTGTCCGTTCCCATCATTACCTGTTTCGTAAAAATAGGCTTGATATAAGTGGCCAAAATGGCTGATTTCAGCGGCGCGGATGTCACCTGTTGCCAGTTGTTGGCCTCGATAATACAAGCTGTCATAAATTAATCTGATTTTATCGCCACTTTCCAAGGTATTGATGTCGATTTTATCGCGGAATATTTCGCGTAATGATTCGCGTATTTCTACTGGAATACCGGCTTGAGCCAGTGCACCTCGAGCCGAAGTTTTGACTACCACAGCCTTGAAGGTCGGTAGTGTTTCGGTATCTACTGAACTGACATCTGCCTGCCAGTTATCTCCGTTTTTTTTCAGTGCTACCAGATTTTTTTCACCATTGCCGTCATCATTGAAAAACTGGATATCTGTCAGATTACCTTTATTATCAGTGCGAATACTGAATACTTGATTAACCTGTAAATGCTGAACTTGTTTTTTAATGATATCAAGATTTGTAATGCGGGTGATTTCTGCCTTGGTAATGCCAAAACGGGTCAGTATCATATCAATGGTGTCACCGGCCTGAACTACTTCGTCACGCCAGAAATTCAAATTGCTCGGATTGGTTTTAATGCTGACCGTTGGTAGATTGATGATTACTTTTTCTGCGCGATAGGTACTTTGACTGAGCTTATGCTTAAACAAGCTGGTGATCAGGAGAGCTGAAAGCACTAATATTATCGATCCAGAGATCATCCAGCGGATAAATTTTTTGCATATCTGGACTCGAAAGTATTGTATCAATTGATGTATGTGTTTAATTATGGCCATGACTAATGGTTTTCTTTTTACCCAATGTGCAAGTTGCTAAATATAATTTGACTGCGCATAATACATGTCTTTATGAATAACCTATTACTATATCCTATTTTTGCTGATTTGTTGATGTGCCCAAAGCTGTTTTTTTGCCCAATTACTTAGATTAATATTTATGGTGCAAATACAAGGCACAAGCATGGCATGGATTGATTTGGCTACAAAATTTGAATTTTGTCTGGGTGTACTGATAAATGGATAAAGAGTACAGAGCATACTTTGATCATACTGAGTTGTGATGCATAGCCATAACTGATGTCGGTTATAAAGTGATATTCTTCTGGTTCGTTTAGCAAGCGGTATAGCCTTACAGCGTCATTGCGCATCTGTTGCAGTAACGCATGGATGTTGATTACTTTACTTTCTTGTTGTGTTGGCACGAATGCTGCATTAAATTAAGCTTATCTTTAAAAATTCTTTAATAGATTTGGATAGGTTGCTGATATAAAGCAATAAAGTCAAAAATAAGAAAGATAAACGTATCTGTTTTTTGTTTATAATTCATATATATACCTTCTAAATACAGCTTATATAAACTTAGCTCATTAATTATTTCTATTAAAAAAAATTCCATATATAATAAACAAATACCCTAAAAACAAAATTATTTTCAATCCTAAAATAATTTTATCTCTTTGGTATACAAAAAAACTAATAGGAAACCTATCTATGTTTTGAGCATTATAAGTTTTATGAAATTTTATTAATGAATCTAATGCCTCCGGAAATGTAATCCTTGCAAAAAATAATAACGTTAACATGCCTGATGCTATGATTATTGATTCCCCTATTTCTCGATAGTTGTGAGTGGTTTTGATATTTAAAATTTTGACCACTATAATATCAATCGTAAAGACCATGGGAATGAGTAACAACATAGGTAAAAATATATACCAGAACTTTAATTTTATTTTATTCAATCCAAAATTGATAATAAATGAAAAAAGCCAAAATAATATACAAAATAAGGTTTTCATATTTTTTTATCTAAATTTTATTTTTGAAACATATTCCATAAAGCATTAACAATACTCCTAAAAAAATTATTTTAAAACCTAAAATAATTTTGTCTCTATGGTATATAAAAAAACTGATAGGAAATCTATTTATATTCTGAGCATTGTATGTTTTATGAAAGTCTATTACTGTATCTAACAGTAAGGGCACAGTATATATAACCTGGATAGTCAACACTAATTCATACAACTTTTTTAAGGGATAAGGTAAACTTAACGCTAAAAAGGATAAAATAATCAATCAACAACAACGCGCACGACGCTCTTTCAGTGCTGATTTCAAAGCACAAATGGTTAAACTTGATCAGCAAGGAAA